>SKQO01000153.1 GCA_007118975.1 Halobacteriales archaeon | reverse complement strand
GGCCGTTCTTGGAGTGTGGTCTGTAGGTGTGATCCCGTCGCCACCCAACCCGGATTACGTGATTCCACTCCTGATCGAGACGCTCATGCACCCGGTAGTGTTCGGCGTTGCGATGGCCGGGGCGACCGCCGCGATCATGTCCACGGCTGACTCCGTCGCCCTGACGATGAGCTCGATGGCGAGTCGGGACCTCTACGCCGAGTTCGTCGACCCCGAAGCGACCGTGCGGCAACAAGTCAGGGTCACACAGCTCCTCCTGATTGGCGTCATTGTGTTGGCACTCATCCTAGCGTGGATCCGGCCGGCCGGAATCTTCGACATCATCGCGTTCGCCGTCGTCGGCTTCGCCACGACATCCGCCCCCGTCTTCTTGGGAGCATACTGGGAGCATGGGACTGCAACGGGTGGTGTCGCGTCACTCATATTCGGACCTGGTATCACGATTCTCTTTTTCCTGGAGTATATCCCCTCGGCGTACACATTCGGAATGCACTACGGGTTCGTCGGCGTGGTGATTGCGTACGTCATTTTCGTGGCGGTCAGTCTTGCGACTTCGACCCCGACCGCGGATTCCATCGAATCCCACTCGCGTTCGTTCTGGGAAGGAGCGGATTAACGGCTGACAACAGCGAATTTCAGTCAATCCGACGGACGATAGCGACTAATTGGCTTTTCGGGAGCCACTCGTTAGTGAGACTCGTGACATCATCCCGCATTTCGAACTCACGACGAGTCTTGCCCAGTCGTTCCTCCAGCCATTCTCTGCGATGCGTATCGGTATGGTCGATCGTTTCGAGACCGTCTTCGATGTGATGTATGCGGTGGGCGTGTTTCATCAAGGGTTCCGCCGCTACCGAGTCAACGAGACGGATGGCCTTTTCCGTTTCTCGGTCGAGACGGCCGACGAATAGTGTTGGTGTCGCTCCATCGACGAACCCGATATTCTCCTCAGCCAACCACTTCGGGAGGCGAATCAGCACTTCGTCAGCTTCGAGCTCACCGAGTAGTTGCCACAACATCCGCGTTTCATTTTCCGTCGAGTCTTCCCAGTCACTGACAAACGTCTCGTAGGCGGCATACTCGGTGATTAGCTCATCCACGCCCCGGTACTATACCCCAACGCTAATAGAAGTTCAGTCTACCCAGGTGCGGCCGTGGCCTATCACGAGCTTGCGCCGGAAAAGGTCTCATTCCGAAACCCATTCCCTACAAGATTAACTTTACATTTGAAATCAATCAAGACCAATAATTCGGGTGATGTATAACTCTGGGAAGCAGGATATAATATCGAAAGAACTTAAAATTTTGGTGTCAATTACTCCGATTGTCCTGATTCGGAGTTAGGTAGGTTATAGAGCCGTTGACGCGCATCCGCAAAGGATATCTCTTCCTCGACGACACCGACAGATTTGAGCTCAGAAAGTGCAAATCTGACTGTTCGAGGTGGTAATCGAGACTCAGTGGCTATCTGTTGCTGAGTCAGTTGGTCGTTGTATTCGAGGACTTTGTATACTAATTTCGCACTCGGAGGAAGATCGTAAACAGTCTTTTTGTCACTTGTCGACATATTGTATGCGCGTAATCCAGAATGGGAAGCAAAATGAATATATCCTACGATCTGTGAGTACTCTAAATACACACGAATTCAACGATTAATACACCATCTTCCGACTGGTCCTTCTGTCTCCTGGCTTCAAAGATTCTATCGAAGAAAGTTTGTTCGCTCACATGTGACCCATCTAAGCATTATTGTGGGACTAGGTATGGATATATTTCGGATTATCTAGCATTCTTGCGCATCTTGAACCAATCTGCATTTTGTCCATCTAGACTCCTCAGTTCACAAGCTAAGCCGATCGATTCGTGAAAGGAACCGGGACTGATGGCATACATTTCGACTCCGAAGTGAATACCAATGAATTCGGCCAGTCGATAGACTCAAGTGGCTGTGCTTGATTGTCGCAGTACATCCGAGACGGCCTGATATGAGTCAGGCCATTGGTGGGTGTAAAATCCAATTCAGTCGAAGTACCCGGATTCGACGCCCGACCCTCGCATCGGATATCGAGAGCTATGAGTATGAATTCGAATGACGTAGTAAGTAAGTTTACTACACGTGTCGAACGGATTGATGATCGGAATATCATTGAAGTACCAGAGCAGGAATTCAAATACGGTACCCTAGCGGATGGAGATGTGTGCCGTGTCGCCATCGAGGTGGTTGACTCCGAACATGAACCAAACGATGCGCAATCCAACGGAGACCGCCCACAGGCACCCGTTTCCGTTGGTGACCAACGGACCGTCGAGATTGAAAGTATTGGGGACGAAGGTGACGGCATCGCCCGGGTTGATCGCGGATATGTGGTCATCGTGCCCGGCACGGAGCCAGGCGACGAGGTGCACATTGAACTCATGGAGGTTACTCCAAATGTCGGATTTGCGGAGGTTATCGGTGACGGAGAGGAGTCACAGGAAGCCACCGGATGACAGAATTGGAGGTAAGGCGTTCAAGCCGCATCCGTCCCTAATTGCCTAAGGAGCTAAGTAATCGGTGGGAGATCTCCTGCACGTTGGATCGTATCGTTCAAGACCTGCTCACCAACGTCAGTCATTCGATATTCGTTTTGCCGGTTATCGTCCTCATAGGGTCGTTTTTCGACCAATCCCCGATTATCCAGGTTCCAGAGATTCGACCCGAGTGCGTCTTCTGACACGTCCCAATCGGGTGGAATTGCATCGGCGATCTCCTTCGTTCGCAGCCACCCTTCGTGATGGGAGATTAGCCGCATTATGGCAAATGGATCGCTCCCGGTTTGTAAACGAGGAGTATGATCAGCCGATACGTTTTCGGGGGGAACCGGCTCTCGGGGTTTCTCTTCGGTTGAGGGGTGTTCATCCGGGATTTGGACAGACTGGGAAGACTGATCGCCAGTACCCGTGTCTCCTGAATTGGTGGCTTCCTTCGAATTCAGCATCGGAAGTTCCAGAACGGCCGGATTTTCAGTCCCAATCTCGATGGAGATTTTTTGAATTGCCTGGTCATTATCGAGACTATCTACCACTTTGCTGAGGTCATCGGTCGTGAGTGGTCCGGCAATCTCGAATTCGAGAAACACGGGTCCATTCTCAGCTGACAGATCAATTGTCATAACCCAGTTCGCAAAATTTGCGACCCAGGGTCATGAAGATATATGGTAACGTGAGGCACGGATTTAAACCAATGTTCTAATCTGTTTCCCTCCAGAAGTGCAAACAGCGAGTATAGCAACATATATGCGAAATTATCAAAATTTCAGTAAACCTTTATTGTTAACTTGTAAGGTGTCACCATATGGCAATCAGCATTGAAACTGGCCGCGATATCGAGGTAGAGACGGGCACTGAAACTGGATCGGCGGCGGCATTGCTGGACTGATCGCAGGCGCTGTCTCGGGGGGATAATGTCCCAAACGCCAATGGTGGAAAGCGTGGCGGCGTTGTTCACTCTCCAGGCTATCGCTGCTGGCTGGTTGTTTCATTTCGTTATCAGCATCACCATCGGTGTAATCTTCGCCGCAATCGTGATATCCGCGAGCAGCAGCAGGAAACGAGTGTCGACGAGGAGCGCCACCGGTCCGCTTTTCCGATGTTACTCAGCGTGATGAATAGGACAGCCGACAGGGTGACAATGCCGAGCGTACGATACCAGGTACGGGGCGTCCTGTCGGCTGGTGGCAGGTGCCAGTAGATAGGGGGAAAGCAGCTTGTGAGAGCGTACGTCCCACCCATCCGAACCGGCGGGTGCGAAGTGAATGGGGCGGGGCTTTAACCTACGTGTTGGTGGGATTCTTGCGACAAGACCGGGGCACTCCGGTATTTTCCGGTTAGAACGACGGCGTCGACTAGAGAGTACTAGAATACCTCAACCGAAGTGCTCTTTCGACCCCTCCGAAACGCCGATAGGAGGTGGACGGTCCAACGTTGGGACACTGGACGTTGTCCTACCGTCATGTTAAATGTTTACACGATCAGGAATGAAACTACGCTCCCGACAGCCGGTCTAGAGAAAAGGCGTCTCTCATCGGTCATCCGACGTTCACGCCGTCTCGCAGCCGTTGGTTGCGTTTGTGATCTCTGCCGACCCCCGGGGGCATGTAATAATCTTCAGAAATCAAATAGGC
>SKQO01000135.1 GCA_007118975.1 Halobacteriales archaeon | reverse complement strand
AGGTAGCAGTTGACTCGACCCACGCTGAACGGCGTTGGAATACTGATCTGCTTGAGTTCGTCCATATACCATAGATACCAGAGACAAGTATAATTGGTCGGGGCTATGACGGGGGAGCATTTTCTTTCGTCCAGCTCGCGGGAATCGTCTGCGTCTTCGGTGTAGCCAGATAGGGCGTCGCCAGCAGATCCACCTACACAGCGGTGCTGCGGCGTCCACTGCCGACGAATCTCGGCGGTGAATTTTTGCAGTTCAGTGTCCGACTTGTATACAATGCCATCGATCAGCGCCTGCATTCCCGACGAGGACGAAAATAACCTCAACGAAGTCGCAATGCTACTTGACGAGGACAAGAGCACGGTAATCCGGAAAGCACTGCGCGAAGGTCTTGCCGATCTCCGGATTCATCTCGCGATCGAACAGTATCAGACTGGAGAAGTCTCGACAAATCAGGCTGCCCGAATCGCTGGAGTAAGTATCGCTGAGTGGCTTGCAATCGCCCGGAAACGGAATCTAACGAGCCAGCTATCTCCTGATGATCTCGCTGCAGACGTTGACAGCGCACGCGAGCTATGACGTCAATTTACGTGGATGAAACCACACTCATTGCCCTCGGAACGATCGGTGAACTCGAACTCCTGACATCGTTTGATGGCACGCTCGTTGTCCTACCTGTGATCCAAGAGGAAGTCACGACTGAACCAGCCAGAGCAAACCTCAATCGACTGTTCGATAAAGACGCGATTGAGACGACACCTCTGAAAGGAGACCAAGACACTGAGCGGGCACAAACGATTCTCGACGAGTCCGTGGTGAACGGCGACGTTTATGTGATTGCCGCGGTGCTCGCACACACCGACGCCGACGAACAGGTGGCGGTCATCTCCGATGATCGACGAGTGCGAACTGTTGCTCGCGGACTCGGGGCAACCGTGACTGGGACCATCGGCGTGATCGTAAGGGCAGTCGAAGAAGGCCTATCCGAAGATGAGGCAAAGACGGTCGTGCGCCGTGTCGACGAACATGGGCTTCACATGACTGCCGAACTTCGCGACACAGCGAATGAACTCATCGAAGCGGCTGCTACACCAAACTGAGGAACGGATCGGATTCGTGTCGAGACGAATGAGAGACACGGCTCAGCGACCAGCTGAAACCGCTGGCAATGGGCCAGCGGTGGAGCTCATGTGGGGGGTGATGAGCGGGTGATCAAGTGTTGATTGGCGCAACAACGTCTCAATCACCGAAAGTGGCAGGTAGGTGCGATGTCTCAGTCGGTGGAAACTGCCGAGACGACAGTTGTTCACTCACCCGCCATCGGGAACATTCGATTACCATCAGATAACTTTATTGGATATTCGACAATAGCTGAATCCACTCGAGAAGCTGACTCCAGTTGCCAGCAGTAGTCAGCTGGATCAGAAGACATTTGCCGCCACTAAACATCCAACTCGAGGAACACCGATGACGGAGCCGTATGGCCAATTTGGCCGCATCCTCGCCGGGATCTTCCTCGTTGTACTTTTGACCGGCAGTTTGGTTCTAGCGGGCACCACAACTGGTGATCCACTGGAGGGTGCATATCCAGACGAAAGCGATGTGACGCCGACACCCGAGGAATATGTGGGTGAGCAAGTCATCCTCGGCGGATTCGTCGTTGATACCGACCCGGTTGTGATCGCGACACGCGCCAGCGGCCATGGGCAATTTGTTCTCGTCGATGTAGACACAGCGACCGGGAACATTGACGATCCGCTCGAGATAAACGATCGGGTGAACACGTTTGGCACCCTCGAGGACGACTCGACTCTCGCCGTCGAGCGAGCGATCACCCGAGAGACATCCGAGTCGCAGTATATGTATCTGGTCTCAGCACTGGGCGGACTCTGGGTCGTCTGGCGATTCATCAACCACTGGCAGTTCGATTGGAATACACTCGCCTTTGTGCCTCGAGCACAGCCACTCGCTAGTCGAGTCGGAGGAAGAAGCGATTGGAGGACGAAGAACTCCAACCGATCACGAAATGAGCGTCGACCTAACCAGACTCAGGACGCTGTGGCTGAATCGCGAGACAACGACGGCCAGTCCACCATAACCAATGATCGACCGGCCGTGGACCGTCACAAGCATCCTGAAAAATCGACTGTTGACGGAGGTGAACGTCATGGCTGACGTCCTAACGCATGTCCTCGTCGGCTACATCCTCGGGATGGTGCTTTCGTTCAGATATGAGTCGCTTCGACCGGCACACGTCACGCTCGTCATGATCGGCGCGCTCACCCCTGATCTCGTAAAAATTCAGCTTATCGCTCCGGACGAGCGTGTCGCAGAAACACTCGGTGTGGCGTTTTCGTGGAGTTCGTTGCACACCCTCGTCGGCTCCGTACTCCTGATCGGTCTCGGTGCGCTCCTGTTGGGACCAGCCCATCGCAAGCAAGCATTCGCTTTGTTCGCAGTCGGTATCCTTTCACACCACCTTCTCGACATCCTGTTATTGACGCCCACAGGTGAGGCCTACGCTGTTTTCTGGCCGTTTCTCGAGTATCGGCTGCCAGCAGGAGATTTGTACCTGAGCAGTGACCGCTGGCCAGCGCTCGTCGCTAGCTGTGGTGCACTCCTCGTCTGGGTGCTCGATCGTCGTCGTGACAGTCCCAGCAAGATGTCAACAGTCGACTGATCGACGGGTCAAACATTTAGAAACGGCTCTGTTAAAATAACTGGTTATTGATACAAATAGGCTGCTGAGTATAGAGCATATGCTCAGCACGACAGCTTCGTTTGTTTCCTCTGGGTATAGTGAAATTGAAGCTCGGTCGGTCTACGAACATGACGGGGTCACACTTATCAACTACCGGTGATGTTGTGGGGGCCGTGCTGAATAGGCGCGAGATACGATCGAATGAGCAGACGTCTGATGCGATTCTGGACGTGTCTCGCCCGTTCAGGTCGCCGATGCCGTCGTCTTCGTTGTCACCGGCTCTAAAACGCCGATTTCGTCGGTGGATTATCGTCATCACCCGGCGGATCGTCGTCCGATGGGCCGTTGTCCTAAAATGGATCCAGAATAACAAGATTTCCTTTGCAGTATCGATCAGCTAGTCGGTGTTCGGATCTCAGGGGCAAGCAGCGATCAGCCAAATCCGGCGACACTCGCCCCGGATTTGGTTGCCAATTTCCCCTTTGCTATCGGAGGAGGTGGGCTAGCGGCCTAGGTTTTCGAACCTGAACATGTACGGACCGAACCCTTCTGGGTAGAGGCTGGATCCGATGGTCACCGCGTGCCCAATAACGAGATTTTCAGTCGAAGCTTGGGCTGTTCCCGAGAGGCCGAACGGTTGTTGCTGTCCTGTCATCCAGTCGGTTCCGTCTGCTTCAATGACCGCCCAGTCCATCGTTCCCCAGTCTTCCATTAAGCGAAAGTCGAGTTGGCCACTTCCACCATCTCCTCGAGCCACTTCAAGGACCAGCTGATCACCTGCATCGGCCCTGAATGGGTATGTGTGAGGCATCATACCTCCAGAATGCTCTCCTTCGATAATCTCGCCGGACTCCAGATATCGTTCCTGAAACAGTGCTCCCTCTTGACTCTGTGTCCCATTTTGTGGGTCAGGTGATGGAGTCGGGAGTTCGTTTTCAGAGCCAGGTGATCGAGTCTGGAGCGAGTTGAGAGCACCTTGAATCGCACCAATGTCTTGATCTGTAGTGACTTGAGCACCGACGAGGATCACATACGGTGCATCCATCGCTCCGTTATTCGGGGGCTCGTCGTTCGGTTGCCCGTCGATCGGGTCGCTGATCGAGACCCCTGCCATCGACAGGAACATCGTTTCTCCACCCCCGCACTGGTACCACGTTTGTGACTCAAATTCGTATCCGGGGAAGCCAACACGTTGCCGACCGCCGTCTTCGCAAAAATCACCAAAGCCTGCAAATACATCAAGAACCTGACCAAGGTCTGCTCCGAGTTCCGTCGTCAAGATGACCTCAATGCCGGGCACGTCCCACGATTCTGTGTACCCTTCTATATCAGATGTGGCCACGAGGGTAGGGCCTAAACCGGTCGGAGATCTGGAGATATCTCCCCAGTCGGCCGGGATAGAATACTGGATTACTCCCGTATCATCGGTAACTATCTGCTGGTCTGTGTAGTCCGGATCCTCAGGCAGGGGACCCTCCCATTCACCGGCCTCGGTGTCCTCGT
>SKQO01000075.1 GCA_007118975.1 Halobacteriales archaeon | reverse complement strand
CAACTTTTCAAGCCCGAGGCACCGGGGACCTCGCACCTCCGGATCACCGGCCTGACGTTCGGGCACGCAGGCAACGGCTTCCCGCGGATCGGCGTCGGCGCGATCGATTCCCACGGCGGCCATCACTGGGTCATCGAGGACTGTACGGTCCGGGACTGCAACTCGGTCGGCATCGAAGTCGGCGCGCGGACCGTCGAACAAGCGAACGCGGACGACGCTGAACGCAAGCGGGTCGCGGACCATCCCGGCGGGTTCGTCGTGCGGGATAACCACGTCCTCCGCTGTGGCACGGGTGGGATCCAGGGCCACACGGTTCGGGATGCAGTTCTCGAGCGCAACCACCTCCAGGACATCGGCTGGCAGGACGTCGAACGATACTTCGAGTGTGCGGCGATCAAACTCTTGGTCACCAGCGACGTCCTCATCCGGCAGAACCTCGTCCACGACGTGACGTCGGCCGCCGGGATCTGGCTCGACTGGAACAATCGACACAGCCGGGTGACCCAAAACGTCATCGCGGACGTCCGGCACACAATCCTGGGTGGCATCTTTCTGGAGGCCTCCCGGACGCCCAACCTGATCGACCGCAACGTGGTGTGGGGTGTAGACGACCGGGCCATCAACCTCTCGGATACGAGCAACGCGACCGTCATCCACAACCTCATCGGCCCATTCGAGACCGCCGTCTCCGCCCACGCCGTGACGGACCGGTCTCTGAATGATGAGCCCCTCACGGCCACGGCAAATGAGATCGAGGCGAATCTCCTCGTCGCTGCCGCCGGGGAGGCGGACCTGGCCGACGGCAACGTGTTTACCGACAACGAAGCCGTAGCCGCCGAGCTGCATCGGGAGGACTGGCAGCTCGAGATTCGTGACGCGGATGACCTCTCCGAGCTCCCCGTTCGGGATCGCCCTGCAACCGATTTCTACGACCGGCCATGGGGATCGGTGGCGGTTCCCGGCCCATTCATGGATGCCGCGGGGACGGACCGGCGATACCGGCTGCTCTCGTGGTGGAACCAGGATCGCGGCCCGACATCCCCGTGATCGAACGGGCGCAAGCCCGGCTCGTGGAGGGTGAAACCGAGGACGGTGTGAGCGGGTGGCAAGTCGATATTCAGCAAATTCGAAGGGCCCCACACCCTGGAGCCCATATAAAACCCCGGCAGCACCGGCAGGCCGTCGATGGCGCATCAGCGGTTCGGCATCTCGACTTCCTGCAATGACCGAACTGTCGCGACAAGAAAAGATTAGGTAGAGCTCGGAGCAATGGCTAATCGTTCAGGAGGCGCTGTGTATGCGGCAGAGCTCTCCGAATCCATCTATTTTCTGCCAAATGAGGCGTTTCTCAGACGCTCGAATTCGGCCGCCTCACGCATCAAAGGTCGATTCGTTCGACAGATCAATCGCACAGCGCGTTAACGCGTTTTGAACGAGTTGATGACATCACTTGTTGAGTAGGTCTTAACTAGTTCCTGTTCGTCGAAGTCGGAGTCGTCACTCCAGATGGCTGCATCGCAGGCTATCGCACACGCCAAATAAAGTACGTCGTCGGGGTCGGTATCACCGATTGCTTCGTCCGCGCCCTCGATAGTCGGATAGAACTCGCTGGCAGGGACAACGTCAATGTACTGGAACAGCAGATCAATGAACTGTGCCACCCGATCTGATTCCATTCCGGACTTCTCGACGATCAGGTCCTCGTAGTTCTCGATCTCGTCATGGACGAATGCGGGTGTCAGCAGGTCGGGTTCAAGCGTGACGATGAGTTCCCGAGTTTTCGAATCAGCGATGAGTGCGGAGATGACGACGTTGGCGTCGATAACCAGCTTCATTCGTCGTGTCTACGCTGATTCCTCGTTAACGCGCTTGCGTCCGCTTTCGTTGATCTTCTTGGCGATGTCCTGCACATCGCTCTCGGTAAGTTCGCTCCCGCTGGTGAGTTCATCCATCACTTCGAGAGTCTCGACCTTCTCTTGGATAGCCTGCCGCGTGACTTCACTCCAGTTGATTTCTGGGTGATTCTCCATTCGCTCTTTGAGGTCGTCGTCCACATTGACGGTGATACTGGGCATACAGGAATCTATATACATACAGGTTACTGTGTCTTTCGGTGTATCTCAGATCAACCGAATTCGGCCGCCTCACGCCTGAAAGGTCGATTTGTTCGATGGTCGAACCGGAGCCTGTGACGCCCATAGATTTGCGCGGAAATAATCGCCCGACAGCGAGTCGATTATTGATCGAACGGGTATAACTTTGCTTTCGTTCGATGGACAATGGGTCGGGTGGTGCTCACGGGAATTTGCGCACGTCCAAACTGGTGGCAATCGAGAAAATCAATCGCCGATTGACACAACACCCTCATACTCTGTAAGGATGCGCGTGCTGCATACAGCGGATGGATGCAGCAAACCAAGGGAGGAGGTGTGTTACAGACTATAATTTCTGGATTATATGGTCAGTAGACCTGCTCATTGACCACCGGCGATTCTGCCAATTCCGAGAGATCTTCTGGCAGTCACGCTGCTAAAAGCACTAACGGTTCGATGGACCACCAGCGCAACCATGTCAAATTCCATCAATAGGTTAATGATAACTTATTTCTCCTAGTACTTCATCAACCGCGATATTAGCATGTCTTTCGATCTCAGAGCCGCTGAACGGCAAAATCACTTGGACTCATACATCAGCTTAGCCAAGAGCAGGGGCGGCGAAGTTCGACAGATCGGTCCCATTACTGCAATTTCGACGGGTATCCCGCATACAGAGTACAATCGTGTGTTCGTCTTCGAACCACCGTCTCACGACGACTTCACGACCGCGATGGAATGGGTTGAATCCCGTGACGCTCCGTTCTGGCTGGCTACTACCGAGAGTACGTCCCAGTTGATCGAAGATCTCGTGGCCGACCACGGTTTCCGGAAAATCGACCGGACCCACCCAGGAATGGTACTGGAGTCATTGGCCGAGATACCACCCCAGGACTCGGACGTAGACATCGTCGAGGTCACTGATCCAACCGGCGTCGAAGATTTCATAACGGTCTTTTCGGCGGTCTTCGACGTTCCGAGGGAGTACTTACGACCAGACCCGTCGAACGCGAACGCAACAGAAAACGATGCTCGTACAGCATTCGTTGGCTATCTTGACGACCGCCCAGTGGCTACTGGGATCCTGTTCCGAACCGATATCGTCGCTGGTGTGTTTGCAATCGCCGTCGTCGACGCAGCTCGAGAGCGGGGGATCGGAGAAGCGATGACGTGCGAGGTGCTTCGAGCAGGGCGGGAGGCAGGCTGCCGGATCGGCGCGTTACAATCGACCGAGATGGCGATTCCACTGTACGAGAAATTGGGCTTCGAGACGGTCGAGACCTACCACTTCTTCGAATCGAACATAGTGTGAAATCACTGTTTTCTGCAACGTAATTGGTGAGTTCGACTCTGGTGATATATGTCGTTCGAATGTACTGATCGCTCGCCGCTCCTGTGAAATCGCTCCTCGAGGATCGTTATATGCCAGCCTCCGCGAAGGAACGACACCCTGACTCGGGACCTACCCCTCGATCCGCTCTTTGGCGGCCGCCACCACGAGCGGCAGCGTGATCGTCGCGTCGGCGTACACCGAGACGTTCCGCCCCGCTTTCTCGATCTTGCCCCAGGAGCGAGCCTCGTCGAGGGTGGCTCCGGAGAGCCCGCCCGTGTGGGGCGGATCCATCGTCAGTTGAACCGCGTAGTCGTAGGCGGTCGGCGTGACGAGCATCGTCTGGAGGACGAAGTTCTTCGGCACGCCGCCGCCGACGACGAGCGCGCCCGAGCGCTCCGCGCCGTGGGCGAGGTCGTTCAAGTGGGTCATGTCCCGGAGGGCGTCGAGCGAGAACGCGTTGACCTGCGAGTACATCCAGGCCTGCAATCCGAGCACCGAATCCTGGATTGCGGGACAGTAGATCGGCACGCCCGCCTCGAACGCCGCGGCGGCGATACCCGCGTCCTCGGCGATTTCCTCCCGTTCGTTGACCGCGAGGTTGGCCTCGCCGAGCGCGGCAGTCAGCTCCCGGATGGAAACCGTCCCGTTCGCGCTCTCCTCCTCGACCGCCGGAAACACCTCGCTCCGGAGGTGGCGTTCGAGCAAGGTGAAGTGCTCCTGGGGGAGGTAGACGTCGTATATGCGATCGACCCACTCGTCTCGAAGGGTCTCGTCGTGCT
>SKQO01000077.1 GCA_007118975.1 Halobacteriales archaeon | reverse complement strand
TCTGTGTCCGTTATTGGGCCGAACCGCGACACTGGAATCTCGTCCCAGAACCGTTCATACAGTTCCTCGATCCCGGGAAATTCAATCGTTCTTGGTTCCGTCTCCGGTGCGACGTGGAGCTCGTGGCCCTTCGTGTCCTCGTGGGCGTTGTCGTAGCGGCGGATGGTGCCGTCGTCCAGCGTCTCTGGGCCGGAAGTGATCCGGCCATAATGGAACGTGTACCGCCATCCCGATGGGTACGCGTCATCTGTGGTTCGCTGTACCGACACGCGAACCACCGTTCCGTCGCCGTAGACGTTGGCTTCGTGATATCCATCCAGCTCATCCACCATCGGGCCTATTCCCACCACTCATCTCATGTGCGGGCTTAAAAGGGCGTTGGTTGTAGAACCAACAGATATCGGTCGCCAGTGTCGATCGGTGGCCTCGGTGGCCTGAACGAATGTGATGTACGGCGTACGACGATGGCGAGCTAGAACCCGTTAAAAAAGGTCTCACATCCGACCTAATCCCGGGAGTCTACTTCCCATCATTTCACTACGGTTTACTTGCAAATAGTGGGTCCATATGGGAAAGCACGAACTCGAAATCCCCGAAAACGCCTCTTACAGCAACTGATTCGTTCCTTTATCGATGATGCGCCGGACCGGGTCTCAGCACGAGTTTTACTGGTAAACTCCAATAACTTCGATGGCTCGCTCCATCAGAGATCGTCTATTCTTGCAACAATTTTCGTATATACGGACGGAGAGATAAACCAACCCGAATCGACCATTGCATCGATCGTTGATCGAGCCTCCTCTCTCGTCATAGTTTCCTCCCGGATGGCGTTGATAACGAGGAACGCGGTCCCGCGTGTGGAGATATTTTCGGCGTTCGCAACGGCACGGCCATATCGCTCGTCGATGACTGCGATTCCATTGAGTTCTCTGGCAATTGTGAGTACAGCGGCATCAGCTACGCTTAATTTCGGATTTTCACACAATCGCGCAAACATCCTTTCATCGGAAACCGAATCACGATCGAATAAGCCATCCTCAGTGGCCCGATGGATGCGTCTCGCATCTGGATGACCTTCTCTGACCCCCGTCTCGACAACCTCCTCATACACTTGTTCCGGGATACAACAATCCCCGGTGGCGTTAACGATCGGTTCGAGGGTGCCGGTCTTGGCGAGATAGATTAACGGGGTGGCATCAAATACGTACATCGACCGCTTAAACCGCAGTGAGATCGTCTTCGAGTGCGTCTGATCCAACCCAGGTTATCTCGCTCTCTTCGACTAATACGGCGAAGTCCCACACTGAGACACCCGCGAGCTCGGCGCCCTTCGAGAAGGAAATCTCGCCCTCTTGCAGCTTCCTGAGCGCCCGATCTTTCCGCCATTCCTCCAGTCCCTCAGCAAGCAATTTCCGCACGGCTGTACTTCGGTCCAGTCTCTCTTCTTCAAGAAACCTCTCAAGTTCCTCCTCGAGATCATCCGGTACGCGAGTAGAGATTGTGCCCATGACGTATACAATGCAATCAATGCATACATAGTTGTTGGTAGATTGCAATTGCGCTCAGAACCATCATTCACCTTGGGCTTTAGAACAGGGGAACCCCAACTCGGATCAGCTCAGATGGATTTTGATGATGACCGCCGAACCCTGGGATGACATAAACAAACACGTGAAGGCGGAGTGGAAGGCCGAAACGACGCCGTTCGAACGTGTGTATGAAATCGACGAGCAGACGCACGAGGGAGAATCGGCGGCAGAGATCGCCGAGCGTGCTCTCGTGAGTGAGCCGACCGCACCTCGACACTGCAACGCACTCGTTAATACCGGGGTTGCAGAGACGGAAGCAGACGGTCAGACCACCCTCTACAAGCGAAAGACGGATCGTATCCTCATGTCTCGCATCCGTGAACTCCGCGAAGAAGCCGACCGTGGCACGCTTCTCGAAGGTATCATACAAATGAAGGATGAGATCCGTCGCTTTGAAGACCGATACGACGCAGTATCGCCTGAGGAACTGTCCCAGCGGCTTTCCGCCGACGAAACGGAGGGTTGGAGCGATCTCAACAAATGGCGGACGGTCCGTGAAAATCTCGCTATCGCTCAGGCGACCCTTGCGTATGACGACGCCAGCCAGCAGCTTGCCGCATGAGCGGACGGGATCGGGCTGGTGAGTTCGGACCGATATACCTCCCAGCACTGCATCACATTCGAAACCTGTGGTTAGACATCGAGCCGCTCGTCGAGCAAACGACCCAAAGATCCCAATACCCGAATCGTGATAGTCACGCTCCAGGTTGGCTTGAGTCCCTGGAGTTGGTTCCGGAGCGCTTCCCGTCGGCGCATACTCCCGTGCACAGCATTCATGAATTGTGTGTTGGGCTCATGGTCAGTGGATTTATTCGTCGTTCCGCTCAGCTTCATAATTTTCGTAGCCTAATGATCCGTAGCAACCAACCCCTCACCGTTGCTCTCTACAGGAAGTTACGATCGTGGTCGTGTTGGGTAGATATTTACGTTCGTGGGTACAGTGTATGTACAAGAGGCGAGTTCGACCATGGGAACTACACGAGTCAACTTCCGACTGCCAGAAGACCTAATCCAGAAAACCGATGTCGCAGCCGAAATCACGCATAAAAATCGGACGGAAATCCTCAAAGAAGCCCTTCAAGAATACCTAGAGGAAGTAGAACACGACGAGAAATTCAAAGAAGCAATCGTTGAACTCTACCTCGACGATCGGATCGACTTCGACGTCCTCAAAGAATTCATCGGCAGACAAGACGCCGAAGCAGTCAGAGCCTCGAAAACCCTGCTCGATCGAGGCGACGAACTAGGTCAGGAACTCGCGGATCTCTAAACTCACCGACTCCGATTTTTGAATGATTGTCGCAGATACAAGCGCCTTGATCACGTTAGCCAGCATCGACCTTCTCGGTATCGTCCTCTCCGAGTTTGACGTCCACACCACAGAAACCGTGGTCCAGGAACTCGAGGAAACCAGTGAATACGAAGATAGGCACGGAGAAGCCGCTCAAACTGTCTTGAATCAAATTCGCCGGATAGACGTTCACGAGACTGAAAGGACGAACAGACAGTCGTCGCGAATCGACGAAGGCGAAGCCACTACTATCGAATTCGCAAACAACGAAGAAGCCGACTTCTTGATCACCGACGATCTCCGAGCCCTCCCCGAACTGCAGACAGTAGTGAGGACAAATGTCGCTATCTCTCCACTCATTCTGAAAGCACTCGTCAAACGAGGCGTACTCGAGGAAGAAGAGGCCGTAGAAAAACTCGATCAAGCCGCAGCAAACCGAGACTGGCTCACTGCACCGATCTACAGACGAGCCAAAAACCTATTCGAATAACGGAAGTTGTGAGGCCTCCATTTTCGAGATCTCATCTGCCAAACCAGGACTGGTTGCAAGACAGCTAAGACTGGATTTTTCAACTTAAAAACTGCGGCCTCCTCGATCTCGCCAACCGAGGCCTTCTTCAAGCACGGATAGCAGTCGTATTCTCCCAGTGTCGCTACATTCGTCGTCACCACCACTCCTCACGAGCGAGAAAAACATCCAGCCATACGTCGATACGAACGATTCTCTGACTCGTTCTTTACTATCAGTTCTGTTGCAGCGTCCAAGAAAGTCTGGCTATGGGCGGTCACCGGTCGTGCAGCCGATCTTGAGCGGTTACAAACCGAATGGGATCGGTATCGCCTGTTGCAGCCATCTCGTTCGCTGATTGGAGCTGGGAATCAATGAGTCGATTCTGTTGGCGTGACCACACCTTGTCGTCGTGTGCCCGAACGTATGCCGCCCACCGTTTGATAATCACTCGCCGTTGCTCTGTATTCCGGCGTTCATTTTCCTTAAACTCGTTTGAGTTCAGCATAGTAGTCCCCAACGCCAAGGTCGTTGACGTACACTTCGAGCTGCTCTGTGTTAAATCGTTCCTTGAAGGTCAAGTACAGATGGAGTGCATCCTCGAAGTCCTTTCCACTGAGACTGTTTGCAGCTTGCGCTAGCCTAAGTTTATACGCAATTTGGAGTTCGATCGGGCTGATCTTGATTTGTCCCTCATCGAATCTGACTGTGAGGGGATTCGAGAGTGCCTCCCGTTCCACATCGTAGCGGAAGCCCAGGAATCGAAGCCGTTTCTGAAGACCCAGAGCATCGCGAAGGCGCCTCAGGTCGGGAAACAATCCACCCTCC
>SKQO01000048.1 GCA_007118975.1 Halobacteriales archaeon | reverse complement strand
CCCGCAGGAGCGGCGCGAGCACAGCGAGGTTCGTCGCCACCACAAGCGCCAGCACCGCGGCCAGATCGGCCGGGAGCGCGCGGATTGGCCGCGGAAGCAACAGCCACAGCGTGCGGGCCTCAACCATTCGACACCGGATAGTAACGAAGGGGACAAAAGTGGGTCGATCGGTCGGCACGCTCGAACCACGTCGGGGACTGGTGAAAGCGATACCAGGAGAGATCGATAACAGAAAAGACGGTAAAAGTCGACGCGCCCGACGTCTCCAATCTATGTCACCCGCCCCGACTCCGCTCAACGAACTCCGCCGGCAAGTCCTCGACCTCGCCCACCTGGACGCTCCAGAGGGTAGCATAAAGGCCGTTCTCCCCGAGTAACTCGTCGTGGGTGCCCCGTTCGACCACCTTCCCCTCTTCGAGAACCAGTATCGTGTCGGCGTTGCGAACCGTCGAGAGGCGGTGGGCGATCGCGAACGTCGTCCGATTTGCGACCAGTTCCTCCAGGCTCTGCTGGATCACCGCCTCGGTCTCGTTGTCGACGTGGCTGGTTGCCTCGTCGAGAATCAGGATGTCGGGGTCCTCGAGGATGGCTCGCGCAATGGAGACGCGCTGGCGTTGCCCACCCGAGAGCTTGACGCCGCGTTCGCCAACCATCGTCTCGTAGCCCTCCGGAAGGTCACAGATGAACTCGTGGGCGCCCGCCCGTTCGGCCGCGCGGCGAATCTCGGTGTCGTCGACGTCGTCTGCACCGTAGGCGATGTTCGCCTTCACCGTCCCGTAGAACAGGTATGGATCCTGGGCGACGTAGCTGATCGAGTCCCGTAGATCCCGCGGATGGATATCACGGATATCATGGCCGTCGACACGTATTTCCCCGCTGTCGACCTCGTACATCCGCATTAGGAGTTCCATCAGTGTGGATTTCCCCGCCCCGGTTGGACCGACGAGGCCGACGTAATCGCCGACGTCTGCGCGGAAGGAAACGCCGTGTATCACCTCCTCGCGGCCTTCCTCGCCCTCGTAGCTGAACCTGACGTCGTCGTATTCGACCTCGCCGCGGAGGTGCTCAAGACGGATCGAATCCTCATCGGGTGCGATCTGGGGTTCGCTATCGAGCAGCCCCAGGATGCGTTCGCCCGCCGCCTCGGCGTAGGTGTAGTCATTGAGGATCTGTCCGAAGTTGCGCATCGGGTACATGAACCGGTCGGTATAAGAAAGGAACATCACGAGCGTCCCCGCCGTCATTGTACCCTGAAAGAACGGGTGTGGCGGTCCAGAGATGACCCACCAGCCACCGATAAGAAACGTCGCAACGTAGCCCGCTTTCGTGATGAGTCGAATCGCCGGGAAGAACAGAATTCGCGTCCTGATCGCGTCCCAATTGGCGTCAAAGTAGCGCTCGGAGGAGTCGCGGACGCGGCCGGTCTCGTAGACTTCGCGGTTGTACGCCTTGATCACTGTCAGGCCGGCGATGTTGTTCTCGAGGCGTGAGTTGAGCGCACCGACAGAGGATCGAACCTCCTGGTACTTCGGGTGGATGAGCTTCACGAACAGGTAGCTGGCGACCGCGAGCGCAGGAATCACGATGGTCGGGATAATCCCCAGTCGCCAGTTAATAATGAGCATCACCCCGCCCATCCCGCACACCCGGACGATGATCCGGATCATATCGTTGAAACTGCTCGTGAGGAAGTTCTCGAGTTGGTTCACGTCGCTGTTGAGCACCGACATGATCTCCCCGGTCTGCTTGTCGTCGAAAAACGCCTTCCCGCGGTGTTGCATGGCGTCGTAGGTGTCGACGCGTACGGAGTGCTGGAAGTGCTGGGCGAAATTGTTCCAGCACCAGTCGTTCACCCAGCTGAGAAATGACTCGAGGAAGTACGCCGCAGAGAGCAGCGTCAACACGAGCACAAGTTGTGTCTCGACGTCGGTCGGCAACCATGCCTGTGGAATCCCGACGAGATTGAAGGCCCGTTCGTCGAAGAACAGCGAGTCGATGGCGACCGCGAGGATGTACGCGGGCACGAGCTCCATGGCTCGCGAGAGGACCGTTGCGATGCCGCCAATCGTGAAGACAAGCCACTTCTCGCGACCGTATCGCCTCGCCATCTTCCAGATGGCATACTCGTCCTCGGCGCGAATGTCGGCGAGCGTGTCGCCGCCTTCACTCATTCTCTGAGTCACTGTGACGCACCCACATAAGACTGACTGTCGCGTCAGTCAACGATCGGCCAATTATATGACCGGTCACCGCAGGTATTCGATATGGGCACAGGGGACAACACCACTGACACGCAAGAGGAAATCATGCGCGCCACGTATCGGGCTCTGTGCGAGCATGGGTTCGCGAACCTGACGATGCAGGACATCGCCGACGAGTCGGGTAAATCCAGAACGCTGTTACACTACCACTACGACACGAAAAACGACCTGCTGGAGGCCTACCTGGATCGGATGATTGGGTGGATCGGCGATCGACTAGCAACCTCCGAGACTGAGCATCCGGTGGACCGTCTCGCCGAGTTCATCGACTTCTTCGTGATCCACCCCGAGGACGAGTCTCAATCGCTCGCGCTGGCGATCCTCGAGTTGCGCCTACAGGCAATCCACAACGAGACGTTCCGAGAGAAACTCACTGCACACTACGAAGGGAACGTCGACACCGTCGCTGAAATCATCGCAGACGGTATCGAGGCTGGTGTCTTCCGGCCTGTCGACCCCGCGGCCACTGGGGAGGGAATCTACACCGCCCTCATTGGTGCCAGAACGTACCAGATCACGCTCAAGGCCGGCCCGGCGACCGAGCGGATGACCCGCTTTCTGTGGCAGACCGCCCAGCACTTTCTGTTTACCGATGCCGGAAACGCGCGCCTCGAGACCGATGCGTATCCAGCCGAGCGATTCTCGAGTTTCTAACGGGGACCGATTCAGGTGCGATTCGCTCCTCGTAACCCGGATTCGTGATGCGATCCCTGCGAACCGGATGCGGTCCGAATTGTTCCGTTTACCCGAGATATGATTGATCGGCGGAAATACGGTACTGTCTGTGAGCCCTGTTTAGACGCCTGATATCATCGGGAAGACCCCTCTAAGGCGCGTTCGATGTTTCGTACCCCCGATTTCATGACAAGTTCACGGAATTATCCGAACCAGGTTCTCGACCACAGCGTCTCACCATATCGACGGCGTAAGCCGAAAAACACCGATTCAGCGTTCGAGCGCTGGTGATACGCCCGATCATAAATGAGTAAATCCTAGTCCACTCCCGCATCCCAGGATCTCGCTGCGGAATCAGCGGTGTGATATTTTCCGCACGCAATCTCCTGCGAAACTCTTCCCAGTCGTAGCCCTTATCCGCAGCGACAGTCGTCGCTCATAGAGATTCCGTACTAGTACTTGCCAGCCGACTTGCGTATCGTACGGTTGTTTCATCGAACAGCGTGTATCGAGAATCACACTGGTTTTACAATCAATGAGCAGCGTCGTCATCACCGCCTCAAACGTGTAGTCAGTCCGTTTGGCGTAGTGCTGGCTGGCTTGGACCCGATCGACACCGGATGTATCGATTGACAGTACATTATTGTGATCATACAGTTCGACGGGTTGATCGAGAATCGCTCGCCACCGCTTCGTCGGAATCGCCTGCTTTCGCGTACAGACCGTCGAGAAGTGCGGCAGTGTCTCAGGTGTCAATCCGAGTGATTTCGTCACTCTTGGCATCTCACGGAGGACGTCCATCAACTTCCGGTATGGCTGGCCGAGATACTCCTTGAGCCCTTGAACGGCGAGAATCACCCAGTCGGCATAGCCGTCTTCTCCCGGCCGGTAGGCAGGAGCTGGCTGGCCAACGACGGCTTTTTGAGCGAGCGACACAATCTGCTTCGTGAAGCGGGCGAGCTTCGTTTGCACACCGAACCCGTCCCGCTTCATTTCATAGTATATTCGATAATCATCGGTTTTTGCTAGGTGGCTAGAATTTACTATAGACGACATCTCCGTGCCGATCTTGAGCGCCTAAATAGGGCCAAACTAATGCATGCGCCTTTCGGTTTCGCAAGCCGACATTCTCGATGATAGGATCAGACGAGTTGGTCGTTCAATATTTCCATTAAAATTTGTAATATAATCCAAATAGATAGCTCATCTATTCTATTGTATTTCATCCAGAATATCTTACTTACAGATCAGTGATCGGACGGTGATTCCATCGTTAAGACGCGTCTCGGATTGTCTATTGTGATCGTATCGAGGGT
>SKQO01000078.1 GCA_007118975.1 Halobacteriales archaeon | reverse complement strand
CGATCACTGGGTGGCGGTCCCACCAGCATGATTCGCCATCCACGCATCGCACGGTTGCATATCGGCCATGAGTTCCTGGCGGTGACCACAGTAGGGCTTGATTGACCCACCGTCCCGAACGTAATCGAAGTGGGTACAGTTGCCACAGTACCGATCGACTGGATGCCGGGTTGGTTCGTGATGTGAAATGACATCGACACCTTCGTCAGTAGATGGGATTGGTTGATCGAGCGGTGAGCTGAGTTCGGTCGTGTATTGTCCGCCGTCGCTCACCGGCGCATCGGGCGTCGGCGATGAACTACCGAGAAACCCGATACCACTCCAGCCGGGTCGCAGGGAATCGGCGCTGATCGTCATGGTCGGAGCATTCCCCGCCGTTCGGATTTCGAGATCGACGGTTCCCCCGGGATCGTTCCGGGTTTTGAAGTTCGCCACTGCCACGAAAAAACACCACAGCACGACGAGCAGACCGAACGTGTAGATCGTCGCGGTCTCGAATGTATAGTGCCGATCGACGTTGGCACCCAACCACTGGCTCGGATACACCGTCCAGTAGAGCGCGACGCCGACGAGCGCGACACCCGCGCCAATGGCCGTCGCTCCTCGAATCCGATCGCTTGCTGGGAGTACGGTCAGGATACCGATGAAGACGGCTGGGACGCCAATCCCTCCGAGAACACCGGCGATCCGGCGCGATTCGAACCGGCCGATGTCGTACGCGGTCAACACCTCGGTCGATGCGACAACTACCCCGATCAGGGCCATGAGCACCCCGACGAGAAACAGGCTCACACCGAGGTAGACCCGCCGCGGGCTCGCGTGGCCACCCCCACCCCGTTTCCGCTCGTAAACGTCAGACAGGCTGGCCATACGTCCGAGCACGTATTCGTCATACTAAACCCTACGTCAGACGGAGATCCGACGACTGGCTTACAGCGACTCGCGAAGTCGCTCGAAGAAGCCCTGGCCAACATTGACGTTCTCGCCGCCAGCTTCGGCAAACTTTTCGAGGGCCTCGCGTTCCTCGGGCGACAGTCGACGCGGCGTGACCACTTGGACGTGAACGTGGAGATCGCCAGCTCCACGTCGGCGCAACCGCGGCATCCCCGCACCGTCGATCGTCAGCATCTCACCACTTTGGGTACCCCCGGGAATATCGAGCGAATGCGGACCATCGAACGTCTCTATCTCCACCGTATCACCGAAGACCGCCTGGGGAAACGATATCGGTTGGCGGATGTGGAGATCATCACCATCGCGTTCGAAGTCTGGATGCTCCTCGACCGTCACCTCGATGAGCAGATCGCCTGGCGGGCCGCCGCGTTCACCGGGTGCTCCTTCGCGTTCCATGCGGAGGGTCTGGCCGTCCCGGATGCCGGCCGGGATATCGACGGACAACGTCGATCGCTCCTGGACGATCCCCTCGCCACGACACGCCGAACAGGTTTCTTCGACGAGATCACCCTCGCCGTCACACCGCGGGCACGTCTGGGTCTGTTGGATCCGCCCGAGCGCCGACTGTTGGATGCGTGTCACCTGGCCTCGTCCGTCACATTCTGGGCATCGTCTGACGTTCGCACCGGGAGGATGGCCAGCCCCATCGCAGGAACTACATGCTTGCGGGCGCCGGAGCGTGACTTGCTTTGTCGCTCCGCGGTAAGATTCCTCTAATTCAATCGTCAACGCGGTTCGGAGGTCACGCCCCTGGACGGGACCGTTCCGGCGTGGGCCGCCACCGCCGAAGAACTGCTCGAAAATGTCGCCGACGTTGCCAAACGGGTCACCACCGTCGAACGGGCTGCCACCGCTTCTGGCGCGGCGACCCTCATCGAAGCCCCCGTGTTTGTCGGCTTGGGTAAACCGGTCGTGACCAAGCTGGTCGTACGCGGCGCGTTTGTCCTCGTCGGTCAGAACCTCTTTGGCCTTCTGGATGCGTTTGAACGTCTCCTCGGCGTCTGGGTCGTCGCTGACGTCCGGGTGATGTTTGGCGGCCTGTTGCCGAAATGCCCGGTTGATCTCGTCCTCGCTCGCGTCACGATCGACGCCGAGGACCTCGTAGAAGTCCTCGCTCATTCGTTAGCGTACAGTACCCGCTTCAGGTACTTGAAGCGACCGACTCACTTACTCGTCGGTGGCATCGTCGACATCTTCGAAATCAGCGTCGACGTACTCACTGTCACCAGCGGCGCCAGCCGCCCCTGGGTCGGCCCCCATGCCTTCGGCGCCGGCTTGCGCAGCCTGTTGTTGATAGGCCTGTTTGCCGATCTCCTGGAGCGCCTCCGAAAGATCCTGTGTCGCAGCTTCGAGTTCGTCTGCGGTCGCGTCCTCGTCCTCGAGCACGGATTCAACGTCCTCGACGGCCGCGTCGATGTCGGAGGCGAGGTCATCATCGATGAGCTCATCGTTCTCCTCGAGTAGGGTCTCGGCCCGCTGAACGGCACTTTCGGCCGCATTCCGTGCCTCGATTAGCTGCCGGCGCTGCTCGTCTTCTTCGGCGTGTTCTTCGGCTTCCTGCTGCATCCGCTCGATTTCGTCTTCGGAGAGACCAGCCCCACCCTCGATCGTGATCTCCTCTGCAGTTCCAGAGCTTTCCTCCTCGGCAGAGACGTTCACGATCCCGTTCTCGTCAATGTTGAACGACACTTCGATCTGGGGCGTCCCTGCTGGTGCCGGCGGTATGCCCGACAACATGAACTCGCCGAGCAGCTCGTTCTCCGCGGCGATTTCGCGTTCACCTTGAAAGACCCGGACCTGCACAGACGTCTGGCCGGCAGCCGCGGTCGTGAACACCTTCGACTCCTCGGTCGGGATCGTTGTGTTCCGGTCGATCAGCCGCTCGAAGAGGCCACCTTTCACCTCGATACCGAGTGAAAGTGGCGTGACGTCGAGTAAGACGATGTCGTCCACGTCGCCGGCCAGGACGCCGCCCTGGATCGCCGCACCAAGGGCGACTGCCTCGTCGGGGTTGACGTTTTTCCGGGGATCCCGGCTGACGAGTTCCTCGACCTGCGCTTGGACTTGGGGCATCCGGGTCGATCCACCGACGAGAATCACCTCATCGATTTCGTCTGCCGTATAGCCCGCGTCCGCCAGTGCTTGTTCGGTGGGATCGACGGTCCGCCCGATGAGGTCTGACGTGAGCGATTCGAACTTTGCTCGCGACAGCGATTCCTCGAGATGAACCGGGCCCGAGTCCGTTGCTGTGATGAACGGCAGGTTGATTGTCGTCTCCTTTCTGGATGAAAGTTCGATTTTGGCCTCCTCGGCGGCGTCCTTGAGACGCTGGAGAGCCTGGCGATCCTCCAGCAAGTCGACCCCGTGCTGTGATTCAAATCCATCAGCGAGCCAGTCGATGATTGCGTGGTCCCAGTCGTCACCACCCAGATCGTTGTCCCCGTTTGTCGCGACGACTTCGTAGATGCCGCCACCGAGATCGAGAATCGAGACGTCGAACGTGCCACCACCGAGATCTAATACGAGCACGGTCTGTTCTGAATCGTCGTCGAGCCCATAGGCCATCGAGGCTGCCGTGGGCTCGTTGATAATTCGTTTGACATCGAAGCCCGCAATTTCCCCGGCGTCTTTCGTCGCCTGCCGTTGGCGATCATTGAAGTATGCGGGTACGGTGATGACGGCTTTATCGACGTCATCCCCGAGATACTCCTCGGCGTCGCGCTTGATTTTTTGCAAAATCATTGCCGAGATTTGTTGTGGGGTGTATTCGGTGTCGTCCACCGTGACGGTGTAATCGTCATCTCCCATGTACCGCTTGATCGAGGCGATTGTTCGGTCCGGATTCTGCACCGCCTGATTCTTCGCGGGATTGCCGACCAGGCGTTCCCCGTCCTCGGTGAACGCGACCACCGAAGGAGTCGTCCGGTCTCCCTCACCGTTTACAATGATCTCGGGCTCGTTGCGCTCCATCACCGCGAACGCACTGTTGGTCGTTCCGAGGTCGATTCCGAGAATCTTCTCACTTGTCATCTTTTGGGAAGTTAGTCACTTCTACTGTTTAAAGGTTCCTACCTCGAGTATTCGGAATATACAGCCATCCCGCCGCCTGCAGGCGATTTTCGGGAACGTCACGCGAATGTCGCCCCCCGAACCGCAATGCTACTCTTCTTGGTCCGTCTCGCTCACCGTCACCTGTGCCGGCCGAATGACCTTATCGCCCATCTCATAACCGGGTTGATAGAGTTCCGCGATGTGCCCGTCGGGTTCGTCGCTATCGACGCGGAGCATCACCTCGTGT
>SKQO01000159.1 GCA_007118975.1 Halobacteriales archaeon | reverse complement strand
GTACAGCACCGAGGAAGCCGACCTGTATCCGGGCAACCGCTTGAAGCAGGATGGCTACTACTTCCCAAAGGAAATCGCCACGTGCGAGGATGCAGGCGGCGACGAAGCCACCCGTCTTCACGCGACGTGGTCGGAGCGTCGCACCCACTTCTTTCGCAGCCTCGCCAAACACATCGTCCCGCGGTGTGTCGAGAACGGTGTTGGTCGCATCAACGTCGGGGACTTGGAAGGGGTCCGCGGGGATGGGAGTGGTGAGTCGAAGGACTGGAGCAAACACGGCAACCTCGACCTGCACGGGTGGGCGTTCGACCGCTTCACGAAGATGCTCACCTACAAGGCGAAAGTCGAGGGGATCGAAGTCGTCGAAGTGTCTGAGCGTGACACGAGCAACACGTGTTGCGTGTGCGGAAAAGAAGACGACAGTCAGCGTGTCGAAGCGGCTTGTACGTGTGTAAACCGTGCGATGCGGCGTTCAACGCTGATGTGAACGGGGCGGAGAACATCCGTCTCAACATCAACGCAAGTAACTCCGAGTCTTCGGCCAGGTTGGACGAAGATAGGAGTACCGGCTGGTTGGTACAGCCAGCAATCTCCCTTGATGACCGCTCCCGAGGATTCCAACCTCGGACAGCGGTGGTAGACGGCAAACCGTAATCTCCCAATCCAGCGGCGCGGTGCCGTGGGATTCCTCCGTGTTTGCGCGGAGGTGGATGTCAATCCGCGTATCCCGACTCGGAGGAACAGGCGCATGAGAGAGTGACGGGGATGGAGTAGACAGCGGTGAATGACCGACCGTCCTGCTTGAATCAGCCATCCGCGTCCGTGGGGACCCAGGCCCGCTTTCGCTCCCGGTGGTCTGCTTGGCACGATTCCCGACCTCGTCCGTTCATCTCGATATCGTCCTCACCGACGTGTCGATACCGCAAACCGGCTTCCTTCATCAGTCGTCGACAGCTTGGTGGGGAATACTCGACGTCGAACCGATCCCGGAGCAACGATTGGACAGCTTCGACCGTCCAGGTCGGCACGTCAAAGCCAACTGCCGATGGCGTAGCGGTCAGTATCATCTGCAGCGCTGCCAGTTCGTCTTCGTCAAGTTTCCGGGGGCGCCCCGGCCGTTCTTCCTCGTAGATCGCTTCCTCGAGCGGGCGCTGTTCGAACCGCCTGAACCAGTTGTAAATCGTCTTCCGTTCGACGCCAAACCAGTTGGCCAGCTCGGACTGCGTGATGCCGTGTTTGTAGGCGATCGCCGCAATCAGTCGCTGTGTCGGCGTGTTGTTCTCCACTCCTTCGAGTGCTTCTTGAAGCTCCCCCACTTCGAGGTCCGCGAGCCGGTCCATTGGGGTCCAATAAGGAGAGTGAGTAAATGTTTCTGACGCCTTTCTGTACCCACGACGAACCTGACAGAAGGCCACCCACTCACACGTCCTGTCTACAAGTGCACGTTCCAGGTGGAAGCGGGCAACACTTGACACCCATTGGATTCCCGGGTTCTTCACCCCCGAACTTCCGGGTTCTCAGGGTGGGAAAACAATGTCCATCGCTCGCTGAAATCCCGGATCCGGGCCACCAGTGCAATGGCTCAAGGAAGTCATCCAACGCCACGAAATTAGCGCGTCGAGTCCGACCATGGCAGCTGTCTCACAAAGTATCAGGAGTCCGGTCACGGTACCATTCACTGACGGATACGGGCCCGACGAAGAGGTTCCTACACTCTCGTAAAACGATGAAGGGGGCAACTGCGACATTACGGATCTCAAAAAGAACAACTGAGGAGAAACAGATGGATCCGGCACGCGAAACGATCCAGATGTCTCGATTGTGGTCGAAGGGAGACAAGTAAGACCGGTGAGAGAGCGCATTATATCACTCGGGGCTCTTGCAAGAAACCCCATCCCACGGGAGGCTGAACATATTGCCCACCGGTGGGACGAATTCGGTGACCGACGCTCACTCGTATGTCTCGCGCGAGCCGATAACGACCTCGCTATCCTCCGTGATCACAATGATGTTCCCCCGTTCCCTTGTCAGTGTCACGTCGTGGACTTCTCGGGCCGTCTCAATCGTCGGGAGAGGTACTACCTCGGTTACGTTGTCGTATTCGACCGCGATATGGAACCGGCCGTCGTCCGGTACGAAGGTAAACTCGTGGCCTTCGACGATCGGTCGGGCCGTTCGTTGCGGGCTCGCGTACGCCTTCGAAAGTTCATCGTGACGGAGCCAGATCTGATACACCGGGTTCGCCCCGCTCGGACGCCAGCCCACCCGAATCGCATGGACTTGCTCGCTCCATCCGAGACCGCCGACGGTGAAGCTACGGACCCCTCGATTCCGGAGTTCGATCGCGGATACCGTCTGTTTCCAGACGTTTCGTCGTTCGCTATAGACGATGACGCCGCTCGTCCGCACGTCTGAACTCACCCCCAGGAACTCGAAATCGATCAGATTCACCGTCGCGTCCGTCACACGCTCGCCGTAGAAGATCTCGTAATCCTCGATAGTCGTTCCGTCAGCCCGTTCCGGTCCATCAACCACTGCCAGGTTCAGTCCAATACCGACTCCCCCCATCGCCAGGAGCACGATCGCGATGCCGACAGTCGCCGTCCGTTTGAGATCTATCCTGTTGAGAGAAACGCGTGAAGGCGAGCTTGCCGCCAAGGCGATTCCTGTCGCAACCAGTAAAACGAGCGCGACGCCCACGCCACGAAAGAGGATGAACTCCTCGGGGCCGAGCACCCACCAGAGCGACCAGAGCGAGAGATAAAACCCGACGAGGATGGTACCGAGCCACACCTGCCCCGGCGAGCGGGACTCACCGTGGTACCGGAGCAATACGATCGCGATCGCGACGCCGAGCAAAAAGCCGACGAGGTGGCCCTGTACCGCCGAACCGTACCACCCGGGTCGTATCGCCCGAATCACGGTTCGCGTCACGACGACCGGATCGATCCACGTCTCCCAGAGCACCCGGAACACTTGGCGGGCAACGAGTCCTACGAGGGCGAGAACGGGATTGTAGACCACGACAATGCCGATGAGGGCAAAGGCGGCAACTGAGAACCCGATGACTGGGCCCCATGAAAAGAGTGCCGCGGTCACCCCGATCATGAATATGCCGGCCGGAAAGATGAGCATGGCACGCATCCAGGGAGTCCGGCTCCATTCCGGCTCCCACCGGCGCCGTTCGTCCCGTGGATAGTGGCCCCAGATCCACTCGACGAGCGGCCCGAAGATGAGGGTTGTCGTGACGTTGTTTCGCAGGTGTCCCGGACCAGAATGGGCGAAGCCGGCGAGTAACCACGCCGTCGGATCGAACATCGATGCTGCCGTGTACGCAACAACCACCGGCTGATGCCAGTGCCACCACCCCCGCTGGATGAAGAGATAGACACCGAACAAACCCGCGATGACGAGCAAACTTCCCCACGGGACGCCGAGAATGAATCGTTCGCACAACCGCGTACGGACTGCACGAAGCGGTACCCCAGCCCACAAGAGTCCAATGACGGTGATGATGCTGGAGAGCAGAATCAGGAGGATACCCAGCCGTGGGTCCCCAGCCAAGCCGGCCATGACAGCCAGTGTCCGTGGCCGAATAAAACCATTTTGAGAGACTATCTCCGTTTTCGACTACTCCCACCTGCTTCCGTCGGTTAACCTGTGTCGGTTGCCGGACCCCTGCAGAAACGAACTTACCTGGGATTGATTGGTGTGAGGTAGTGCGATCATTCTGCCGCCCATCGGTGACCGTATCGGCGGTACCCGTCGAACTCCCCGCGGTCGATCTCCCGTTCGATCTCCTCCACCGTGGTTTCGTCAAGCCGGACTAGGTGACAGACCGGATGACCGGGCGCAGCAACCGGATTCTCCAGCGCGCCGACGATGAGCCCATCGAATGGGGCTCGCACTACGTCCTCTTTGGTGGAGAAATGATCCGTGATACGACAGATCACCTCGTCCGCCCGGACGAGCGGATACGGGCCCCATTCCATGTCGACCAGTCCACCGATATCTGCCCGTAACCAACGCTTCGCACTTTCCGGAGTCGTGATCTTGTACCACCCTGGCCAGTGTACCGGACGCCCCGGTAGCACGTCGTACTCTGCGAAAACGCTTTCGACGGAATCGAGCGCCTTCTCGATTAGCACCGGCTGAAACCGGTGGGCGCGACCCATTTCGACCGTGATCGTCGGGATGTCGGCGCTCGTGGCGACGGATCGAAGCGACCCAGCGTCGCCACTGCCCGTGAGCATGACGTTGGCACCGAAGGAGCGAGCGAGCCGGTTGGCGTCCTCGTTCTCGAGATCGGCTCTGACGTGATAGATCGTCGTCCGATTCCGTGTGGAAGTGTGAAAGTCGATCCCGAGATCGCACGGACGGATGAACCGATGATAGATCTTGCTTGCCATCCGTTCGGTCGTGGTCGAGCGACCCTTGCCCGGGAATGCGCGATTGAGATCCTGGTCGTATATCGGTGTATAGCGTTGTTGGGCCTCGTACGCCGGCACGTTACAAACGTGTAAACAGACGAGAGTGCCGCGAAGTGCTTCCGGGTCGTATCGGGTCGCGATTTCCTGCACGACCTTGACACCGTTGAGCTCGTCCCCGTGGATGGCGGCCGTAAAGAAAATCGTCGGGCCCTCGCCCACGCCATTGACGACCGTCACCGGAATCTCGACGGTGTCTCCGAGGTAATTTTCCCCCACTTCGGCACGAAACTGCCGCCGTTCTCCAGGCGGAACGCGCTCTTCATACCGGAAGGGTTCCGGTCGAGGTCGGGAGGTCATGGCGTCCAACATGGTAGAGTACCAATAAAACTGCGTGTTTCTCCTGACGAAGAGACCGATCCAGTCGGGGAAAGCGGGGACGCAGAACCCGGCGGTGGAACGCAGGGGCGGTCCGCCTGTCACTCGCGGCAGTGGAGCTCGGTACTGAGGAACGTTGGATCGTTCGTACCTACCCCGGTAGCATCACCCGAATTCGGGGATGATGTGCTCGGCGACGAGATCCGCAAACGCCTGCTGATCCGGGCTATGGCTCTGATACACGATTTCGTCGAAACCCAGATCGACGTATTTGCGGGTTTCTTCGACGACATCCTCGGGATCGGTGGTGACGATGAACCCCGGGTTTTCCCGGAGGACGTTTGGGTCAACCTTGTCGCCGTGTTCCTGGATCACGCGGGGATCCGAGATGTCTTCGGAGAAGAACACGGGTAACTGGGTCCCACGCCACGGTAGACACTGTTGCATCGCGGCCGCTTCATCGTCGGGATCGTAGGAGACGTGAATGTGAATACACATGTCGATATCGTCGAGCGAGTCGTTACGATCCGATTTTTTGATCCCTCGCTTGATCGCCGGGAAGAGGGTGTCCTCCAGGCGTTCCGGAGACTCGAAGACGGTTACGAATCCGTCCGCCAGATCACCCGCCATGCGAGCCGCCGTCGTACCGTTCGCCGCGACCCAGATCGGGGGTGCCGTATCCGGTCCGGTGTACAGATGCGCACCGTTCAGGTCCCAGAACCGCCCCTCGTAATCGACGAAATCCTCCGAAAATAGCCGTCGAATCATGCGAATCGCTTCGGCGGTGCGTTGGGCACATTCGCTCCACTCCGGCATCGAGTAGCCGAGCGGGCTCTCGTTGAGCGCTTCGCCTGTCCCCAGGCCCAGGAATACTCGTCCCGGATACATCTCATCGAGGGTAGCCAGTTGATGGGCGATATTAGCCGGGTGGTACCGGTGAACGATGGCACTCACGCCGGTCCCGACCCGCATGTCGTCCGTCCGCTCGAGTGCAGCAGGCATCCACGACCACGAGCTTCCGCAGTTTGCCGCCGATCCGTCTTCGAAGTGATCGAACCAGGGGTGGAAATGATCGTTCACCCACGTCGTTTCGAACCCCGCAGGGCCAGCGGTGTCTACTTGGTCGAGACACTCCCTCGGGGTGAACTCCTCGAGCGACGCAAACCAACCAAACGTTGTCACGGTTGGTGGATCCTCGTACCTCGGGATAGAGAATCTTTCGTGACGTCGACAGGGGGTCCGCGGGGAGAATGCTGATCAACAGGTGCGTTAGCCAGATGGTCCGAACCGCCGATCCGATTGGCTTTTTCGAGGGGTTTTTCGTAAGAGGACGCGTGTGAAACACATGGCGAACCGTCTGGCGGACATCCGAGCGGATTTTCCGATCTTGGAACGGTCGATCAACGGAAACCCGCAGGTGTACCTGGACAACGCAGCCACGACCCACACCCCCCGCCAGGTCTACGAAGTGTTCGAGGAGTTCTATACCCGATACAACGCGAACGTCCACCGAGGTATCCACGAGCTGAGCCACGAGGCCTCCACGGCATACGAGGAAGCACACGACCGGCTCGCGTCGTTCATCGGGGCAAGCGGCGGCCGACGTGAACTGATCTTCACGAAAAACACGACCGAAGGGATCAATCTCGTCGCCTACAGCTATGGGAAAAACCAGCTCGGGCCCGGCGATGCGATCGTTACAACGGAGATGGAACATCACGCGTCGCTGGTCACGTGGCAGCAAGTGGCTGCCCAGACAGGCGCCGATCTCCGATTTATCCGGGTCGATGCAAAGGGCGGACTCGACCTCGAGCACGCAAAGGAAGTCATCCGTTCAGATACTGTCCTGGTTTCGCTGGCGCACGTCTCGAACGTTCTCGGAACGGTCAACCCTGTCAAAGAAATCATCGAGCTCGCACACGATGAAGGGGCCCGGGTCCTCGTCGATGGGGCCCAATCGGTGCCGAATCGGCCCGTGGATGTCGAAGCGATGGACGCGGATTTCTTGGCGTTCTCTGGACACAAAATGGTGGGTCCCACGGGAATCGGGTGCCTCTACGGCAAGGAACACTTGCTCGAAGAGATGGATCCGTTTCTCTACGGCGGCGAAATGATCCGTCACGTCACCTTCACGCATTCGTCGTGGAACAAGCTTCCCTGGAAGTTCGAGGCGGGGACGCCACCAATCGCCGAGGGAATCGCGCTGGGCGTGGCCGCCGAATATCTCGAGGACATCGGCATGGAGACGATCCAGGAACACGAGGAGGGGCTCGCCCAGTACGCCCTTGAAGAGATCACCGCCCGGGAGAACGTCGAGGTCTATGGACCGGACGTGGGCGCGGAACGAACAGGGCTCGTGTCATTCAACGTCGAGGGCGTCCACGGCCACGACCTTTCCGCCATGTTGAACGACCGGGGGATCGCCGTCCGGGCCGGTGACCACTGTACCCAGCCGTTACACGACGTGCTCTCCATCCCTGGATCGGTACGCGCATCCTTCTACATATACAATACGACCGACGAGATCGATCGCTTACTGGCGGCGGTCGACGTCGCACCCGAGGAACTCGACGGCTACCTGCGATCCGACCGCTTTCACCCATCGATCCACCAACACGCCTGCACCCCGAGCAACGAAGGCGGGCTTGATTCGCCCACGTTCACCAAACACTCCGCCGAGACAGCCTGTGGCGACGACGGAGAGTTTTACGTTCGTGTCGCAAACGACGGAACCATCGAGGAAGTTGGCTTCGAGAGCGAGAGTTGTGCGGTATCGACGGCTGTTGCAAGCATCCTCAGCGAGGAAGTCTTGGGCAGGTCGATCGAGGAGATCGCGGAGCTGGAAGGCCGCATCGAGGCGCTCCTCGAGGGAGAGTTCCCGGAACTCAGACGTGACTGCGTGACCGGGCCGGAGGAGGTCATGCGCGAAGGTGCTCGCGAGTATCTCGAGGAAGCCACCGCCAATCAACTCGGCCAGCATTGAGCGAACGGGGTCGAGAGAGGAGTGCTCCGTACCAAGCGAGGACGGTTACGTCACGTCTCTGGATCACCCGCTCGAGATCGTTGATCGTTGTCGGTAACGCCCCAGAATCGGTCGTGTTCGAGCTCCCCTACAACCTCAGAGAACGATCGGGTCACTTTCAGCGTCGCTGTGAATACTCGAATGAAAGGTCACGTTCGTTGGCGGCGACCTTCGCGGCATCTGGCATGGCCTCGATGCTTCCGATCGCGTGCCCACATCACCACTCGCAACACCTTCCGCAGAGCCGTTAGGTGCACTCACTGGCAGTGAGGCCTTCGCTCGGGGATCTACGGCCGGTCACAATGCAGCCGGAGATTCGTTCGACTGAGCATGAAGTCGCTGTCCGTGGAGAAAACCGCGTTCTCCTCCACCGACCGCACACCGGAGCCATCCATGCACTCCGAGGATGGCGTCACTATCATTCGCCGAACATGCCGTACTCAGTCCGTGATCGATGCAATCTGGTCCCCCAGGAGCGTCGTTTCACACCTTCAGGCAGAATCCACCACGCTGTCGTGAGTCAGCCACTTCGGTCGACGACGACGGTTCGAGTTTGTTCACGGGTAAACTGTGGGAGATACCAGTAGCCACCGGCGAACTTGCTGGTCGTGCCGGAGGCTTTCCAACCACCGAAGGGCTGGGCTTGCACGAGTGCACCAGTCGTCGCGCTCTGCTGCCGATTGACGTAACACATCCCAGCCTCAATCCGGTCGAACCAGGTTCCGATCTCGTCGTCATCCTCGGTAAACAGACCGGCACACAACCCGTACTCGCTGTCGTTCGCCTTGGTGATCCCCTCGTCCAGATCCGCAACTGGATGAATGGTCACGAACGGAAGGAAGTGTTCCTCACGTGCGAGGCTATGTTCGTGGGGGATATCCGTCACAACCGTCGGCTCGACAAAGCGACCGTTCGGAAGCTGAGGGTCTTCGACGAGGTCGCCTCCGACTCGGATCGTCCCCTCTGTCCGTGCCGTCTCGCAGATGCGCTGATACCGGTCGAGCACATTCTCGTCGATGAGGGGTGCGATGAATGCGTCCTTGTGCTCGGGGGGTAACACGGGGAGGCCGCTCGTCGCTTCGACCAAGCGATCCGTAAATACGTCGAACAGCCCCTCGTGGACGTACACCCTCGCCGTTGCCGAACATTTCTGCCCGCTGAAACCGAATGCGCCACGCGCGACGCCCGTAACGGCCTTGTCCAGATCTGCGTGTTCGTTGACAATCACTGGGTTTTTCCCACCGAGCTCCGCGATCACCGGGCCGGCTTTACCTTGTTCTAAAAACGTCCGTTGAATGTCACGGCCGACAGCTCGAGAACCGGTGAAGACGACTCCGGCGACATCCTCATGTTCCACGAGCGGCTGTCCGACGGAACGTCCCCCGCCCGTAACGAGATTGACCACACCATCGGGAATGCCAGCTCCTGAGAGGATCTCGATGACCTTGTGCGCGATCAATGGCGTCGCACTTGCGGGTTTGACGACCGCGGTGTTGCCGGTGATTAGGGCCCCTGTCGTCATTCCTGCGAGGATCGCAAACGGGAAATTGAACGGTCCGACGACACCGAAGACGCCGTGAGGGCGGAGCACATTCCGACAGTGCTGCGCAGGAGTGGGCTCGCCTGTATCGCGCTCGTATCCGTCGTTCCGTTCGAGTTCGCGGCTGTAAAAGCGCAGGAAGTCGATCCCCTCGTCGATTTCCGCCATCGCCTCCGCCCGGTTCTTCCCGTTTTCCAGGGTGAGCGTCGCTGCAAGTTCGAACTTTCGGTCGCGCATCCGTTCTGCGGCCGCCCTGAACAGCTCGATTCGATCGGCCCAGTGCATACCCTGCCAGTCATCAAACGCGTCGGTGGCAGCCCGAATTGCCCGGGACACATCTTTGGTACTCCCTGACGCGAAGTCACCGATGACAAACTCGCGGTCGCCCGGGCTGGTGACGGTAAAGGACTCGTCGGCCTCGACTGGCTCGCCGCCGATCCACAGCGGATGGGATTCACCGACCATGTTTCGTACGTCCGCGATCGCCGCCTCGTAGGATCGATCGAACGCCGCCATTCGACCCTCCCGTTGGAACCATTCCAGCGTCTGTTCGTTGCTGAAGTCGGTACCCGGCATATTACTGGTCTCGCGCCACGCAGTGTTATCCGTTTGGGGCGAACGCATGGCGTCGAATCGGTCACACGTCGGCTGTGGGAGCCACCCCGGCGTTATCCAGAGGGCGGTCACTGCAGCGTCTGGAGAAAGCGTACACTGTGTCACCCAATATCCTATGGCGTGTGGCGAGAAGACATGGACATGGACAGAGATGCCGTCGAACCCCGGGTCGAGTCGTTCCCTGGGGAACGCGCGGAGAAATGGGTAGAGTACCACCGCCAGTTCGGAGCCCTCAGTACCCCTGCCTACGAATTCGTCTGGGATCTCACGGCGGGGGCGACCGGTCCCTTCTGTACCGATGTTGACGGGAACGTCCTCCTTGATTTCACCAGCCACATCGCCTCGACACCGCTCGGTTACAACAATCCCGCACTAAAGGCGAAACTCGACGCGTTCGAGCTGCCGAATCCCACGAAAATCGCCGGGCAGAGCTTCACGGCGAGTACCGGAGGGCTTCCCGAGTCTGCGGATGTCCCGGGTCCATCGCAGCTCATGGAACGGCTTGTCGATATCACGGACGATTACGGATTCGACACGGTCTTTCTGTCGAATACGGGGGCTGAAGCGGTCGAGAACGCCATCAAGATCGCCTACGACCACCGAAACGGGGCCTCACAAGCGATTACGTTTAAAGGGGCATTTCACGGGCGGACACTCGGGGCGCTGTCACTGAACCGGTCCAAAGCAGTGCACCGACGGGATATGCCGGAACTGCCGGGCGTCCACGACGTCCCGTTTTGTCGTGACCGGACGTGTATGCGTGCGTCCTGTGAGTGTGGATTCTTCCCCACCGAAGACGGGCCCTCCCAACTTCGTGAAATACTCGATCCGAAACGAGGCTACATCGACCCGACAGACCTCGCGTACATCATTGTCGAACCAGTCCAGGGGGAAGGTGGCTATCGGTTTCCAAGCGACGCGTTCGCCGAGGAACTCCGAGCTGTGCAGGAGGAACATGACGTCTTGTTGATTGCCGACGAAATTCAGACAGGTCTCGGTCGCACCGGCGAGTGGTGGGGCGCCGATCACTACGCATTCGAGCCGGACGTGATCACGAGCGCGAAGGCCCTCCAGGTGGGCGCGACAGTCGCGAGCCGCGATATCTTCCCGGACGAGAAGGCCCGCATTTCCTCGACGTGGGGCGGCGGTGATGTGCTCGCCGCAATGCAAGGGGCACTAACGATCGATATCATCCAAGAGCAAGATCTGCTGGCAAATGCCCGGGAGCGAGGCGAGCAGTTGAAGGCTCGGCTCCGGGAGGCGGATCCCGAGTGGATCACCAACGTTCGTGGAAAGGGGTTACTGGTTGCTCTCGACTTCGAGTCGAAGGATCATCTCGAAGCGACGATTCGTGCCGCGCTCGACCGCGGCTTGTTGACGCTCGGATGCGGACAGCGATCGATGCGGCTGATTCCACCCCTCGACGTGACAGAACGAGAAATCGCGCTCGGGGCCGAACTGCTTCTCGACGCCATCGAAGAGTCGACAACAGAGATGGCGTGTCTCTCCGATCCGACTGAAGTCAGCTGACCCGCGCCAATCACGAAAACACAGCCAAATCGCCGGGAACACGCCTCTCATGAATCTCCTTGCAAGCGGCGATCGGACGGTACGGGCTGAGCGGAACCTGCGACGATCGCGAGTTCAGATTTGAGACCTGCGTACGGCAATCGGGCAAACCGACGCCCCCGTTTCGACCAGTGGGGTCGGCTGGAACCGCGGACTGGGAAGCGGTGGTCCCGAGCGGTGAGCCAGTACAAGCAAACGCATCCAACTTCTCGTCATTAAAAGAGCACATGGACACGGGCCACTGACAGCCTGCAGCTGTTCACGTCAATGCGCGTCGTTGCAGTCTCACTGCCTCAATGCGACTGGCCCGTAACACAGGTTCGCTCGGAGTTGTTCCAGAACACTAGGGCGCCTCCCGCGACGGTGAAACAATTGGCAAGAGGCGGAAGTCCCTCACTGATCGCGCTTTCGGAGCCGTTCAATTTTGGCTTCGAGGTTGTCGATGGCCTCGCGTACTTCCCTGGAGGCTTTCCCACCCGCGGATCTTCCCCCTTCGGCGACGTCGTCAATCTCCTCTCGAATCTTATCGATCGCGGAATCGATACGCTTGAACCGATCTTTCTTTTCTTCGGACATTCCTAATCGAACGTGATCACAGAGCCATATGAAATTATCCCTCATCGAGTCTTGCATCAGCTCGTCTCACTTCAACCAAGCCCGATAAGGAATCAGAAAGAAATCAGAGAGTACCGGAATCGGTGACGAGAGGTGCCAGTATCCAATAATTCTCGCAATATGCGCATTGAGTTAATTAGTCAGTCGACCAATTTCGGAGTCCCACGGATCAATACAGGGTGACTCGATCCTTCCAATACTTACAGGTTGTTGCATGACATCACACGTCAAGGATCTTGTATCCTCGATTAGTCCGACATCGGTCTGCAGAAGTTTGGAGCACCGGGTCCCGGCTAGAGCAACACGCCGTTTAAGTGCTCGTCGAGCAAGATCACTTAACGCCGGATATTCTTTGACAATTTGAGGCAGGATGCGATGGCTCATTCTTCTTGCGAGCTCGACCGGGGCTGAGGCTTAAGAAGGAGCACTTTCACGCGCCCGACAGCATCGAAATCGCGGAGACGATACACGAGTTGACGAACACGCGCAGCATCGCCGTGGCAGAATACCGTTTCTAGGCACCACTCTCCTTCGTGCATATGACTTGTTGTTGTGATGATATCTTGAAAGTCGTGTTGGACATTATGAAGGTCGCGAATGACTCGCTCGTGTTCGTAATCAAACGCTAGAGTGGTTGCCACGTCCCCAGATACTTCCTCGAGCCTGGTGTGGGCCTCAATGTATTCGTACATTGCCTCCCTGACTGCCCGTGACCGCGAATCGAGCCCCTGCGCCTCCCACGTCTCGTCGAATTCCTCCAGCAAGGCTGTCGGGATATTGAAACTTGTTCGCATGTATTCGGGCATCGTTCCTTTATGACTGTGTGCAAAGACTGTTGTGGTCAGAGGGCTGCTCACCGGAGCAGCCCACTCACCGTCTCCGACGTGATCAGCGATTGAGGGTGCTGCCGACACCGGCTCAATCATTGACACGATCCATGAATTCCGAGGCCAACGCCCGGGTGGCGTGAGAAGGGAAGTCGATCTCGGCCACATTATTAACAAGACTCTATTGATCATTGTGAACTTTTGATATTCCGCTACCAGTGTTACACAATCACGTGAAGGGTGCTAACAGGGTTTTTGTCCACCGAGAGCCAACGAGGTAACTGCTATGTGTCACTGCTTCGAGTCGATCGAAGAACTGAGCGAGGAAGAACGAGAAGAAGTGCTTGCCGAACACTCGACGGAGGAGCTCCGCGCTGAGTACTCGCCCGAGGAACTCAAGCAACTTGGCGTCGCCGCGTAAGGTTCGATTGCGTTGCACGCGGCAGGCGCCGAATACAACTCTCCCGTCCCACAATCCTGGACATGGTTGTTGAGGGACCGACTCAGGCGATATCGTGAACCATCCCCCGGCGTCGTTGATCGCCACTGACAGCCCCCGAAGGTGATTGCGGGCCCGGTTAGAGGCTCGAGTTCGCACGGGGTGATCTCGTTCGTCTGCGAAGCAGGGCGCCCCTTTCATCCGGAGCGATTTGCCGACTTCCTGGATGCATTTCCGGACGCCGTTGGCCGATCCAAGGGGCATTTCTGGCTCGCTGAACGGGACGAACTGGCGCTCGAATTAAACGTCGCTGGTCAGTCGATTCGAATCGCCCCAGCCGGGGAGTGGGTGGCGGCACTCCCGCCCGAGGAACGCGAGGCGCAGCTCGAAGCGTACCCCGAACTCGGGAATACCTGGAACGACGAGTGGGGAGACCGCGGGAGTCAACTGGTAGTCATCGGGATCGAGATGGATCACAAACGGATCAGTGGCCAGCTCGAACGCTGTCTGCTCACCGACGCGGAGATGGATGCCAAGTGGACGGAGTTCGCGGATCGGTTTCCGACGTTCGAGGAACCGGAGGCGATCAAGGACGATACACCGGAGGAACACGATGGCCAGGCAGAGATCGAGCTCGCAGATTGATCCACCAGCGCTCGAAGGACACGCGACTGATTCCGGAATACCACCGGCCATCGAGCATCCAGCGCTGGAATGCCATGCGGTAGTCGAATCCACGGATGCGGAGTCGAATCTCTGTACGATCTATTCGATCGCGAGAGAAGATTGGCTCGTGACAACGTGGATCTCGGCCCGCGAAGGCTCGTATTGCACGCTCGCAGAGGCACGATAACGGAGTCAAAGATGCCAACAACATTCCAACAAGCGGTGAAAACGAACGTTTCACGAACGCAACGACACGAAGCGATCGATGCACTCGCTCGAGAGGGAAAGCCGACCAAGCTGGGCATACTCGTCCGTCTGAGCGGCCTCAGTGGGGAGTTCCGTGGGCAAGCGCTCGGCGAATTGGGCAGGTGTCGCGCCACGGAGGAGCTCGAGGCAATCGCCGAGGACAGGTCGGTCGAACGAGTGTTGAGACGGAAAGCGGCGGCGATGGCATGACCGAAACTCCGTCAGACACGGGCGGGAACGAACCGAACGGTGATGCCGATACCATCGGTGAGAACACCGGGAAGCAACGCGTCTGCAGCGATACCGGTCCCGAACAGGAGCTGATCGGCAAGTACGGTATCTGGTTATCTCGACAGTCATTTCGAGAGATGGCCCGCGATATGGGGTTCCACAAGTATGATTTACCGTGCACGCCGTGCGCACACGATCCGTGACCGGCGCACCCGGGTTAGGACTCATCAGGGCAAACTTATTAAATCTCAATAGCCGCCCAAGCCGAATTCCTAGTAACTCTTTTTATGCTATACTGACTGAGTTAATAATGCAATGGCATACGCTTGTTCCAGCTGCGATGCTGAATTCCAGTCGGCCGCCGGCGTGACACAGCACGTCGCGTTGCACCACACCACCTGTGCGGAATGCAACGAGCAATTCGATGAAGTAGACGAGCTGCGAGATCACATCCACCAGAACCACTGAGGAATCGCGTTAACCGACGTCGCGGGTTTTCTAACTGTCGAGCCTGTCAGCACCAGCGCCGCCCGGACGACTCGGGCTGGGACGGTTCCGCTGAGCGAGCGCATGCAACAGGCATACCGTCGGCAGGCGAAGCTACTCGCACCGAACGAGCCTGGGATTCATTCGTAAAATGTTATCTTTACCTCCCTACATACCAATTTTCATTAACAAATAGAGCCTCATTAATACAAAATGATTGAACACAAGCACACTGACGTTGCCGTGGTCGGGGCAGGCGCGGCAGGTGTCGGTGTCGGCGTTGCGCTCGATACCGTCGATGTCGACGTCACCCTGATCGATCGAGCGGGCGTCGGTGCCTCGTTCCGGCAGTGGCCCGACGAGATGCGGTTTATTACGCCATCCTATCCGAGCAATGCCTTCGGCCTCCCCGATCTGAATGCCATCGTCCCGCAGACGTCCCCAGGTATCGCCCTGAATCGCCAACAACCATCCGGCCCAGAGTATGCACGGTACCTCGAAGCGATTGTCAAACATCACGAGTTACCCGTCGAGAGTGACTGTGAGGTGCGTGGTGTCGAGTACGTGGCGGAGACCGACACTGATCAAGAGAGCGCCGTCACGGCCGACGGTGGGACGACGCGATCGGAACAGTTCTTCCTTGAAACGTCCGAGGGAACGATCACGAGCGAGTTTCTCGTCTGGGCCGGCGGGCAGTTTTCGACGCCGCGAACCGACCTCATTCCGGGTGCCGATTGCTGTCTCCACAACAGCACGGTCGCCTCATGGGTAGACCACGCTGCCCAGAGCAGCACCGACCAGTTTCTCGTGGTCGGTGGGTTCGAGAGCGGGATCGACGCCGCGGTGTCGCTCCTGGAACTGGGCTGTTCGGTGACCGTGCTGGACCGTGGGTATCCCTGAGCGCTCCATCATCCGGACCCCAGCGAAACGCTCTCGCCCTATACGCTCCAGCGCCTTGACGAGATCAGCGAGACTGAGCGTCTGACGCTCGTCGGCGGTGCCGAGGTGCAACGTGTCGAACGGAATGACGACGGCAACTTCGCCGTGCACGCCGACGCCATCGAAGATCCCTCGCTTCCCGACGCGTTCGAGCCGGAATATCAACTTGCTGGACGCGAGACGTTCACCGTGCCGACCCGGCCCGTTCTGGCCACCGGCTTTCAGAGCAATCTGGGACCGGTTGTCGATCACTTCGACAGCGAGGACGGGACTGTAGCGTTGACCGACCGCGACGAATCGACGCGGACATCGGGGCTCTTTCTGTCCGATCCCGCGGTAGAGCATGGAGGGCAGCAATTCTGCTTCATCTACAAGTTCCGCAGCCGGTTTCCGGTGATCGCGGGAACGATCGGCAACCGCCTCGGGGCCGACACCGACGCACTCTCTATCTACAAAGACTCCGAGATGTTTCTCGAGGACCTCTCGTGTTGTGAACCGGGTGATTGTACCTGTTGACCGACACAGCCTGACTCGCAGCGACGCTCCACACACAACAGAGACCATGGGCGAGCGAACACGTGATGGCGGCGCGGGGACCGGGCGGGAAACGATCGTGGTCGTCGGTAAAGAAAGCGTGGGAAAGTCCGAACTGGTGGCCGCCTTGACTGGCGACCGACCCACCAGTGGCAACTTCCGCGGAACGACGGTCCGCAGCGAACGGTACGTGACCGATGAGTACACCTTTGTCGACACTCCGGGCATCGTCTTGGACGCAGACACCGAGGCAACCCGCGCCGCACTGAACGCGGTCGACAACGAGGAGACCGTGTTGTTGGTGGTCCCGGCGACGGACGTCGACAGCGACCTCGCGGACCTCTTGGCGCTGGTCGAAGATCAGCTGGGCGCCGTCGTCGTCACCTTCTGGGACAAAGTCGAGGAGACCGACGAAACCAGGCGAGAGATCGCACGACTGAGCGCGGATATCGGCGTTCCGATCGTCCCGGTCGACGCCCGGCACGTCTCCCGGCCGATTGCCGATGGTGGCGTCGATACCGGCACTGGTAGCCAGGCAATCACCGACTACGATGGGATCATGCGGGCACTCGAGCAACCGGGGGTGTTCCCCGTTGCGGCGACCCACACAATCGGTCGCCAGGTCGAACCACCTGAGCGGATCTTCGAGCGGCCGTACCTCGGCACGGTGGCCAGCATCGCACTCCTGCTGTTCCCGGCGGCGGTAGCGGTCTGGTTTGCGAACACCCTCGCGGGTGAACTCGACCCCCTTGTTGGGGCGGCGTTCGAACCGCTGGCCACCTGGGCAGCGACATTACCCGACCCGCTCGCGACGATACTCGCGAATCAGTACGGGTTGCTCTCGATGGGGCCGTTCCTGTTCGTCTGGGCGGGACCCACCATGTTGATCTTCGCCGTCATCATCGGCGTCTACAAGAATACGGGGCTGGTGATGCGCATGACGATCTCGTTACATCCGACAATGCGCCGGATCGGGCTCACCGGTCGAGATCTCGTGCGGGTGGTGATGGGGTTTGGCTGTAACGTCCCCGCGGTGATCAACACCCGTTCATGTTCGGACTGTACGCGATGTACGACGATCTCCGCAATCTCCTTTGGCTCGGCCTGTTCCTACCAGTTCCCGGCGACGCTCGCGGTGTTCGCCGCCGTCGGTATGTGGTGGCTCGTCGGGCCCTATATAGTGGTGCTGGCGGTGACGACGTTCATCTCTGTCGCCGTGATCGCCCCGGCTGCGGCCCGGGAGTCCCATCCCGTCATCGAGCGAGGGACCTTCCTGACCTGGCCCGATCCACGGGCTGTTGCCCGGGAAGCCTGAAGTGCGCTCCGAGAGTTCATCGTGAAGGCGTTGCCCGTGTTCGTCCTCATTACGTTCGTCGCTGCGCTGCTCGATGAGAGTGGCGCCATCGACACCCTGGGTGGCGTGCTCGGACAGGTCATGGCCGTCTTCAACCTGCCCGCAGAGGCCGCGCTGACCGTAGTGCTGGCGGCCGTTCGCAAGGACGGGATCGCCCTGTTGACCGAAGGCGAGGTGGCCACCGCACTGTCGCCACTCGAAGTGCTCGTGGCCGTCTATCTCGCTGGAGTCCTGTTGCCGTGTCTGGTGACGGCGTTTACCGTCGCGCGTGAGATCTCCGCCCGGTGGGCGCTGACAATGATCGCCCGACAGGCCGGAGCAGCGATCGGGTTCTCGATCGCGATCGCGTGGCTCGGCTGGGCGCTCTTGCGCTTTTTCTGACAAGTCTCAGGTGGGCGGACACGATTGTCGAATTTGTGGCGCGGATTGTGCTGACAGTTCGCCGCTTGGCTCTGACTCCAGATGACAGACAGTTACTCGAAACGACTGTCAATACGGGGGAACGCAAACTACAGGAAGATACACAATTCCCGGGTCTCGGTTTGCCGGTACTCCGATCAATCGCCACTCGCTCCGTGGTCCGAAAAGTACGTCCGCATGGTCTCGCGTGAACGCCGAACCCTTTCCCGGCGTTCCTCGTGGCTGATCTCCTCGCAGCCAACCGGGGTTTCCCGGTCGTAGCGTGCGAAATAGCCCTCGGGGACGACCCAGTCGTTGTAGAACTGCGGTTGGATATCCTCGATCAGCGTGAGAGCAACGTGGGCACCGTGCCCAGCATTCACGATTGCCTGGTGGTGCTGGTCGGTTACCCGACCCGCCGCGTAGAGACCCTCGATGTTGGTCCGGCCGTCGTGGTCGACATCGACAACCTGGATGTCATCGTGCCCCGCCTCTTCGTGGGTATCCACGCCGAGTGGCGCGAGGAACTCAGTATCCGACCAGGATACGACAAGCAGGAACTGGACGCGGAGGGTTCCCACCCCATCCGTCCGGCTGGAATCACCGGGGAAGCCCTCCGCACACTCGAGGATGAAACCATCCGGTTCGGGCTGACGTACCGCAGTGACCTCGGAGCGAACGATGCCACAGCCGGCGGTCTCGGCGTGGTCCCGGGCAATATCCAGGAAGGTGTTCGGTCTGATGCCGGCGGGGAAACCAAGGTAGTTCTCCAAGTGTGCGCACTTCTGAAGGGTCGACTTGCCATGTTCGAAGATCATGGTCTCGAGGCCCGCTCGGGCGAGAAACACCCCGGCGGAGAGCCCGGCCGGGCCGCCACCGATGACTGCCACGTCGATCGGTTCGACGGGGGCATCCGTTGGGTTGTCACTCTGCTTGCCTGCCGATGCGTCTGGCGTATCGTGATCCGTTGACGTCATGGATTTCGTGTTGGTTGGGTGCGGTCGTCCTCCCGTGAGGCATCGTTCGTCGCCGCGACCTCCTCGGCAAGGTGGCATCGCGACGCCGCGGCGCCGATTACTCGGCTGTCAGGGACTGATTCGCTGCACTTGGGGACCGCATAGCGACATCTCGGATGGAATGAACAGCCCGTGGGTCGCTCGGCGCTGCTTGGGATGGGTCCCGCAAGCGTGACGGATCGGTCGTTCTCATCGACCCGGGGGATGGCGTCGAGCAGCGCCTGCGTGTAGGGATGGCTCGGGCGCTCGAACAAGGTGTTCGCCGGGCCACGTTCGACGATCTCGCCGAGATACATGACCGCAATCCGATCGGCGAGGTGTCGCACGACATCGAGATCATGCGAGATCACGAGGTAGGTGAGTCCGAGTCGGTCCTGCAGCTCGACGAGCAAGTTCAGCAGGGTCGCCCGGACGGAAACATCGAGCGCGCTCACTGGTTCATCGAAGACGACAACCCGCGGCTCGAGAGCGATCGCCCGCGCGATCGCGATCCGCTGAAGCTGGCCCCCGGAAAGTTGCCCCGGCCGGCGATCGGCAACGGCGGTCGGGAGATCAACCAGGTCGAGCAGCTCCTCGACCCGGCGGTCGCGTCGTTCCCGGTTCCAACCCTGTTCGTACAGGGGTTCGGCGATCGCCTCCCGGACCGTCAATCTGGGATTGATGCTCGATCGTGGCGCCTGGAAGACGACGCCGATATCCGCGAGCTGTTCGGCGCTCCGACTGGCAAGCCCATTCGCGGGCTCGCCGTCGAATCGAACCTCGCCACCAGTCGGCTCGTGCAATCCGGTCAGTACCTTCGCAAGCGTTGACTTCCCGGAGCCGCTCTCGCCGACGATACCAACCGTCTCACCTGGATGAACCGCGATATCGACATCGTCAATGGCCCGGAGCGTCCGAGCCGTCCCGAACAGCCGATCCAGTAGCGAGTTGCTGAGATCGAACGTTTTGGTGACATCGCGGGCCTCGAGGATCGGTGTCCCGGGATGGCCCTCGTCGGATCGTAATTCCACATCGGCTGTTGACCGGGCGGCCTCGTCTTGGCCGACCGCATCCCTCCGCCCCAACGCGTCGGGACCGGTCTCCGATCGTAACGGGGTGCCACCGTCGACGGCGATGTCGGCCCCGGCCGTCTCCGCAGCGGCGGCTGCTTCGGTCTCGGTCCTGACCACCTCGAGTTCGCTACAGACGACCTCGTGGTCGGGGGTCACGTCGACGACGGGTGGGTTTTCGACAGAACAACGAACTGTCGCGAAATCACACCTGGAGGCAAACGCACAGCCACTCCCGCCCTCGAAGCAGTCCGGGACCCGGCCGTCGATCGAGTCAAGCCGTTCCGCGTCAGTTCCGTCCAGAAGACACTCGCGAAGGCCGATGGTGTATGGATGTTCAGGCGCATGAAGGAGCCGATCGGTGGGTCCACGTTCCATGATCTCACCGCCGTACATGACGACGACGCGGTCACAGAGCTCAGCGACCACGCCAAGGTTGTGGGTAATTAGTAAGATGGCCGTCTCGGTTTCACGGGCGAGCGATCGCAGCTGCTCGAGGATGCGTGCCTGCGTCGTCATATCGAGTGCGGTTGTGGGTTCGTCCGCGATCAGCAGGTCGGGGTCGCCCGCCAGTGCAATCGCGAGCATCGCCCGCTGGGCCATCCCCCCGGATAGTTCGTGCGGATAGGCCTCGACCCGGTCGGCTGGATCCGCGACGCCGACCTGCTCCATCAGTTCGACCGCCCGTTCGCGGTTCCGTCGCCAGCTCGACCGATCGGCAAATCCCGGCACGTGGGAGAAATCCAGCAGCGACTGTTTGGGGTGCTTGTGCACCCGGAGGGACTCGGCGATCTGCTCGCCGACATCGAACACCGGATTTAGCGTGGTCATCGGGTCCTGGAACAGCATCGAGAGCCGCGTGCCGCGATACCGCTCGAGGGTCCGGTCAGAACACTCGGTCAGGTCCTCCCCGTCGAAGTGGATCGATCCCTCGACGATTTGACCCGGCGCCTGCAGCCCCATGATGGAGCGTGCCGTGACGGACTTCCCGGAGCCGCTCTCGCCGACGAGGCCGACGATCTCACCCGCCGACACGGTAAACGACGTACCGTTGACGGCGCGGACGACCCCGTCGGCCGTGTCGAAGTGTGTCTGCAGGTTGTCGACGCGGAGGAGCGGATCGGTCACGGTCAGACCTCCTCGACTCTCGTCTGTTGTGTGGGGTCCAGGGCGTCCCGGAGCCCGTCCCCGAGGAGGTTGAACCCGAGTACAGTGAGCATGATTGCAATGCCGGGAGCGTTGACGATCCACCACGCCCGCCGGAGGTAGGCCCGACCCTCCGCGAGCATCGTGCCCCACTCGGGGGTCGGAGGCTGGGCGCCGAGGCCGATGAACGAGAGCCCCGCCGTCGCGAGGACGACGGTGCCCAGGTTCAACGTCGCAATCACCAGGACGGGATTCACTACGCTGGGGAGGAGGTGTCTGGTCAACAACCGGTGGGTGGGAATGCCTACTAGCCGCGCGGCTGCGACGTACTCGCGCTCGCGGACCGACAGGACCTCGCTCCGGACCACTCGGGCGTAGGTCGTCCACCCGACGATCGCCAGTGCGATCATGACGTTCCGCAGGCTTGGGCCGAGGACGCCGGCGACGACCAGCGCCAGGATCAGTCCGGGAAACGCGAGCTGGATATCGACGAGTCGCATCAGTGCTTCGTCGATGAACCCACCCACGTAACCCGCGATCAACCCGACGACGGTACCGAGGAAGACGCGAATGCCGGTGACTGCGAGGGCGATCCCGAGCGAATAACGTGCGCCATATACGATCCTGGTCAACACGTCCCGCCCGAGGTGGTCCGTCCCGAAGGGATGGGCGAGCGATGGCGATTGCAGGCGGTATCCCAGTTGCTGTGCGGTCGGATCCTGGGAAATGAGGGCAGGGCCAAGGATGGCCACCACCCCGAGAACCGCGACGATGATGGCGCCGGCAAGCGCTAGCGGGTTCGACCTGAGTTCTCGCCAGACGGTCAGGAGTGTGGCCACGCCTCGTTCCCACGGGGTCGTCTGTTCGATCTCGTCGACCGTGCTCACGGTTGCTCACCGCCGCCTGAGACGGCCACCATCAGGTCGATCGCCCCCCGATCTCGATCCGCGGATCGAGTCGCGTATACGCGAGATCAACCGCAAGGTTGGTCGCGACGAACGTCACCGCAATCACGAGGACGATTCCCTGCACGACCGGGTAATCACGGGCAAAAATCGCGTCGACCAGCAAGACCCCCAATCCGGGTCGCTGAAAGACGATCTCGATGACGACGGCGCCGTTGAGCACGAAACCAAGTTGGAGCCCGACGACGGTGATAACGGGCAACAGCGCGTTTCTGAACGCGTGCTTGTAAATCACGATCCGCTCGTCGAGCCCCTTCGATCGGGCCATGTCGACGTACCCCCGGTCGATCACCTCCAGCATCGAGGTGCGAACGAGCCGGGTGACGATCGCGGCCATCCCTGTGCCGAGCGCGATGGCTGGCAGGACTAGATGCGAGAGGCCGCCAGTACCGGCGACGGGGAAGAGATCGAGGTAGAGCGCGAAAACGATGATCAAGAGGTACCCCAGCCAGAAATTCGGCATCGACACGCCGATCAGCGCGCCAAGCTGGCTCACGATGTCGATCTCTTCACCGCGATGGACGGCGCTGAGCACGCCGGTCGGAATCGCGATCGCCAGCGCGATGACCATCGCGGCGACCGCCAGTTCGATCGTCGCCGGGAGATGTTGCAGGATCAGCTCCGTGACGGCGCGGTCGCTGTAGTAGGACGACCCGAGATCGCCCTGGAGCACGTCGGTCACCCAGTCGGCGTACTGGACGGGAATCGGCCGGTCCAGGCCGAGCTCCGCTCGAAACGCCTCGACGGCCTCCTCGGTCGGCGGCTGATCCGTCTGCTGGATCAGGATCGTCTTCGCCGGATCGCCGGGTGTCAGGTGGATCAGCCCGAACGTGATCACGGACACCCCAACGAGGACAACCAGCGACGTGAACGATCGGTAAAGGAGGTACTGGGTGGACGACATCGGTTACAACCTCGTTCGTAGTGGCGTCGATCGGGTCGACATCGCGGGGGATCGCGCCTCAATCCGGGCCGGGGGAATCACGCGTCCGACGCTCTCCAGACCAGCACCGCTACCGGGAGTTCATAACGATATTCCCACCCGCCGTCATGGCGGTTGAGCCACGGATCGAGGGCATCCGCGGCGGTATCAGGCTCGATCGCGGCGTTCCCGAGGAGGTCCGCCACGAGTCGCTCGAGCGTCGAGGCACGACGCACGCGGGGACGTCGTTCGATGTGTACCTCGGGGAACAGACCACAATCCGCGAGCAGGGTGCTGTAGTAGGCGGCCCGCGGTGGCGGTGAGGGTAGCACGGTTTCGTCGGCGTCGATCGCAAGCCGTCGGTGTGGGGGGACCGCCCCCGGGCTGTCGATGAGCACGAAACCGGTGTTGGCCGCCGCATGGATCCGCTCGAGGCACTCCCCGAGCTCGGGCTGTCGATACAGCGACCAGCCCGCGACCACGACGTCATGTGGGGACAGCCGGGCCGCAGTCGACTCGGCGTCGCTCGCCTCGACAATCGTGACGTGCTCCCACGATCGAGGAACGATATCGACGGAGTCGGCTAGTCCCGCGGCTTCCAACGACGATCGGAGGTACGATCGCACGGGCGTTGCGTCCTCGATCGCGGTGACCCGATCTACGCGTTGGGAAAGCCGTCGCGTGTACCGACCGGTTCCGGGACCGATTTCGAGGGCGCTCTCACCCCCCTCGAGCAAGGCGTCGATCACGCCGATTCCCGCCGGGGGCTCGATCAACCGATCCTCGTACGACTCGACATTGGCCGCCCAGAAACCCTCGTCTCGGTTGGGATCGGCCCAGTCATTGCGTTCGTCGGTCAGGTGGGCTTGCCAGGCGTCCTGAACGTCAATGATCCCACTTGTCGCTACGGCGACCGGGGGGTCCACACGGTCAATCACGGCTCCGTCCGCAGGCGACTTCACGCTATGTTCGCCTCGCGTCATCGCGTCATGTCCGTCCAGTCGATGAACTTGTCGATCGTGTGTGTCTCGATGCCCTCGACCTCGCTCCGGTGCCCGAGCACGTACTCGTCGTAGTACAGCGGCACGATGGCGCCGGTTTCGACGACCAGTTGTTGGACCTCACCGTAGTACTCGCGTTTCTCGCCAACGCTCTCGGCGCGGTACCCCGATTCGATCAGTTCGTCGACTTCCTCGCCGGGATTGTAGACGCCGGTACCGTCGGCTTGGTAGAGCTGCCGGTTGTCGCTACCCATCGAATGGAACATCGCCCGGACGAGGTAGTCGGCCGACGCACTGTTCGATCCGAATCCGACCAGCGTGAGGTGTGCCTCGCCATCGGTGAATGTATCATACCACGCCGCTGGATCGACCTGCACTATCTCTACATCGACACCGATCTCGTCATACCACTGCTGGAGGACCTCCGCGGTCGTCCGATCGTCGGCATCATCGCTATCGACGAGGATCGAGAGTGTCTCCCCGTCGTAGCTCGACTCCGCGACCAGTTCGCGGGCCCGGTCCCTGTCAGGGCCGTACGTGGGGAGTTCATCGTGGATTGCCCAGGGAATTTGCTTCGAGAAGGGCCCGCGCGCAGGTTCACCAAACCCGTCTAGAACAGTCTCAACGAGTTGTTCCTGATCGACCGCCCAGTTCAACGCTTGGCGAAGCCGTTCGTCGGTCGTGGGTTCTTTATAGAGGTTCACCGCCGCGAGCCCGGCGTGATTTCGGAGGACCGATTCGATCTCGGTCTCCGACCGCCCCTCGACGCTGTTTGCTTGTTCCTTGGGGACATCGTGAGCAACATCGATCTCGCCGTCTTCCAGTGAGAGGACCCTCGTCGTGGGGTCTGCGACGTGCTGGAAGGTCAACGAGGCCGGGGTGGGTGAGCCGTCGCGGTAGTCTTCGTTTGGGACGAGCTGCACCTTGCCGGGGTCGACCTCCTCGACCTGGAACGGTCCGGTTCCAACGGGTGGCTCATCGGCGTCGACGTGCTCGATTCCGAAGTAGTGATGCGAAATCGTTCCCGGGAACGTCGGGAACGGTTCGGTCGTCTCGAATTCGACAGTCGATCCGTCGGTCGCGATCACGCCATCCCGTTCGACGCCGATCCAGCCCGGGAGCCACTCCCAGTGGTCGAACGCGGCATCAAATGATTCAACCACATGATCGGCCGTCAGCTCCGTCCCGTCGTGGAACATAACACCATCTCGGAGATCGAAGGCCCAGGTCGTCTCATAGAGGACCTCCCAGTCGGATGCGAGCAGTGGAACCGGCTCGAGGTTATCACCGGGGGCGACTAGCGGTTCGAATACCTGCGTAAAGTACGGGACCACGTTCTCGTATACCGCCCACTGGTCGTCGGCCGGGTCGCTGTGGAGACCGATGACGAAGGACTGGTCGCCATCGCCACCATCTGGGGCCTCCGGCTCGTTTCCGCCGATATCTCCGATACAGCCCGCGAGCATCCCGATCCCGCCGCCGACTGATCCTGTCAGTACCGTCCGTCGTGAAGGATTCTGTTTCATAGGTTGGAACTAGAGGGGCGTTTCACTCCTCGATTAATACTAATTGACCTGGTCTTGATAAAGATTACTAAATATAGGACATACAATAATATATCGACTACTGAGCCGCAACTCCTCGGACCGCATTTGCGGAAATTTGAGGAGAAGGCCTTGTCGCTTACGACGGTGATGAACCCGTCAAGAAAGCCGGAAGCGCCGGGATTGCTCCATTACAGGGAATCCAGGGGTAAGCCCAACGGGCAACAACTGGCGGTTGGATTGGGACCCGCCCGGACGATGAAAGCTACCAACCGTTCCCGAAAGGACGTCACCGAGGCTGTGGCGACACGGCAGGAAAAAGCGACCCTCGTCCGCTTGTTCCTGCCCATCGCGGTTATTCGAAAGACACACCGCGTCGTTCGTGATGAGGAGAGAGGGCTGCTCGCGCGAACCTCATGTTGGTCAGGCAGGCCGATGGCATGGCCTGTGCCCGGAGGCGGAGAGATTTGCGACCGGGGATCCAAGCCGCCTCTCCGAGACGAACGGAATGGCCGGTGGAAGTGGATACCGCGTTCATTTGGACGCCGAATATGCCGCGCTCCTCGTGGAGCTGACGTATCGCGCACGAATCCGGTACTGGCTGGCGGGAACCCGTTCGGCAGGCAAGACATTGTCAGCGGACAGGGGGGCGGCCCGCTATTCCGCCCTTAATCCTCGCCCATCAGAGCTAAAAAGGTCAAAGTCGGAGTTCTTTCCCCTCACGCCTCGGGAAGGGATTCTCAACAGCGCTGTCTGTGAGGTCCATCTCGGCGTTCTCGAGGACACATTCCTCGAGCAATCCTTCTATCATCTGCTCGTCCATATTCTGTCCGATTAGCACGAGTTCGGTCTTTCGATCACCGTACTCCTCGTCCCATTCGGGCGATCGAGACCGACGGTAGAACTCCTGTCGGTCCTTCGGTAATGACGCGATCCACCGACCTGCAACAGTGATGTGCGTTTCTTGCCCGGCTCGTGATAGCGTCAGCGCATGGTCAGGGCGGCCGGCGACGTGAAGATATCCCTTGGCTCGAATGACACTGGCGGACATCGTCTCTAAAGCTTCGATCAAACGTTCGGGATGCATTGGTCGACGCCGGTGATACACGAATGAATCGATCCCATACTCCTCCGGTGGGTGGACATGTTCGTTGGATCCGTGAGCGTGATTATCCGCGTCTTGCTCATCCTCAGCGAGAGCTTTCGCCGCACGCCCGGACCGGTGAGTAGCGTCACTCTCGAAATCATCGCCAGAATGGTGTGCGTGTTCTCTGTGGTGTTCAAGGGCCCGTTTCCAGCTTGGCGACTCAGAAACGGCTTTGACGTCGAAACGATCCGTGCCAAGTATTTCGCCGGGATCGACACGCCCAAACGAACTCGTGAAGACACGAGCTTCGGGCTGTAACGTTCTGAGCGTCTCGACCACATATGCGAGTTCCGCTTCACTCACTAGGTCCGTCTTGTTGAGGACGAGCGTATCACAGAACTCCACGCCTTCGACGATGAGATCCGAGAGCGGTCGGGCGCCGTTTACCGTTTCACCGCAACGGGTTATCCCACCATCATTGAATGCGTCGTGGAACTCTCGTGCGTTGACGACTGTCGTAACGCTACTGAGGTCATAGAAGGTAGCGGCATGACTCTGCACTAACTGTTGGGCAACTGGTGCCGGTTCCGAAATCCCCGACGGCTCGACTAGGAGATAGTCGAACTCCTCCGCAAGTGCGAGATCAATTAATGCCTGTTCGAACTCCCCCCGAATGCCACAACAAATACACCCGTTCGAGAGTTCCACGACATCCTTCTCGTCGTCGACCCGTCGCTCGATGAGGTCGCCATCGACGTTCACCTCGCCCATGTCGTTGATGACGACCGCGGCATCGTAGCTGTGATCTTCGGTTAAGACGTGATTGAGCAGTGTGGTCTTGCCGGCACCGAGCGTCCCGGAGAGCACCGTCGCTGGAACTCCCATGTCTCACCCGTTAGGCATCCGCGAGTGCCAGCTCTCGCTGATCCTCGACTCCGAACGGATCGGGGTACGTGTCCCAGTTTTCTTCCATTTCAGCATCGCTGAGCAGACAGTCATCGAGCCACGCCTCCAATTCAGCAGCCTCGAAGTCACGTCCGATGAAGACGAGCTCCACGCCGCGGTCGCCCCACTGATCATCCCAATCGTCCTCGAGGCCGGGGATCGCCTGGAAGTAGCGACGTTGTTCTTGCTTCGGGAGGTTTGCGATCCACTGGCCCTTGGGGCCGGCACGTACTGACTGCCCGGCTTTATCTAGGCCCATCGCGATGTCTTCGCGACCGGCCGACCAGAAGAACCCCTTCGCACGAATGACAGCCGATGGGAGGTTCCGGAGGAGCTCTGTGAATCGCTCTGGATGGAACGGCCGATCTGCCCGGAAGACAAACGATTCGACCCCGTGTTCCTCCGCAGCCGCATCGTGGTGGTGGCCTTCCTGAAGTTCGTGTTTCCAGCCCGCGGAGTTTTGCGCCGCTTCGAAATTGAACCGCCCCGTTTCGAGGATTTCTCGAGGATCGACACGCCCGAACACCGTGCGGAGGATTTTCGCGCGTGGTTGCAACGTCTTGAGCACAGCTTCGATCTCGTCGAGTTCCTCATCGGGAACGAGGTCGCACTTATTGAGTAAGAGGACGTCACAGAACTCGATCTGATCGAGCAGTACTTCTTCCGGAATGCGATCGGTTCCCGCGGCTGATTCATCGGTCGTGAGTGATTTTCCTGAGTCGAACCCCTGATACATGGCGTGTGCGTCGACCACCGATACCATTGTGTCGAGATGGTAATCGTCGGTGGGGTCGTACTCAACGTCCTCGAAACCGAGTGCGAACGTCTGCGCGACGGGGATCGGCTCGGAGATGCCCGATGACTCCACGAGCAAATAATCGAACTCACGGTTTTCGACGAGTGCACCGACGGCTTCGAGCATATCACCACGAAGCCGACAGCAGATGCACCCATTGGACATCTCGATGATCTCCTCGTCGGCTTGCGACAGTTCCGACTGCTGTTCGACGTGGTCGACGTCGATGTTCACTTCACCCATGTCGTTGACGAGGACGGCGACCTCATGGCCGTGATCCTCGGTCAGCACGTGGTTGAGTGTGGTCGTCTTGCCGGCACCGAGTGCCCCCGAGAGGACGGTTACTGGAATTGTCTGGCTCATCAACCGCTATTACGAACCCAATGCACTAAATTGTTAGTTATTACGAAAACATCGTATTGTCATAATAACACCTATCCCACTGGACGCTCTTCCACACCACATGCCGATCGTCAGCGTTTCGATGCCAGAATCTCTCCTCACCGAGCTAGACGAATTCATCGAGGAACACGGATACAGTGGTCGGAGTGAGGCAGTCAGAGAAGGCGCACGTGGATTGTTAGAGGAATTCCAAGAGCAGGATTTTGATGGAAAACAGATTATCTGTGTCATAACGACCATGTTCGATCATGATTCTGGGGCGGAGGCGACGCTTTCGAAGCTTCGACATGCGAACGAGGACCTCGTCACCTCGAACGTCCACAGTCACGCCGGTGATAATTGTCTCGAACTATTCGTCGTCGAGGGGACAATCCAGGACATCAGTTCCTACGTTTCCCGACTCCGTACCATCACCGGTGTCTCAACCGTCGAATATTCGATCCTTACGGCAGATCAGTCAGTGCTCGCTTAATCGATCCGGCCGGTCCGGGTCCGACTAGATTACGAGGTCATTCGCAGTGAAAACGCGGGCGTTAGCACATTTCCCGTTAGCGTGCGATCACGTGACCATCGTGACAGCGACAATTACACTTGTAGTATGCTCCCCGATATCCGGCACGCTCGAACCTATTAATGAGTGCATCTGCTCGCTCTCGATCTGAAACCTCCACGTTGACAACGGATGCGGGTTGCGCTTCAAGTGCGTCGATGGCAGCGTCAGGCGTCAGTCGTTTTGGTTGAAGCGCCTCGATGAGGATCGCTTCGACCGTCCAGTCATCCAGCGTGGGGACTTCACCCGCATCAATTGCCGTTCTGATCGCTTCATCCTCGTAGAAATACTCGGCGAGCTCAGGGCCGTCGAATGCTCGGATTCGTTCTCGATCAGTTTCCGTAAAATGTGTTACGATGAGAAAGAGAGTAAGACCGTACCGGGCCGCAATTTGTTCGTAAGCCGAGATTTTTTCGAGCGTGTCGGGGGTTGCCACGACGAATGTGGTGTCAAGCGTATCAGCCCACTGTTCGAACGAATCTGAGCCTGGCTTCGCATCCACGACCGTCCATTCGATGTTGAGCTCGGGGTCACCGTGGGATCCTTGGACCGAGGCTCCGTCGATGATTTGCTCAGCCTCTCCCACTACTGTTACCAGCGTTCGATCTGAGAGCCGGTCTGCGACAAGCGTAGCGACCGCGGTTTTACCGACCCCGCGGTCACCGACAAACCCGATTCGATTGGTGGTTGCATCAGGTGCTCGATGATGACTCAGGCTTTGTGTCCCCATGGCCTAATATCAACAACTTCCACTCTATTAATTAATATTATCATATCTATATCCAGTATTATTAATATTCGGAAACAACGCTTCACCGGATATGAGTATGGACGTCGTCACGGTATCAATGCCTCCGACGTTCCGGGAACGCCTCGCTCGATTTGCCGAAGCACACGATTTCGAAGGACGAAGTGCAGTCGTCAGGGAGGGGACACGGGGGTTGTTAGCCGAGTTCGAAAACAGATACGTAGACGGCCAGTTGCTTTCAGGGATTGTGTCGGTACAGTTCGCCATTGAATCCGAGGGAGTAGATCAACGATTGAGTGAACTGCGGCACAGTCATGACGGCCGGATCGTCGGTCACACCCATCAATGCATGAGTCCAGGCACCTGTCTCGAGGTGTATACCCTCTCGGGAACAGTCGATGTGATTTCAGCGTTTGTCCAGAAACTACGTGCGGTCCCCCAAGTTGACTACGTGGAGTATTCGCTGTTACCGATCGATGGAGCAGGAGAAATAATGGAAGTGAAAGTAGATCATGACTAAAGTTACGAGCTCTTTCGTCTGTACTGTGGTTTGGGTATCGCAAAAACATGACATACCTGAAATCAAGAGCTGGCCCCAACGAGCGGTGAGTTGAGCGCATGGAACGCTCCAACATGTATCGAGAACGAATTCTCGATCACTGTCGAAACCCACGCCTCTTTGGCCAACTCTCACCACTGACGTTCACTCACACCGGTGAGAATGCCTCGTGTGGGGACGAACTCACGTTCGATGTCCGCCTGGCTGAGGACGGTGAGACGATTACGGAGGTTGCGTTCAGGGGCGATGGTTGTGCGATCAGTCTCGCAAGTGCGAGTATGCTGGCAGAACGGCTGCCAGGGAAGACCGTTGAAGAGGTTCTCGAACTGGACCGTGAGGGTGCAGTCGAGAAACTCGGCGTCGAGATCTCACCGATGCGAATCGACTGTGCGATACTCGCCGAAAACGTGATTCAGGACGGGGTCAATGAGCACAAGACTCGGGACTCGGCGGAAGAAACTTCGAGGGAGGCATAACCGGACCACCGACATGGTAAACGGGTTTCCAATCCTCTTCCGTAGTAGGACGATCCAGATCCAATGATTTTCGAGGAATGCACCATAATCCAGTTAACTGTACAATATGTGTAAGTTGTTATGGCCCACTCTGTAAATCGTCGATCTTTCATCGCTGGTAGCAGTGGGATTACACTGAGTTCGTTTGCTGGCTGTCTGGGCGATGAGCCTGAGGATACAGGCAACGGGGATACAGAGGATGTCGCTGGCGAAGAAAACGACGATCATGAAGTCGTCGGCAGCGATGGGCTCATCTATGCCTTTGGATCGGATCGAATATCGATCCTGGATCCGGCAACGGGGGAGATAATTGACGAACTCACCGAGGAGATATCAGACATCACGTGGCGGGACCCACAAATTACCCATAATTCCCGGTATATTTTCACGGTCGCACAACGACCTAGTCAAGTTCACGTGATCGATACCGGGACGAGGCGATGGAAGGAAGCTATCGATGTCGGACCCGGGGTTAATCATATTTATCACCCGTTCGATGACGAAATTTGGGTCCATGCGGATGAGGAGGGAGCTTTCTACATCATCGACGTTGACAACTTGAACGTAACCGAGATCGTAAATGCCAGTCTCGAAGAGGAGGGACATGGAAAACTCCTTTTCCATGAAGATATGGGTAAAACCGGTTATGCAACCAACGTCAGCGATCCAGGTTTATCGGTGATCGACATGGATGGCTACGAACGAACGGAGTTCATAGAATTCGGTGACGCGGGTGGTACACACTACAAGGCATACGGTCCACGAAACGGCCTTGCCTACGTGGAATACTTTAGGGGAACGGTTGTCGTTGACACCGATACCAACGAGATCGTCGACGAACTCGACAGTACGGGTGGGATGTTTATCTCTCCAGACGGTGAGAGACTAGCGATTGTTGGAAACGACATTTCATTATTCGATATCACTAACGATGATAGCGAGTTCATTGAGACCATTGTTATCGACGGCGATCCCGGGACGCTTCGATTCGCTCCCGACGGAGATCACGCCTTTGTTACGATCGCCGATAGAGGAGAAATTGTCGTGGTGGACCTGACGGGGTTAGAAACAATCGATCGCCTCGAAGCAGGGGAAACGAACAGTCGAAATCGAATGGGGGTCACCAGCGAGCAGTACTTCATCACGCCAGCGGATGCCGACGAAACCGTCGCAATAGTCGAAATGGACTCCCTAGACGTCGAACAGATAGATGTCGGCTTTCCTGTCGACACCCTCCAATATGTCGGTAATTCTGGTACAGGATTCTCAGGCGGTTATCGATAAGACCGCCTGGATTTCATTGACCAAACGCCCAAATTCAACGCTATCAAGATGACGATGCAAGAAATGGGCGAGTAATGTCTATACCCTGGTGCGGGTGACTTCTCCCACGACTAAAGTCGTGGGATTTCTCCTCGATTCTGTGTAATTCTCACCGCGCAGGATAAGCGTATACACTCATCTCGAAGACATCCTCGACTCTCATTGGTTGGGTTGGCCCGCTATCGGTCACTCGTTGGAGGGCACAGTCAAGCGGTTCGCCTTTGATAAATCCAGTCGCCAATCCCTCGAGGTATCGGGCGCTTCCGCGATTCGGTCGCCTCAACTTCGATAGCGCGGGCTGCACGGACCCATTTGCACCGATTAATCCAGAGAATTGGCCTTGTTCAACCGTCAAATATATGCCATTCAGTGCAACGTAGGTATCGATAACGAACCAGACGAGATCTACGCCAACTACCGGATTGATCCCGAACCACGCACCAAAAATGCAAGTGGTAACGACTCCGGGCTTCCAGAGTTATTCAGCCCTGAGCGCTTGACGTAACGATGGGGGGTTGATTTCCTCCATCTGTTCAATCCAGCCGTATTCCTGTTCTCGCCAAGCTGGAGTGGTTCCCTCGGCCGGGCTCAACGGAAGTGCTTTCTCGGCACGGGTTTCCTCGAGGAGAACCCTCGCACCTTGTGGGATGTCTTCATCGGGATTTGGTGCCTCGAACGGATCGAAGAGGATGGTGTCTATTTCGTGTTCCTCAATGGCCTGTCCCAGTCTGGCAATATCTTCGAGAGATTCAGCAGCGTCGGGTGTAACACCAACCGGGGTCTGCAGTTCGAAGCCGTACCGATCCTCTACGTATCGAAAGGCATCGTGAGCGACGTAGACAGCGATATCGAGCTCTGCGTCTGCGACGAGTTGCTCGAAGGCCTGATCAACCCGCTCGAGTTGTTCCTTATACTCTTTTGCATGTTGACGAAACGTATCTTCATCATCCGGTACCACAGCTGTGAATTCGTCGGCGAGCAGGTCAACGATGGACTGGGCGTGGACTGGATCGACCCAGATATGTGGATCGTAGAAGGCATCGATTTCCACGTCCTCCGGTTCGGCAACCGTCACAACGGTCGGGTCCGTAGCGGTGTCGAAGATAACCTCGTCATTTGCACGGAGTTCAAACACGAGGAGAGTCTGACCGCTATCAACACCTTGGATCTCGATGCCTTGGCCGTCGATGCTTATCTCAACAACCCCTTCGGGCGCCCCGTCCGCTAGCCGAGCGCCGACCTGGAACTGCTCTCCCTCACCCAGCGGTGGCACGTTTCGACCGGTGTCTTCAGCGTGAACTGAGATGATTCTGATTCCATCAAGCGGCACGTCGGGGACGCCGCCGTGCCAATGGTCCTCATGCCACCAGGCTACGACCTCATCAGAATGGATGAGTTCGAATTCGCCAACCTCGAAGCTTGCCGGATCGAACTCCACGTCTTGATCAGGGGTTGGTAGGAGCTCAGCACCTCCAGTGAACGTGAGCAGATCCGACTCTGAGACTGCACTCATCGCGTCAATCAGTACGATTTCTCGATCGTCGAGATCCGCAAGGTTGTGTGCGACATCGACAGCCCATTGGAACTCGGGAGTTTGTAAGTACAGGAAGACATCCTGCTGGGCGATCTGCGGGATGATGTCCCCCTCGGGATCCCACCCGTGGCCCATCTCGCCGACCTCTACCGGTGTGTCGAATGCTATTACATCACCAGCGACAGCATTGCCCCAATCTTGTAGCGAAAAGAAGGCCGCTGATCCCGAGTGCTCACCTTCTTCAACGACACTCGGTGGCCCCTCCAAACACCCGGCTAACGCTGATGTCGTGGCTGCCGTTCCTGCAGCGAAGAGTACCGAGCGTCTCGTGAGACTCATTTGCCTGTAGCGGTCACCTAGATCGCCGATTAATGATCGTCATCGTGATCGTCATGATCGTCGTCGTGATCATGATCGTGATCGTCGTGATCATCATGATCATGATCGTCTGGATCTTCCGCGACCGTAATCTCGATTGAGGTGGTTTCGAAATCCGCATGGTCGTCATGCCACAGCTGGAAGACCACCTGCGTCTCGCCTTCTTCCTCACCGATGATATGGACATGGTCACCGTGGAAGTCAAACTCGACGATATCGGGAGCATCGTCATCCAAACGAGCTCGGAGTTCGTATGCCGCGCTCAGTTCCGCTTCGTTCCCGTTTTCGTCGACGAACCTTGCTCCCAGAGAAACGTTATCATCGATTGGAACGGCCGGGATAGCGCCGTGCCAGTGGTCGTCGTGCCAGTCGGCGACCTCCTCGTGTGGATCGTGCGCTCGGTCGAGGATGTACACGTCCGAGACGTGGTGTGCGTCGAACTCCTCGACGTCTGACTCCTCTTCGGCGACCTGGACGGCGAGTGGTGCGGTCTGGTAATCCGCGTGATCGTCGTGCCATACCTGGAATACGATCTCGGTTAGTCCTTCTTCTTCGCCGTGGACGTGGACGTGATCGCCGTGAAAATCAAAGGATACGACGTCTTCGGCGGCCCCGGAGGCGATCTCCGCCCGCAGTTCGTACTCGTCCCACAACTTGATTTCTTCTCCATCTTCGTCGTAGGCGGTTGCCCCGATTGACAGGTTGTCGCCGTGGGGAACGGTTGGGAAGTCGCCCGCACCGTGCCAATGGTCTCCGTGCATGTAGGAGATTTCTTGGTGCGGATCGTGCGCTCGGTCCAACAACTGGAACTCGTAAATCCCAATCTCGTCAACGTGTCCCTCACCGTCGTGGTCGTGGTCATCGTGATCATGATCGTCGTCATGGTCATGATCGTCATGATCATCGTTGTCATGGTCATGATCGTCATCAGTATCGCCTGGTTCCTCGTCATCACCGAGACAACCGGCAAGTGCCGTGATGGCGATCATTCCAGCACCGCCCGCAACGAATTCGCGTCGAGTTCGTACCATACTCGTCGGTTGGCGCGTTAGACTAAAAGAGTTATTATCTCAAACTATTGATTTAGTAACTAAGAACACTTGACGGAAAGATATTGTTAAATATGCTCAACACAGCCCCCCACATTAAGAACTGGGTGTTGGAATTATCTCGAACGGGAAGTTCCTGCTCGAGTGGGCCGGCCGCTGCGGACAGTTTCGCTCGCACGTATCCACCACTTGGCACGATACGACAGTTCTGAAAGAACCCGGCGAGGAGACGAACGTTGAATGCCCGTTGCGACGGAGAGTGGAGTCGTTGGTAGGACTGGCAACAAGTCGACGGGCCTCAAGGCGCAAACCAAGCGACGGGAGAGACAGAAGGACGGAAGTTGCGGAAATCAATGGACCTGTGGGGACAGGGGTCGGGAACAAGAATCGCTCGACAAGTTGGATATGTCGCTGTGCCGACTGTCGTTTGGAGAAATGGCCCGTGGTATGGATTTCGTAAGTGGACCGACCGAGTAGGACGCGCTGAAACACGGGCCGATTCCAGCGAGGCGGTACTTAGGACTCGCAGGCGGGAAGTCATTAACATACAACAACAGTCAGCACCAATTTTCTAGTCACCGTTTTAATGCTCAAGCGCTTGAGTTAATAAAACGCCCAGGACACGTCCTGTCGGCACGAGTCCTAATATTAACCTTCATCACTCGTTTTCCTGCCACAATAGATGCTAACGAGCGAGGCGTCCAAACGCTAAGTGAACAATCCAGCCGTCTCTGATATCATGGGTGAGGGATCCATACAGCTGTTTCGAAGATACCTATCATTGTCAAGGTGGCAATAAGCGCCGTCGTTACGACAATACTCCCAGCAGGCGGATCAAGATGCGTGTCGGCGTGCGCGTACAGAATACGCTGAATGAATTCTCCAGCTAGCGCACCAATGAGTCCGAAGATTGCACCGATTAGAAGCGCTTGCCAGAGCGGGACTGCACTTGCTACCGCTTCCGGAGAGAGCTGTCCCACCGACAGACCAGCAAGTGCTAGTACACCCGTACTCGCTGGTAGAGTCATATGGTGGGTTACGGGGATTCCATCAACCCCCGCAACCAGGAAAACTAACGATACAGCACTGATACCGAATCCGAGAAATGGACTTGCAGTTACATATGCAAGGTATCCACCCAATATTCCAACAAGTGCGCCGAGCAGCGCGAGCCCATTCCAGCGACACATATGGGGGAGCCACGGTTCAACCAGAAGTCGATCGCCATCAGTCGCAACTTCGCGCTCGAATGGAGACATATCGAACAGACTGTTGGATCGGATCTCTCCAACAAGGTCATACCCAAATGCGAGGCGGTGGAGCAGCGCTGAGAGAACCACACCCATCGCAACGGGATCCCAGGGTGCAGATAGTACCACGGATCCGACCACGATGAGGTGTCCTGCAACCCCGAAGAGACCACCAACGATCAGAACATCAACACGGGAACCAAGCCCAACGGTGATTTCTTTGGCTGGATGATACAGAGAACTTGTGTTGAGGTAGCCTTTTCGCGCCGCATACGCCGCCGCTGCAGCCCCACCAGCGAAACTGACGTGAGGTCCGAAGACGACCCCAAAGGCGATCAGGTCGGTGATCTGCGGAACTGATGCCACCGGGCTGATGGCTCGTCGAAGGATCCGCAGCGTCTCGCCTACGATCACCAGCACACCCGTAAACACGAAGGATGGTAATGCTCCAATCGCAGCGCCGAAGGCGCCACCTGCGAACGCAGCGACCAACAGCTCGATCGCCAGCAACTCAGCATCCATTCGTCCTATCAGTCACTGGGAGTAATTTGATTCAGAAGATCTGTGACACGCCGTTCGACCTCATCACGGATCTCTCGAACCGCCTCTATATCCTTACCGTGGGGATCTGCGAGATCCCAGTCGTGAACGGTGACGCTCTTGCTTGTCAGTTCCAGCGTCGAGCATCCCATCGTTGCAACGTGATCGCAGGTCCGTAGTTCTTCGTGCGAGATCTCCCGAGGTGTACGGTTCGAGAGATCGATTCCATTCTCGGCCATCGCCTCCACGACGACATCGTGCACGTGGTCGGCTGGATGCGTCCCGCCGGTGAGAATCTCCACGTCGAGGTCTCGACGGTCGCGTTCACATTTTGCGAAAGCCGTTGCCATCTGGCTTCGCCCAGCATTCTGGACGCAAACGAATGCAATAGTTATTCTCGTACTCTCCGTCGCAGTTCGATTGTTGTCATCATCAGCCTTATCTATATGATTAAACGTCATGTGTGCTCTTCCGTAAAAGTCGAGTTGGGCTCTCGCATCGCCACTTGAAGGCCGGCTTCGGCGATGTTGACTCCGTATTCGGCAGTCCGCACAATACTGTCTACAACCGTACCTAGGAGATAACCATCGGTCAATCCAAGTTCGTACAATTCACGATCCAGCGACTCGGCATCCTCGAGGACTGTCTCAGCATCGGAGACCACAGCACCCAGTTCATTTGGATCATCGCCTGCAAGTAAGCCTGATAGGGCCCTGCCAACGAGATC
>SKQO01000158.1 GCA_007118975.1 Halobacteriales archaeon | reverse complement strand
TTTACAGCAGCAGGTCGGCCGAAAACCGAAGGGATGTGCGCGACCCTCGGGCTTGCGCCTAGAAGCTCGATTACTTAACGGAGGCGGTTGATGGCCGACCATTATGCATGACTTGGCGGCTCTCGGGGGAGAAAAAGCAGTAGACGGCACGTTTGAGCTGCCCACATGGCCTCAAGTCGGGGAGCAGGAAATCAGCGCGGTCTCGGATGCTCTGGAAGCATCCGAATCCGACATCTCCTACTTGACTTCGTATGCCGGCGGCCCTGCCACCGAATCCTTCGAGGAGGCGTTCGCAGAGACTATTGGAACCGAGCATGCGATCGCAACAAACGGCGGGGGAAGCGCGCTTCATATCGCGATCATGGCAGCCGGTGTCAAGGCAGGAGACGAAGTCATCGTCTCCGGATACACTTGGGGCCAGACCGTCTCCTGTATCCTCCAGCAGAACGCGATCCCTGTGTATGCGGATATCGACCCGGAGACGTACACACTCGATCCGGAATCGATCAAGGAAGAGATCACATCCCGGACAGAGGCGATCGTAGTGGTTCATTTGTACGGGCATCCTGCTGAGATGGATGAAATCATGCAGATCGCCGAAGAACACGAGATCACTGTCATTGAGGATTGTGCCCAGGCAACGGGTGCAACTTACAAGGGTGAGCGAGTCGGGAGCATAGGAGATATCGGCTGTTTTAGCATTGGTGACGGAAAGCAGATCATCGGCGGCGAAGGCGGGGTGTTGCTAACCGACGATCGGGAATTATTCGAACGGGCCTGTCTATACGGGCTCCATCCGGCCAGGAGCAAACAACTCATCGAGAGTTCCTCCTTCGATCAATATATTGATAGTCTAATATACACATATCGGATTCACCCGTTGGCGGCGGTGATCGCGAAGGTCCAACTTCAACATTTAGACGAGTGGAACCAACAACGACGGTCAAACTGCGAGTATCTAAGCGAGGGGCTCCAGACGGTCCCCGGCGTTGATTCACCGACTGTCCGATCCAGTTGCGAACATGTGTATCACGGATACTCACCCAGCTTCAGGCCCGATGAGACAAGCGGCGTCGATCGTGAAGTGTATGTCGAGGCGTTGAGCGCGGAGGGCGTTCCGATTTCGACCGGGTACGTGAAAACCCCGATTTATCTCAGACCCGTCCACCGCGACCGCAAGTATTTCTTCGGTCGTGAACTTCCGTGGAGCGGACGGTTCGTCGATCGAGATATCCGATATCAACGAGGCGACTGTCCCGTCACAGAACGCCGGTGCGATGAACACGAGTTGAACATGGGAATCGGACCGAACGCCCTGGGTGATCAGAAGCCACTCTTCGATCAATACCTCACGGCATTTCGGAAAGTCGCGGCAAACTTAGACGAATTGGCGTCGCTATCCGTGGATGAGATGAAAAATTGTTAAACGAGGTACCGGGTGTCGGTGTGACGGTCTGGCAAACACAGTTTGACGAGGTCGTGCAGGCTGATGTCGCAGGTGACTCTCTTCCCGAAAACACACCCTCGACGATAAACGACCTCTCGCTCGGGCGATCAACGAGACCACGTATTAGTCCCCGACCGTCGAGAAGATTGCTAAAACCAATATCACATTGTTTCACAGACTCCTGTTGGCCGAGGTGGTTGTCATCAGATCCGGTAACAGTGCGACCGGACTGTTTCTAGAAAGTGCGAGGCGAAAATCCACGGATGTATCCGTTGGATGAAGCCGACAACTGGGAACCAACCCACGCGATGATGGCAGCCCGACTCCCGCGCATTTAAGAGTCATCGACGTTACATATGTCATGGAGGTGCGGCGGACTGTCGACGTTGCGCTTGACGTGAACAGGCAGGACGCCGGGGCTCCTCGAGGACACCGTAGATACGTTTCTCTGGGTGGCCCGATACGTGGTTGACTACGCTTTCCAGAGCGAGCGGGTCACCACCAGCAAACAGACACTCGAAGACGACACCTACGACGACGTGCAGGAAGCCACGGGCGGCTTCCACGGTGGCTTGGTCCAGGCGGCTCGAAATAAGGCTGTTCAGGCCTGTAAGAGCGTGGTTGCTCGGTGGCAGGAGGGTACGAAAGCCAGCAAACCCACCTTGACCAGTCCACACGTCGTCTGCGATAACGAGGAAGAACATACCGAGATGTACGGTGCCACAGGCCGGGGAGAGTTCATCCTGGCGAGGGATACGAAGATCATGGTCCTGACATTATCTTCAGCTTGGAACCGAACAGATCACTCGCCGGTGTAGCCCTAGCCGATCCGTGCCTCGCACAGGTTGCCGATCATCATGGATAATTCTGGGCGAATTACTGGTACGTTGTTCGGAACCCGATCCGATCCAGGATCGACGAAGATCTCCCGTCCTTGGGCTGTGTGGTGCGGGTGTCGATCAGTCCCTCGAAGACCTGCTAGAAGCGGGCGAGGCGGCGGCTATTCACCATCACTGATTGTGGACGCATCCAGAAGAAATCGCACGAAGGATCATAATAAATCACGGCGGCTGTCGAGAGGCCATCATCGGGACGAAACCATCACAAAGAGACGCGCGCTTCGACCGGCGATGGACGAGTTCACGCTTCATCAAATCGATATCAATGAGGAAACCCGGGTCCCGCCACAGGTAAGCAGGATTTGACGGAGAAGGACGAGGAGTCGAAGACATTATGGACAGAGTGGCTACAGCAAGTGACCGATCTCGACCGAATTAGCGAAAAGACGCTCCCGAAATATACACACCGGCTCGGCTTCGACAATCTCGCCGTGACGACCAATCCGTTCAATCCGTCCCTGAATTACGGGTTGCACATATAGCAGCACCACACAGCCGCACAGAGGCTTGGGATCAAAACACCCTGTGGTCACGGTCGATATCATCGGACGACGGCCGCCAGGAAACCGTGCAGTTTCGGGATGATCCCGACATTTCCCGATGTCGGTCCGATGGTCGCGCCGAGTTCGTGAAGGTGTCCTTCATCGCCATCAAGTATGGCTGCGACTTGAACATTACCTGGCGGCGGTCGGCACGTTATGGTTGTCGCACGATCTGACGGTGACGACAACCGGACCGTGAGGAGGACGCGACGATTCTGGGCATTCGGCGGTGGGGGAGATCGGAAAATCTAGTCGAACCCATCGCCTCGCTGGCACCCCCGTCGAATTTATCGTTCGAAATCTTCCGGCGGGCCACTTCCCCCGGTGAAACTCCCGGTAAACTTGACACTCTCCAATTCCACACCAAACCCGGGTCGATCCGAAGGGATTAGCTGACCGTCCGCCGGCACTGGAACTCCCGGAAGCCGGGCCGATTCTTCGAGCGGGACGCCCGGCGGCGAGGCCAAAAAATACTCCGCCCACGGGATATCGGGAAGTGCGTAGCAGGCGTGCTGGCCGTACGGGGTATTGCCACCTCCATGAGGAATCACCCTGATGCCGGCGGCTGCGGCGATATCGCAGATCTTTCGAAGCGCCGTCAGTCCGCCGACCCAGTTGATGTCCGGTTGGACGATGTCCACGAGTCGGTCGCTGGCTGCCTGCTGGAAGCGCTCCGGCGTGTACCAGTGCTCCCCGGTGGCCAGAGTCTGGCCAGGGAGTCGATTACGCACCGCCCGGTGGGCGGCTACATTCTCCGGTGGAAGGGCCTCTTCGATCCAGTACAAATCGTATTCGCGAACTCGCTCGGCCAGCCGGACGGTGTAGGATTCGTCGAATGCCATCCAGCAATCGAGCATTACCTCAACCTCGGGACCGACCAGCTCGCTGGTTTCCGCCACGAGTTCCACGTTCTCCTGCAGGCCGACCTTCCCGTCCGCCGGACCATATGGGCACGCAAGTTTCGTTCCCTCGAATCCGAGCTCCAAATGCCAGTCGGTGTCGTTTCCCGTCGCGTAACAGCGCAGTTCGTCCCGAGCGGGGCCGCCGAGGAGTTCGTAGACTGGTTGTCCTGCCATCCGGCCCTTCAGATCCCAGAGCGCGAGGTCGACCGCGCTGACTGCATAGGAGGCGAGACCTGCGGCCCCGAACGGGGAACACAACCGGCGCAACATATCGTGGATCTTCTCGACGGCCGTGGCTGGTTCACCCTCGATACGTGGTCCGAGGTACTCGTCGATCAGTGAAGCGACAGGCGTCCCGTGGGAACCGGTGGCGAAACCGATCGTCCCATCGGTCGCCTCGACGATCACGCCGAAGCCACCGAGGTCGGGGAGCCACTCTGCCCGGACCGGAGCGTAGCGAGGGTACCGACTCATCGGATTGGCGACGCGGGCCTCGACGGACCACGGCGCTCGCCAGGGTTCGGTAGTCCGCTCCGGTTCCGGGTACGCGAAATCGACCGTGTAGACGCGCTCGATGTCCACCATGTCCAAGGCCTGCTCGAAACGCGTGCAAAAAGCTATGCGTCCGTGAACGGATCTCTGCGGGTCATTTGCACCACGGTCGCATAAACACCGTTACCGAGCGGAAGCCAGGGTGTTGCGGTGTTGAGACGTCGCGTAAAGCGGTGGTTGCCGGAGTTTCTCGATGCTGGTTCCCGTCACCTGGGAACGGTCACTGGGCTTTTGCCGATATGCGGCAAATTCCAATCGAGAGCAGTCCACTGCCGGCTCCTGGGTGACGGTGATGAGAACTCGATCGACTCACCTGGCGGGTTAGCAGACACGCTCGGGGCGCCAGTAACCAACAGGCTGTCCCCGAGTGACCCACAGATCCACGACAATGTACGATCATATCCTGATCCCCACAGACGGTAGCGACGGTGCATTGGCAGCCGCAACTTGGGCGCGAGATACCGCGATGCGGTTCGGTTCAACGGTTGACGTAATTCACGTCTCGGGTGTCAAGGAGCTTCCACCAGCGTACGCCAAAGAATTCGAGGGAGCGTTCGTCGAGGAGGGTCGGGAACTGCTCCAGGACGTGACCGCACTCCTCGATGCGGCCGACATACAGTCATCTCACGCCTTGCTCGCCTCCGGCGATCCCGTCCACGAAGTCATCATCAACTACGCCGTGAACCACGATATCGATTGCATTACGATGGGAACGACGGGACGAACCGGCCTCCGTCGCCTGGCACTTGGCAGTGTCGCCGGGCGGACGCTCCGGGGGGCGACCATGCCCGTTGTCACCGTTCGAGCGGATGCAACGGTCGATGCAGGCGTCAAGAATATCCTGGTGCCCACCGACGGGAGTCCCGGCGCGGAGGCGGCTGCGGACCATGCCATCCAACTCGCAATCGCCACGGATGCAGCCCTGCACGTCGTTCACACTGTCGACATCCAGTCATTCGGGTTCGATGACGGGATGGCGAGCATGTACGATGCCCTCCAATCAATCGGGGAGGAGGCGATCGAAGCGGTTCGGACACGGGCGCTGGAGGCGGAGGTACGAAGCGTTGAGGCGTCTCTGTTGAGTGGCGGGACACATCGAAGTATCCTCGATTATACGAAACAGCGCGATATCGATGCGATCGTGATGGGAACCCACGGTCGCCGGGGGCTCCAGGATCGGTGGCTCGGGAGCGTGACCGAACGTGTCGTTCGAGGGAGTCGGGTCCCCGTGATCACCGTCAAGCCGGAATCGGTGCTCGCGAAACTCGATCGACCGGAGCCGGTCATCTCGCGCCTAGACGACTGAGTTTCCCCAGTATCGGCACCCACCAGAACGGTCCACATCGAGGCGCCACGGTCGACGTGCCTGAGTCACCGGGGAGTCAGCTCATCACCGACACGATCGAAGATCAGCCGCAGACGTCGAACACCGGAGTTCTGCGGGAGCGACGGCTTGTGGCTACGGTGTGGCGATGTCGTCGAGTGTCTCCTGAAGGCGGTCACGAGCTGCCCGGTGTGATGTGAGCGACGCCTCGACTTCGCCGCTGGCAAGCCGCTCCCGATCGTTTTCGTCGAGGTTTTCACGTGCGTGTGCGATGGTGCGCAGTTCCTCGTATCGTTTCTCGTTCCGTATCACTGCCTGGACCTGTCGAAGCCGTTGGACCGTCGTGTCGTCCGCGAACCGATTGACGACGGAGAGTAACTCGGGCAGTTTCCACCGGAGTTCGCTCGCGGGGGCTGGGGGCCAATGGACGGTGAAGGGGTCGGGCCCCAACCGTTCCAGGTAGAGTCGATCCTCGGCCACCGCTTCCCGGAGTGTTTCGGGATCGTCCACGTAGTGATCGAGCTTCGACCGGCTGTAATCGGCATACTCCAGGAGCGTCGGCACGGGGAGGTGATCGAACCCACCATCGGTCACCGCCTGTACGATCCCCGGCGGGGGCGGCTCCAACGGCACCAGGGGGTACCGGTCTGCGAGATCGAACAGGTCGAGGACGTCACGGACGGGTGACTCACGGCGGTACTCGGAAAACGCAGCCGTGACCGCTTCGTTGTACGACTCGATGGGCTCCCGAATGGTCTCGAGATCCCGGTCCAGATCGATGTCACGGTAGCCGGCCAGTCGTTCGAGACGATCGATCTCCGCGTCGAGCTCTCGAAGCCGGGTCATCGCATCGGATCGGACCTGTCGGAGTTCCTCCGCTGTTCGGTCCCGCTCCTCGAGACGATCGACCAGATCCTGAACGGGTGTCAGGGCTTCGCGAGCGGCATCGAAGTCGGATTGGCTCAAGCGTCGCTGTTCGAGCTGCTCCTGCGCTTCCTCGAAACCCTCACGGCCGGGAAGGTCCTCAGGTAACTCTTCGACATAGGTTGCGAGACGTCCACGGAACTCGAGATATCCACGAAAATCACCGGATCCGGTGGCACGCTCCTCGTAGGTCGCCAGAATCGATGTGAACTTGGTGAGCAGATCCGGGAGCTGCTCCACCCCGGTTCCGCCGACTGCCGCCACGCGCTCTGCGGCAGTACGGTAGGCCTCGTCGGCCGCGACGAGCCGATCACGGAGCGCTTCTACGTCCTCACTCATATACGTCATCCGGATCGAAAACCCGCTCGCCGACGGTTTCACCGTCGAGCCGCCGGTAAAAGCAGCTACGGTAACCCATGTGACAGGCGCCGCCCCGCTGGTCGACGAGGTACAACACCGCGTCGCCGTCGCAGTCGACCCGAACCTCGGCGATCTCCTGGACGTTGCCGCTCGTCGCCCCCTTGTGCCACAGCTCCCCCCGACTTCGAGAGTAGTAGTGTGCCTCCCCTGATTCTCGCGTTCGACGAATGGCCTCTCGGTTGGCATAGGCAAGCATCAGCACCCGACCATCGTCGACAGCCTGCGCGATCACGGGGACCAGCCCGTCGGCGTCAAACTCCAGGGAGACACCGGCGTCGGTTGGCATAGGTACTGGTCGGTCCACTCGACAGTTGTGTCTTGTGGAGGCGGTTTATCCCAGCAGTGGTCCCAAGAACCGGATGAACAGGTCGCCGTAGGATAGACCTACCAGCAGTCCCACCGCGATAAGCACCAGGAACGGGATCCCCGGCGAAATCCAGATGTGGCTGCGGTCCACGACAAGGACGAGCCCCCCGCGCAGCTCCTCCGGGCGAGTGCCGTACGCCCCATCGGCGGCGTTGAGGAACGCACGCGCTCCCCACGGGTCCGCGGGCTGGCCACCGTCGGTTACCCGGCCGTCTCCGGGATGCTGCGGGTCGGTCGGGAGTGTATCACGAAAACGATCGGGGGACGCCCGTAACGTCTCGAGATCGGTGTCTCGCCACGCCAAGTACATGCGCAGGGCGTCAAGATCCAGACCCGCGCGCGTGAACCCGTCCGGAGATTCGAGCATGCGCCCGTGTCGGCGTTCGAGCGAGCGCCAGTGGACTGGTTTCCCGACAAACATGGCGGGATGGAACCGACCTCGTGCGGCGTTCACCGCTGCGAGGCCGAGGGGATACACGACCCCTGCCAGAACGGCGTTCGTGAGGACCGTAAAGGAGAAAACACCAAGCGGCGCCTCCACGATCGGCAAGTGGACGTCTCCGACGACGTATGCGGGGTAGGTGGGAAACAGGACAGCGATCGCGATGATCGCTTTGGCATCCGCGCCGCCGAAGGCACCGATCCGCCAGAACACGTACCCGAGGGGGGCGACGAGACCCAGGCTGATCGCCACCTGAATCATGTAGACCCGCCAGACAACCCCACCGATTCCCAGATAGCTGTGCGCTTCCCACGCCAGCAGGATCATACCGAAGCCGACGACTGGCGGCCAGACCACCCGCGGGATTCGTCTCGTCCTGATGTCGACGATCGCGACGGCTACGAAAACCGGCATGGCGAGGAGCCGTATCAAGTCCGGCCAGGCCTCAACCATTACCGGCGCCCGCTCCCACGTTATCAGACCGTCTTGACTCGTCCATCGCCGAAAACAGCCGTCTTACTCACCGTCGGCCGAGCCGTAGGTGCCGATCGGATCTTCGAGGTCGATTACCAGAAGTGTCTGATCACTGTCCCAGTCGGGGTCGTACTGGGTCGTGACATCGGGGATGAGTTCGTATTTTTCGAGGAATGCACGCGGGGCGATCGTCCCACCCGCCTCGGTCTTCGAGACGGTGTAGGCCGCCTCCTGGTCGTCGGGGTCGTCGACTGGCTCGATCCCGATCTGCTCATCGTCCCCATTGTAATACATGATCGCCCCGTCTTCGTCCTCGAAGTACGTCGAGAGTGCAGCCGCATTGATACCGATACTCCCGGATTTCCTGAGCGACACCATCGGATCCGCGCCGGCGGGGCGGCCACGCCCACTCCCGGTCTCGTCGAACTTTTCGAATCCCATGAATAACCAACGGAAGTTCCAATAGATAAATAACTATGGAATATTTCCGCGAACGAACGGCTCCCCGCCCCCGGTAAGCCGAACCGACCGTCCCGACGTCGAGCGATCAGATGACGCGGTTTTGGAGATAATCCAGGTGTTTGGCGTTGTAGACGATTTTGACTTCGTCCGTCTCGGGCGAACCGATGCAGGTCAACCGGACATTTCGGTCCTCGACCTCCTCGGTCGAGAGAATCTGCTGCATGTCCATGTTGATCTCACCTTCCTTGACGATCGCGGCGCAGTTCGCGCACGCGCCCGCTCGACACGAAAATGGCCAGGCGAAACCCTGTGCCTCCGCCGCCTCGAGAATATACTCGCCGCGGGCGACCTCGAGTTCACCGTAATCCTCGTCGCCCAGGCCGGCGGCGGCGGCCTTCTCGAAGAGGTCGTCGTCGTCCATCTCCCACCCGTGATCCTCTAACACTTCGAAATTGACGTATTCTACCGTCGGCATCGTTGACACCTTCTCACCCCGCAAGGTTAGAACTTGCTGTTTTTCGGCCCGATCGGCCCCTCACCCGTGACTTGTCACAACGTGACACTGTGAGTCATTCCCTTCGACTCCGTAGCGAAGGGTGGGCCGTTGGCCTCTCCCGATCGATCCGACCTTTCGGAAAATCGGAAATAACGCCTTACCACTTTTGGTCGATTGGGGCAAAATCGGGGCGATGATATCGGACGCAACGGTCCTGCGCGAGGGCTTCGTGCCCCAGGATGTCGTCCACCGGGATCAGGAGCTCGGGGTCCTCGCACGGTGTCTCGAACCCATCGAGGATGGTGATCCAGGCGACCACGCGCTGGTGTACGGGCCGCCGGGGAGCGGGAAAACCTGTATCGCTCGGTACGCGCTGACCGAACTCGAACGGGAAGTGGTCGACGTTCACACCCATTACATCAACTGCTGGGATGCGACACGGTTTACTGTGCTCTACGAACTGCTCGATGGCATCGGTCGCGCCATCGATGTACATCGACGATCGACGCCGAGCGACGAACTCCGGGCGCGCTTGCGAACCGCAATCGATGCCCCGTACACCGTGGTGCTGGATGAAATCGATCAGTTAGCGGAGCCGTCGGTCCTGTACGAGATCCTCGAGCTTCCGAAGGTTGTCGCGATCGGCATCACCGATCGGGAAGATTCCCTGCTATCACGACTGGAGCCCCGGGTGCGCAGCCGGCTCCAGACGGCCACCGCTCTCCCCTTCGAGCGATACGGCACTGTCGAGCTGTGCTCGATCCTCAGCGATCGGATCGAGTGGGGACTCGAACCGCACAGTATCAACGAGACGACCGTCGAGCGGATCGCAGAAAGTGCCGCCGGGGACGCAAGAGTTGCGATTGCCACGCTGCGCAACGCTGCCCGCTCCGCGGACGCGGCAGGTCGAGACCACATTCCGGAGGATTGCGTAAACGACGCGGCCTCCAGTGCCGCTGTCGAGCTACGGGACCGACGGTTGGAGCAGCTGACCCACCACCAGCACGTGCTGTTCGACATCGTCGAAGACGCGGGCGAGATCCGGCCGGGAGAGCTCTACGAGCGCTATCGCGGGACAGTAGAGAATCCGAAGACCGAACGGACGCTACGTCACTATCTCGATAAGCTCGACCGGTACGGACTGATCAGGAAAACAGGCGCGAACCGTGGCCGTCGGTACCGGTCAACCGGGTAAATCGGAAATTCCGGTTGTCACCCGGGAAACCTGAATGGACGGGGGCGTTTCGAGTCGGCTGGCATGAACGACGGGCTGGCAAACGCCGAACACGAAACCGCGGAGCTCATCGACGAAATCAACGAGACGGCCTTCGAGCGGTGGTACGAACGACGTCGCCGGCGGCTGCGGATCCGGGATCGTGGATCGCTTTCAAGGGAAGACACGGACGCGGGTGCGACCGCTTGGCCGTCTGCCCTGTGGAAGTGTACGCGGCGACGATATTACGACGAACACGACGCTCCAAAGGAAGGACGGTTACCTCGGGGGCGGTTCTGGGTGGGACGGCAGGTGGAAACCGAGCTCGTGATCCCGTTCCTGGATTCGAGACTCGAGGACGATTCTCACTACGTGCAGGGAAGCGTCTGGGTCGAAATTCCGCTCGAAGATGAGGGAGGTACGGTCACATTGCGCGGGTGTACCGACCCGTGTATCGTCGATGCGAACGGAAATCCCCTCCTCGTGACCGAGGTAAAGACCTGCGATCCGCCCCACCGAGACGCGCCGGCAGACCACCACATTCGACAACTCCAGGCCTATCTCGGGGCGTTCCGAGAACTCGACCAGACGAGCGAACCGACAGGGGTGGTGTTATACGTCGATCGACGGGACTTCACGCTTCGTTCCTTCGAGGTGCCGTTCGATCCCACCATCTGGAAGGAGGTTCGATGCCAAGCAAGAGAACACCGCGATATTGTCGGCAGCGATCAGCTTCCGCCGGCAAATCCAGAATACGACTGGGAGTGTGACGTCTGCCCCTACCGGCATCGCTGCGGCGAGAGCACGATGCCGTTTGCCGACAGACCTGAGAAAGGGTTTCTCCCGCTCCTCGAGACGTACACCCGATCTGCGGTGCGAGAACACCTCGCCGCGCACTCGACTGTCGATCTCACGCCGACACTGGCGGATCGATTCCCGGAGCTGGCCGAGCATGCCACGGTGGTTCCGTGGACATGCGGACGGTGCGCGGCGGCAATCAGCAGCTTCGACCGGACATATCATCCCGGTGACCGGCCATTGTGCCCCCACTGCGCCGAGGCAGGTTCGATCGTGGAACTAACCCCACCGACGCTTGACGAAAACTGATCGGTCGCCCCCCATGGTTTTAGGTGAGACAGTGAAATAACCGCCATGGAGTATACGTCTCTCGGCGACACGGGAGTGCAAGTGTCACGGCTCTGTCTAGGTTGTGGGGGGCTGGGATACAGCGATACCTGGAAATGGAACTTGAGCGATCGCGCCGAGAGTCTCGACTTGCTCGAACAGGCGCTCGATACAGGGATCAACTTCCTCGACACCGCCAATACATATTCGGCCGGCGAGAGCGAGGAACTGGTCGGCGAGGCGATCGACGGTATTCGGGAGGACGTGGTGCTCGCGAGCAAGGTCGGAGAACCGGTCGAGATGGCACCAAACCGGCGCGGCCTCTCGCGGAAACACATACACGCACAACTGGAGGAGAGCCTGGACCGTCTGGATACCGACTACCTCGACATCTACTATCTCCATCAGTGGGACTACGACACGCCTATCGAGGAGACGCTTTCAACGTTCGACCGGCTCATTGACGAAGGACTTGTCCGGTACATCGGTGCGAGCAACCTTGCCGGCTGGCGCCTGATGAAAGCCCTCGCAACGAGCGATCTGAACAACCTCCAGCGGGTCGCCGTGATACAGCCTGAATACAATCTGATTCGTCGTCACGAGGAGGAAAATCTGCTTCCGGTCGCCGCTGCGGAGGGACTCGGCGTTGCCAGTTATGCTCCCCTCGCGTCCGGCTTTCTCACCGGGGAATACGATCGAGCTGACGGTCGGAGTAAAGACGATGTCGCGTCTCGTACTTGGCGGGACCTCGCACAATTCGACGAGCCGGAGTACTGGGACGTACTCGAAACGGTTCGATCGATCGCCGAGCGGGAGGGCGTGAGCCCGGTCCAGGTCAGCGTGGCATGGCTGCTCGCAAAGGACGTGGTGGACGCCCCCATTATCGGCCCGCAGTCGATCGATCAGCTGGAGACATACTGTGGCGCCTTAGAGATAGAACTGACCGAGACAGACATCGATCGCCTCGAGGCACCCATCGAGCCGACGTGGAACCACTCAATGGTTGCCTCGGCTAGGTGGTGAGGGGGACGAGCCCGGTATGGCCCCGGGAACCCATCCGAGAAGTGGCTGGATCGACCTGACGGTCTCCGGTACCACCGGCGAACAGCTGCCGATCGGATGGTCAGAACAATCAGACGCGCGCGAACGAAGAGCTGGGAGACACCTCAGGCCCCAGACAACAGCCAATGAGAATGATGTTCACCGACCATCCTGAAGAGTCGTCCGTATCAGCCCACTGCCGAATAGCGGTCGGCCTGATGTCCGGTACACAACTGACCGACGGAGGAAAGCCGCGAGTTGCTACGCGCACCCCCGCAAGCCCGCCGGTAACATATGAGAGAGCTTATGTGAACGCTGAGTGATTTCCCCAACGGCTTAACTCGTGCCGGTACATCCGTGGTTTCTGGTGTATGTGAGTGTCTTCGCCATCGCCGGGCTGGTCTGCCTAGTGAGCGTTCGCGGGGTACAACACGTGGAACACCCGGACACCCCACGCGGATTGACGGCTCTTCTCATGCTGACATGTGGGTAGTCATTCTCACACGTCGGCTATCTTGTCGCACCGGACCCGACCCTCCAGTACGCGTCATATCTCGTTGGGCTCGTCATTGGAATAGCGGCCGTCGGCCCGTGGCTGTACCTCTGTTCCGCTTACACTGGCAGATCGCTCCACCGTAATCAAACGGTTAGGTTGGCTGCACTCGCCATCTTCTCCGGTATCATCCTCGTCAAGGTGACGAATCCGATCCACGGGCAATATTTCACCGCGGAGGTTGCGACGCATCCGTTCGTGCATCTCGGCGTCCAGCAAGGAGCGATTCACTGGCTCGTCATGGGGATGGCGTACGCCCTCGCCGCGGTTGGATTGTTCATGCTCTTCGAACTCTTCATCAACGTTAGTTATGACACGAAGCCACTGATCGCGGTTGTGGGGCTAACGGGGCTTCCCGTGACATTGGATATTGCCGGGGCCGTCACCCCTTACCTCCTCGAAATAACCTACTCATCGCTGGTGTGGCCGCGTTTGCCGTGGGCGCTAGTTATGTGTACCTAGAGGAGTTCCAGACAGTCCAACTGACAGGGGAGTCCGATAATCCAGTTATCCTTCTCGATCAGGAAGATCGGTCTCGAGAATGGAACCGAACTGCCGAGTCGATATTTCCTGCCATCAGCAACGCCAGGGGCCAACCGGTGAGAGCCGTCGAACCGACCCTCGCTGGTGCACTTGATGGTCCGGACCGGATCATCCCCGTCGAGCGGTTCGGAACCACCCGCTACTATCGGATCACGAACAACCCCTTTTCGACCGATAACGCCAGACTCGGGACGATGATCACGCTGAACGACGCCAGCGAACGAGAGCAGTACCGCCAAAGACTCGAACGTGAGAATGAACGCCTGGAAAAGTTCGCCAGCATCGTCTCGCACGACCTTCGCAATCCGCCCAACGTTGCCGTGGGACGGCTCGAGCTAGCCCGAGAAACAGGTGACCCAGAGCATATAGAACACGTCAAAAATGCCCACGATCGAATGGAAGAACTCATTGAAGATTTGCTTTCGCTTGCACGTTCCGGGTTGGAGATCGACGAGGTCGAGCGAGTCGCACTCGATCGGCTCGCCCGAGAGTGCTGGGAGATGATCGAGACCGGTGAGGCCACGCTGGCCGTGGATCTCGACGACAGTGTAACAATCGAGGCGGATCGCGATCGATTGCGCCAGCTCTTCGAAAACATCTACCGCAATGCGATCGAGCACGGCGGCGAGGCAGTAACGATCAGAGTCGGCAGGTTAGCGGACAAAGCCGGGTTCTATGTGGAAGATGATGGCGTCGGGATCTCAGTCGACGTCCTAGTGGAGGTGTTCGATGCGGGGTTCACAACAGAGCCGCGAGGTACCGGTTTTGGTCTCGCCATCGTCCTCGAAATCGTGCGAGGACATGCGTGGGAGATTGAGGTAACCGAGAGCCTATCGGGCGGAGCGAGATTCGAGATTAGTGGCGCCAAGGCTGTGGAACACCTGGAGTCGTAACGGCGTAATCGCCGCCATGTCGCGGAGGGCAAAGGACCGAAGGTTCCTGGGAGGCTAGTACTGGATTTTTCGTTGCCGAGTCACCGATAGGAACCTGTTGAGGACCGTCACATCGCCTGTTTCGCACTGGAATCCGGACAGTCGATTCGACAAAGAAACGGACCGAGAGGAATGTTGGGTTCCTATTTCCCATTCC
>SKQO01000026.1 GCA_007118975.1 Halobacteriales archaeon | reverse complement strand
GCTCTCACCACCCGTACCGATTATCGGCACGGTGGGCCGTTACCCCACCGTCTACCTAATCGGCCGCAGCCGCATCCTCTGGCGCCGGAGCGTTTCCGGCTTCCTCCAATTCCAGGATGGAAGCGGTATTCGGGATTAACCTCAGTTTCCCGAGGGTATCCCGATCCAGAGGGTAGCTTGGCCACGTGTTACTGAGCTGTTCGCCACGGGCTTGCGCCCGTTCGACTAGCATGGCTTAATCGGATCCCAATAGCAATGGCCTCCGGCAGGATCAACCGGAATCTCCCCGAGAAGAACTCGGGGGGTTTGGCGGAGCACCCTGTATGGGTGCACACCATTGCATGGTCCGAGTCCGACGGTCGGTCGCCGTTCGACCGGATATCGCCGGACTGTCGAGGCTAACATCAGACCTCATCTGTACGGATTCACCGCAGGGGTGAGGTCCTCATTCCTGGGACTGTATGGTAGGTCAGTGAGGTAATTAAACCCTTCGACGGGCATCCGCCCGTCTACATTGCTGACCCCCAACCCATCGGCCCCATCCTACCGGGACCGACCGGGGCGACGTCCCGTGTCGCCGTTCGCATTATATCCGAGGGGCAGATGCATACTTATACTCGTCGAACTAGTGACCGATTTGAGCGGGGCTACCACACCCCGCGATAGCCGCGGACACGCCGAATACGAGGCCTTCACTCCAGGTGGGTGATACCCTGTTTTTCGACGTTTGCCTCCGTGATCTGGTCTGGCATCCAGTCGGGACCGTCCGACGGCGCCGCTCGCTCCCAGGCCCACGCCTCGTACACGTGGACTTTGTCTGTCCCCCGTTCCCGGAGGCGCAACTCGACGCGCTCGGCAACATCCTCCTCCGGAGCTGGCTCGAGACGCCGCGCCGCTTTCAGTGCAGCTTGCCGGGGCATTCGTCCCGAAAACACGCCGGATTCGTCACCATTTCCCGTGCGCAGGACGAAATGCCGCTTGTCATTGCCTGTTAAAACTCTCTCGAGGTGAGTGTCTGTCCCGAATTGATAATAAATATATTTCTGGAATAGCGGCGCTGTCGACCCGGAGGCGGTGGATGGTGAACCACCCGAAGGGGGAAAACATATTGCCCGCGGGTAGAAACGTACCGCAAGGTCGATGGTTCGGAAAAAGAAGCTGAGTCCGAGTGGGGCCAAAGACGAGCATGGCGAATACCACAACGTACACATCAATCTCCACGAAGACGAACTCGAAGTCGCCGGGATGGAGATCGGCGACGAGGTGTTCGTGCGCGTCCGCGACGAAAAAATCATCATCCAGAAGGCCGACCAAGACGAAGTCGAACACGAGTTCTAAGGTCCCGCGGACGAGGCAGCACGCGGCCGAAACGGGGTTCATAAGATTACGATGACGTTGTATCAATTGATTCGTCCAGCGCTCTTTGCGCTCCCGCCGGAAACCATCCACCGAGTGGTCACGCAAGCAGGGTCGGCTGCGAACGGGTCGCCCATCGAACGGCTCTGTCGTCATCGTTACGCGGTCGAAGACCAACGTCTCGCGGTTCAGGCGTTCGGACAACGGTTTTCCAATCCGATCGGCGTCGCCGCGGGATTCGACAAGGACGGTCGCATGCCCTCGTTGCTGGCGTCGCTCGGTTTCGGCCACGTCGAGATCGGCGGGGTCACCGCCCACCAGCAGCGTGGCAATCCCCGACCGCGGCTCTTCCGGCTCGGCGAGGACGACGCGCTCATCAACCGGATGGGATTCAACAACAAGGGGGCCGATCGCGTCGCGACGCGACTCGCCAACACCGACCCCCCGAAGGCGCCACTCGGCGTGAACCTCGGGAAGTCAAAGGGAGTACCGGACCAACTGGCACCCGAGGATTATCGGTATACCTACGAGCGACTGGCTCCCCATGGCGATTTCTTCGTTGTGAACGTCTCGAGCCCGAACACGCCGGGACTGCGGGATCTCCAGCGCCGCGATCGGCTGGAAGCGATTGTCACGGACTTGCAGGAAGCCGGAGCCGACCCACTGCTGATCAAACTCTCCCCTGACGTGGCGGAAGCCGACGCGGAGGGAATCGTCGATCTCGTCGAGGATAGCGATATGGCCGGCGTAATCGCGACAAACACGACAGTCGATCGCCCCGCGAGCCTCCGGAGCCCCCATCGTGCCGAAACGGGTGGGCTATCCGGGCGGCCGCTCGCAGAACGGTCGACCAGGTGGATCCGCTTTCTGGCACGTCGGACCGATGTCCCGATCATCGGAGTGGGAGGCGTCTTCACCGCCCACGACGCATATCGGAAAATCAGGGCAGGTGCATCATTGGTCCAGCTGTACACCGGGCTCGTCTATCGGGGACCGGGGATCGCCCGCTCGATCAACAACGGCCTGCTCCGGTATCTGGAGCGGGACGGATTCACGACCGTATCGGACGCCGTCGGGGCCGATCTTATCTGACGTCCCGTGAGCCCTCGATGAGTTCCTCGAGGACGTCGAACTCCGCCGCCACTTCCTCACGTCGCTCCTGGTGGTCGGCGAGGAAATCTCGCATAAGTTCCGCCGCCTGCTCCTTGCAATCGCCGCAGAGGCGTTCACCGTTGACACACTCCTCGTAGACCCTGGTCGCGAACGTATCGTCATCAGCGGCGAGCAGATACGCGTAAAGTTCGTAGACCGGGCACTCGTCCGCCCGGCCGCCGAGTTCGCGCTGGAGTTCAGCCGTCTCGCGCCCTCCCGTCGTTGCCGCCCTGACTTTGTCGTACCCGGTCTCCGGATCGTCCAGGAGGCTGATGTGACTTGCCGGAATCGAGGAACTCATCTTCCCGCCGGTCAGCCCGGTCATGAACCGGTGGTAGATCGACGACGGGGGGACGAACCCGAAGCCATCGTGTTCGACCTCGATCTCACGTGCGAGGGAGGCGACTTCGTCACGATCGAGGTCGAAGGCGTCGACGTGTGCGTCGTACACTCGCTTTTCGCCCTCGATCGCCTCGATAAGAGCCGAAAAGGCGGCTTCCGTCGCGTTTCGATCGAGGACGCGAACGCGGGGTCGAAGCGGTTCATTCCCCGCGTTTCGGAGCCTTGTAACGGCCGAGTCGAGCACCTCCCCATTGGATGCCGGCCTGTGTTCCGCTAACCAGTCTGCGGCTTCCGCACATCGTGGTTGGGCGGGATCTGCGGCATATTCATCGCGAGCCTCGTATGCGGTGGCAAGGACGGTCCGTTCTCCCGCGTCCGTCTCGAAACTCGCGTACGCTTCGGTGACCCCGAAATAGCGGGTTCGGGCGGCCAGGTCGCGAGCCAACCGGACGTGTGGATCCTGATCCGGGCCCACCGGAATCACCGTCGGTACGGGGCGATCGAGCTGCGGGTACAGAATGTCCGCCATTTGGGTAATCACGCTTTGCATGTGCGAGACGTTCGTTTCGCCGTCGAATCCGTAGATTGCCTGCAACTCGCTGAAGTTTGCGTGGCTCCCGAGCGCAAAGGCCAGATCCTGCACCGTTCGATTCGTCGATTGGCGGTAGATGTGACCCGCTTCCGGATCGAACCCCAGTGCAAGGAGACTCAGGAGATAGTCTCGCGCGTGCTTGTCGATGTCGACCCAGGTCATGCCGCGGGCACTGTGGGCCTCGAGGTCGGCGATCAGCGCGTAGGTATCGCCTCCACGATTCTGGTGCCAGATCAGCTCGTCGAAGACGAGTTTGTGTCCGATATGGGGATCGCCCGTCGGCATGAATCCCGAAAGTGCCGCAAACGGCTCGTCCGCGCGCATGGCCGCCGCCACCCGATCGTACTCACGGTGGCCGAAGATCACTCCCCGGCGCATCAGGTAATGTGGTGTCGGCACACCGGGGAGCACATCCTCGAATTCCTCGATCCCGAATTCCGCGAACAGTGACTGGTAATCGCCGACGCTCGAGGATCCCCAGGGGTCCAGTACGACTTCGTCGGCGCCGCTCTCTCGCCCGTCCGTGCCCGGCCCCTGCGTGTCGTCCTGCTCGGAGGTCATGGTGTCAATCGCGTGACTGATAACCAAGTCAACGCCGTGTCATCGGTCCCCGTCGTGATCGCAAAAACCATTCGCTTTCCGACACCGTGTGCGAGTCTGACGTCGAGCGAGAGGGCGTTCGGGCGGACGGTCGTCCCCGGTTCCAGGACCCGAACCAGGTGATCGGAATGGCCCATTTCCGTGATCGATTCGAAGCTACTGTAGACGCGATAGTCCGCGCCGAACTTGTACCCGGTCTTGGGCACTACCCCACGATCCCGAAGCGCTGCATACACACGAGCCCGGCGGTCGAAGCCGTCTCCTTCAAGGCGACGGCCGCGTTGTCGGATTGGAGCTTCCGCGAGGTCGATGACGCCGAGCCGCGAAAGATACGCCGCTTCGAGTAACGAGATCGCCAACGGGCCCTCCGTCGCTTCGCGCCCCCCGACAGGTCGCCCGAAGAAGTGTTTCGCGTAAAGTGAATCCGGCGGATCGGGAAGATGGACGCGATCTCCGACGATGGACGCCTCGACACTACCCGAAGTCGGTAACGCAGCCGACCCATCGAGTGTCGGCTCCGCCACCTCGATATACCCCACCTCGCCCTCGTCGTCGACGACCGCGAGGACCCCCGGTCGGAATTCACCGACGGGGACGGTACTTGCCTCGCCGAGCACCCTGATGTAAAACGCGATGGCATCAGCGGCTCGACCCGCCCCCCGTTCGTACACCGCAAAGTCAGCCGTCGATGGTGGGACCGCGTCGGGGACGCGATCGACGGGATCGAGATAAAATCCGCGATCGCGAAGATCCTTGTAGACGGCAAACCGGAGGGCAAACCGCTCGTCCGTCAGCGTTTGGAGGAATCCCGAGAATCCCGTTCCGTCGATCCCCGACAGATCACCGCGGTACAGCAGGTGGGCTGTCTCGACAGCGGTTAGCTCCACCTCTCCATTGTCGCGCGCGAGGCCGTAACCACGCGCATCGTGGAGCCGCTGACGAGCGTCTCCGCCCACACGAATGCCCGTCGACGTCCGGGTCGCCTCCATGCGTCTCCGTGTACCGGCCGCCCAATAGGCACACCGATCACTCGACCTCACACCGCGCATCAAGACACCGGGTTCCTTCGTTGACGGCAAATCGTGGCAGACCACAGCCACACGTCTGGGCAAGTCGGCCCGTCGGGAAATTAAAGGCCACATCACAATCCGGGTACGCATCGCACCCGGCCATGAGCCCCCCGCGCCTGATGATCCGGAGCGAGCCGTCACAATCCGCTTCGGGGCAGTCCCAGGTATCGTCGAATCGATCGGCGAGGGCAGCTTCGAGCGGTTCACACTCCCGGTCGATACAGAGCTCGAATGTGTCTCCATAGACGACCCTCATCTGCGGGAGGCCACATTCGCACACTCCGTCGGTGAGTGAGGCACCCGTCGGAAGGCCGTAGCGACCCTCACACCCCATACAGTGGACGCCACCCGCTGCATGGACGAGTGGGGCCGCACAATCGGGACAGGTACCCACGGGTCGACCGGCGCGAGAGCCCGGGAGCCGCCGATTGGTCATCGCGTGCTTGACGTCGATTCGCAACCAGGTATCCCCGTCCACGGCGGTGACGACTCCTTCCTCGTGATCGAAGCTCACAGTCTCAGCCCGTGTCACCCAGGCAATCGGCTGATAACCGTCGATATCGTGGACCAAGACGGTGTCGTCAGGTTTGACGAGTACCAAGACGTGCCCGCGCCGCTCTCGTTCGGCCGCACCGGTGGTCCGTACGTGACAGTCGCCGGCGAGCAGCCAAAACGACGATTCCTCCGCCCGTTCGTCCGGAATTACTGCTTCGGATGGCACGCCCAGGTTGGCCACCAGACAGTATATAAACCGTCGGGCAACCGTATCCTTTTCAGCCGGGCGTGTCAACCCGACCCCATGTCGAGCCGCGGGCGGGTGCGAAAACCGCGCTGGCTCAAGCGACAGCCCCCGGCGGGCGAGCGATTCACCGAGATCACGAACGTTCTGCGATCGTATGACCTCAACACAGTCTGCGAGGAGGCGAGTTGTCCGAACCGAGGAGAGTGTTGGAGTGGCCGATCCGGCCCCGGTACGGCCACGTTCATGTTGATGGGGGAGCGGTGTTCGCGGGGCTGTAATTTTTGCGACGTCGCGACCGGTGGCATGGAACCCCTGGATGCCGAGGAACCGACAAACGTCGCGGCCGCCGTCGCGAAAATCGGCCTGGAATACGTGGTGTTGACGTCCGTGGATCGAGACGACCTTCCGGACCAAGGGGCAACCCATTTCGCGGAGACGATCCGGAAAATCAAGGCCAAAGACCCGAACGTGCACGTGGAGGCCCTGATCCCTGATTTTCAGGGAGAGCCCGATCTCGTCGCAGACATTATCGAATCAGGGCCTACCGTGCTGGCGCACAACGTGGAGACGGTAGATCGACTTCAAACCCCGGTGCGCGACCCGCGGGCCGGGTACGAACAGAGCTTGGACGTGCTCGAACAGGCATCGTCCGCCGCCCAGGGGTTCGTGAAAACCTCGATCATGCTCGGCGTCGGCGAACGACCCCACGAAATCTACCGAACGCTTTCCGATCTCAACGCAATCGGCGTCGACATCGTGACGTTCGGGCAGTACCTTCAACCGTCCCGCCGGCACCTGGACGTCGAGAGATACGTTCATCCCCACGAGTTCGAGACGTGGCAGGCGGTTGCAGAGGAGGAGTTCGACTTTTTATACTGTGCGAGCGGGCCACTGGTGCGTTCTTCCTATCGAGCGGGCGAGCTATTCGTACAGAACCTGCTCGAGGGAGATTCTGTCGGTCAGGCGCGCACAAATGCACGGGCGGCTGCCGACGAGTGATCTCGCTAACGACACAACCTTTGTAGCCGCGGCCTCCAAACGGCACCAAGAACGTCCATGCCCGAACACGACCGGGAGACCGATGTGGCGGTAATCGGCGGCGGGCCAGCCGGTTACGTTGCCGCAATCCGCGCATCCCAACAGGATCTCGATGTTACGCTCGTCGAGCGGGAACGGGTGGGCGGGAGCTGCCTCAATCACGGTTGCATTCCCTCGAAAGCACTCATCTCGGCGACCGATCTCGCCCATCGGGTCCGCGAGGCGGATCGGATGGGAATCGACGGCGATCCCACCGTCGACATGGCCGGGGTAGTGCGCTGGAAGGACCGGATCGTCACGAGGCTCACCAAAGGGGTCGAGGCACTTTGTTCGGGGAACGACGTCGAGCTGATAGCGGGGACTGGCACGTTCCGCGACGAAGAGACGCTCATGATCGAACCAGTCGATGAGGGCGACTCGATCACACTCGCCTTCGAGCACGCGATCATCGCCACGGGATCCAGACCGGTCGAACTCCCGCACCTTCCCTTTGCGACGGAAAGCGTCTGGGATTCACGCCAGGCATTGGCAGCCTCGTCGGCACCTGATCGACTCGCTGTCATCGGCGCCGGGTACATCGGCATGGAACTCGCGGGCGTCTTCTCGAAGGCGGGCAGTGACGTGACGGTTATCGAGCTCCTCGATGCAGTGTTACCCCAGTACGACGCGGAACTCACCGAACCGGTGGCCGATCGGGCGGCAGACCTCGGCATCGAATTTCGGCTGGGAGAACGCGTTGTCGGTTTCGATCGACTAGAAGACGGGTCGCTCATTCTCGAGCTCGCCACGGCCGCTGGCGACGGGGCTGACCCGCAGCCGGCCGACGCCGTGCTCGTCGCCGTCGGTCGGGAACCAGTGTCGGACACGGTGAAGCTCGGCACCACCGGGATCGAGCCGGCCGATGACGGCACGGTCCCCACCGATCGCACCGGAGAAACCGACGTTTCCGGCATCTACGCGGTGGGCGACGTCACCGGCGATCCCATGCTCGCCCACGTGGGGATGACGGAGGGGATCGCGGCAAGCGAGGCGATTGCCGGTGTCTCGGACGGCTTCGGCCATGCCGCGATTCCCGAAGTCGTGTTTACAGATCCCGAGATCGCCATCGTCGGACAGACGGCGGCAGAAGCGGAGGCTGCCGGCCGCGAACCGCTCGTCGGCGAATTCCCGCTCCGCGCGAGCGGGCGCGCCATGACGATGAACCAAACGGACGGCTTCGTCCGTGTGGTGGCCGACGAGGAAACCGAACGAGTGCTCGGCGGGGCCGTCGTCGGGGCTGAGGCCTCGGAATTGATCGGTGAACTGGGCCTCGCTGTCGAGCTCGAGGCGACGCTCCCCGAGGTAGCCGGTACGATCCACGCCCATCCAACCCTGGCAGAAGGGATCGTCGAGGCGTGCGAACTTGCCCTCGGGCAACCGATTCACTTTCTCGATCGGCGCGCATAACTCAGAGCAGCTGCCGACCGAGCTCCGCGACAATAAACACGAGTACGGCAGCGAACAGCGGCACGCCGAGCGGCTGGATGCGCTCGCCCTGGACGACCGTGAAATAGACGTGCCCCCAGATGAGGACGACCAGGGCCAGCACCGCGGGCCACTCATCGATCAGTTTCTCCACGATGGCCGCCGGCATACCCGGAGGTTCCGTTGGGGGCTGCATCAAGGATTCGACTCGCCGGCGAGTTCAGAAGATCGGAGCCGGTGGTCTTTTCACCGCTACTGGCCCAAAAACCGGTCATGAAGGCAGTAACGCTCGGCCCGGTCGGGACGTACTCCCACCGGGCTGCGACGACGGTCGCAGATGACGTCGATTTTCGCCAGTCCGTCACCGGTATCATTGCGGCCGTCGCGGACGGCTCCTACGAACGGGGGGTCGTCCCGGTCGAAAACAGCATCGAGGGGAGTATCACGGAGAGTCTCGACGCGCTTGCGGACAATGGAATCGCCGTCGTCGAAGAAATCGTAATGCCGATTCGTCACGGACTGCTCGCACAGGACGAGGACTTCGAGCAGATTGCCAGCCACTCGCAGGCCCTGGCGCAGTGTCGCGAGTACATCAATGAGCACTATCCCGACGTAGCGCTCGAGGCGGTCGCGAGCACTGCGCAGGGCGTCGAGCGCGCGAAGGCCGACGCGACAGTTGCAGCCATTGGACATCCCGAAAACGCCGGAGCGGACCTCACGGTACTCGCGGAAAATATTCAGGATCGGACCTCGAATGCGACCCGATTTTTCGTGCTCGCGGACGATGCAGAGCGCTCGCTCGCCGGAGGAAAAAGCAGCATCATCGTCTACCCCAACACGAACTATCCGGGGCTGTTGCTCGAGATTCTCGAGGCGTTCGCAAAGCGCAACATCAATCTCTCCCGGATCGAATCTCGACCCAGTGGGAACCGGCTCGGCGATTATCTGTTCCACATCGATTTCGAGGCGGGGCTCTACGAGGAACGGTCGGAGGCGGCCGTCGATGAAGTCCGAGGCATTGCCAAGAACGGCTGGGTACGCGAGCTCGGCTCCTACGACATCAGCCACGTCGTCTTTTGAACGGTCAGCTCCCGCCGAGGGACCTGGAGGCCGCAAACGTTTATCCGATTCCCGGGCGAACTGCTACCACCGGGTCGCCCGGATATTGCCCACCAACCATGACGCGCCGAAACCCCTTTCACGAGATCGAAGAGTGGATCGACCGGATGAGCGAACAGGTCGAATCGACCGACTTGGGCGCATTCGGCAGCGGTCAGATCACGCTCGACGTGATCGACACCGGCGACGCGTACGAAATTCACGCCGACCTCCCCGGATACGATCGCGACGACATCGACTTGACCCTCACGGACCGTTCCCTCCGGATCGAAGCGAACCGGGAGGAAGAACACACGACCGAGTCCGAGCGTTATATCCGCCGCGAACGCCGGCGACAGCAGGTAAGTCGTTCCGTTCGACTGCCGGAATCCGTCCTCGAGGACGACGCAACGGCAAACTACCGGAACGGCGTCCTGACGGTCGAACTGCCGAAGGAACACGGCGATGGGGACGGCCAGCAAATCGACATCGAATAGCGGCGAGCGGATGAGCGAGACTTTTTAGCTGGCCCTGGCAAGGCCAGAGCATGACTTACGAGCCGGAGGACCTCGAGGCGCGGTGGCGGGAGCGCTGGGCCTCCGAGGGTCGATACGAGGTTGAGCCCGACCCGGATCGACCAGCGACCTTCCTGACCGTCCCCTATCCGTATCCGAGCGGAGAGATGCACATCGGGCATGCGCGCACGTTCACAGTGCCCGACGTGTACGCCCGTTACCGGAGACAGCAGGGGGACAACGTCCTATTTCCCTTTGCGTGGCACGTCACGGGGACCCCCATTGTCGGCGCCGTCGAACGGCTGAAAAACCGCGAACCGGGCCAACTCGATGTCCTGCGAAACGTCTTTGACATCCCCGAGGATCGCCTTGAGGAACTGGAGACACCGATGGGATGGGCACGGTACTTCATCGAGGAGAGTTACAAGACCGGAATCCAGCGTCTGGGCCTCTCGGTCGACTGGCGGCGGGAGTTTACGACGCACGACGATCGGTACTCGAAATTCATCACCTGGCAGTACGAAAGCCTCAGGGACCGTGGCCTTGTCGAGCAGGGCCTCCATCCCGTCAAATACTGCACCAACGAGGAAAATCCCGTCACGACCCACGATCTGCTCGAGGGGGAAGACGCGGAGTTCCAGGAGTATACGTTGATCAGGTTCCGACAGGGAGAGACGGTTATTCCGATGGCAACGCTCCGGCCGGAAACGGTCCGCGGCGTGACCAACGCGTTCGTCCATCCCGATGCGACGTACGCCCGAGCGAACGTCGACGGCGAGGAATGGATCGTGTCGAACGAGGCGGTTCGGAAGCTGCGCCTCCAGGAACGAGAGGTTGTGGTCGAGGAACGACTGCTGGGCGAGCGACTGGTCGGCACGGACGTCCGGAACCCGATTACCGACGAGGAAGTGCCGATCCTCCCGGCGACGTTCGTCGATCCGGGGAATGCCACCGGGGTCGTCATGTCAGTCCCGGCACACTCGCCGGACGACTACGTCGCCTTACAGGAGATCAAGGCCGATCCGGACGACCTTGGCCGGTACGGGATCACCGCCGCTGACATCCAAGGAATCGAACCGGTCCCGATTCTGAAGATCGAGGGATACGGCGAAATCCCCGCCAAAGACGCCGTGGCCGCCGCTGGCGTCGATTCCACGGAAGATCCGGCCCTTCACGACGTAACCGCGGACCTGTATCAGGACGAATTCCACCGCGGTCGCCTACGCGAAGAATACGGACAGTTCGCGGGCGAGCTCATCGAGGACGTGAGGGAGCGATTCCGGGAACACCACCACGGCGATGCGTTCGATGCAATGTACGAGTTCAGCGAGGAGGTCATCTGTCGCTGTGGTGGAGACGTCGAGGTTGCGGAACAGGAGACGTGGTTTCTGCGTTACAACGACGAGAACTGGAAAGCACTCGCCCACGAGGCAGTGTCCGGCCTGGATTGCATCCCGGAGAACACCAGAGACCAGTACGACCACACGATCGACTGGCTCAACGCCTGGCCGTGTATCCGTAACTACGGTCTGGGGACGCGGCTCCCGTGGGACGACGAGTTCGTTATCGAGCCGCTCTCGGACTCGACGATATACATGGCCTACTATACGATCGCTCACAGACTGCGCGATCTGCCCGTCGACGAGCTGGATCGACGGTTTTTCGATACGCTCTTTCACGGTCCGGACGCCGTTGCTAACGGTGACGTTCCCGGCGTCGAGGAGTCCCGGGAACCCCACGAAGCGGCGCTCGAACTTCGTGAGGAGTGGGCCTACTGGTACCCGGTGGACTACCGGTGTTCGGGGAACGATCTCATCCAGAACCACCTGACGTTCTACCTGTACCACCATGCGGAGCTGTTCGAGCCTGCGGAATGGCCGGAAGGAATCACTGTCATGGGGATGGGTCTGCTCGAGGGGGAATCAATGAGCTCATCGTCAGGGCATGTCGTCTCGCCGGATGAAGCGATCGAACGATACGGGGCGGATACGGTACGGTTTTTCCTGCTGAACAGCGCCGAACCCTGGCAGGACTTCGACTGGCGGCCCGACGACGTCTCAGCAGTTCGCGAGCAAATCGACTCGTTCTGGGGTCGTGCACGCGGGATCCTAAAGCTCGATGTGCCCGCAGCACAACCCGAGCTACGCCGACCTGACCGCTGGATTCTCGCCCGGCTTCAGGAAACCGTCACCGAGGTCACGGACGCCGTCGAGGGATTCGAAACGAGAACCGCAAGTCAGAGCGCGTTCTATCGGTTCGAAGAACACCTGCGGTGGTACCGGCGCCGGACCGATCCGGAGGCGGCCAGCACGGCGTGGACGCGACGACGGATCCTCGAAACGCGACTTCGCCTGCTCGCCCCATTTATGCCCTATCTGACGAACGAACTCCACCAGGAGCTGACTGGCGAGGCCGCGGAAACGGCCCCGTGGCCCACCCCGGATCCCGCCTTCGATGAGCAGGAGGTGCTCGTCGAAGAAGAACTGATCCGAGACCTCTTCGCCGACGTTACCGATATTCTCGATGTTACCGGAACCGATCCGGAAACCATTCGCATCTACGTCGCTGCGCCCTGGAAACAGACCGTCCTCGACGCGGTCGCGGAGATTGGACCTGACGTGGGGGCCGTGATGGGTGAGGTGATGTCCGAGCCATCCCTGCGTGAACGGGGAAATGAGGTAAATCAACTCGTCCAGGAACTCGTCGAATCCATGCGAGGTCTGGCCGAGACGGATCGACGACAACGGACCGCGGTCGACGAGCTGTCCATCTACGAAGAGGCGGCCGCGTTTATCGCCTCGGAATTCGACGCAACGGTCGAGGTCTACGCCGAGGACGACCCGGACGTGGTCGATCCGGATGACAAGCGGCATGATGCGGTCCCGTTACGACCGGCCATTCACGTGTCCTGATCGAGTTCGAGGAAATCGAACGTGTCACTCGTTCGGCCTTTGGCTCGTTCGTAGACCACGTGAGCAGCAGCGACATCTTGGATCGCAAGCCCGGTACTGTCAAAGACGGTTCTTCCCGTTAATTCCTGGCGTCCCGCACGATCCCCGACGATCAACGCCCCGAGTTCTGCGTATACGTCCTCGTCGCCGAGATCCCCGGCAGCCCAGGGAACGTTGATCTCGCCCGAGTGAACACACTGCTCGTAATCGTCGATCACGATGGTTGCAGCCGAGAGCAGATCGACGGCCAGTTCCTGCTTGCCCGGCGCATCTGCCCCGATGGCATTGATATGGGTCTCGGGACCGACGTCCTGGAGGGACACCATTGGCTCGGTGACGGGCGTCAGCGTGCAGAGGACGTCACACACCGCGGCATCCGTTGCCGACCCGGTTGTTACCGCAAAGTCCCCCGAAAACGCATCGACAAACTGCTCCAGTGCCTGTTGATCACGATCCGCAACCGTAATCGACTCGATCGGGCGAACCGCCGCGATTGCGGCTACCTGGAGATGCGATTGGGCACCCGCACCGATAATACCCAGCGTTGACGCCTCCGGGATGGCCAGGTGGTCGGTGGCGACACCGGCAGCCGCGGCCGTGCGCCGCTTGGTGAGCTCGATTCCATCCATTACTGCCAGCGGTCGCGCCGTCGCTGGATCCGAGTAAATGTACATCCCGAGGACCGTCGGGAGATCGTGACGATCGGGATTGTCCGGGTGGACGTTCACCCATTTGACGCCCGCCGCGTCCCAGTCGCCGACGTCAATATAGGCCGGCATCGACCGGAAATCGCCGTTGTACGCCGGTAAATCGATGTACGTTTTGGCGGGCATTACGCTCTCGCCACGGGCGTGCGCGGCAAACGCCTGCTCGACGGCGTCCATGACTGCCGGTATCTCGGCGTGTTCCGCGACCGCCGACCGATCGAACAGGAAACTGCTCATAACTGAAACTGGATCGCTTACCCACTTAGTCTTCAAGCACCGTCAGCCGACTCATCAGTTTGGAGCCTACGGACGGGCCTAATCGCGCGCGTAAAAATGGTCGAAAACGATCCGTGATATGTCGATGCTGTGAACTGGTAGGTCGGCCGGTTACATCATGCCGCCCATGCCGCCGCCCATACCGCCCATGCCGCCACCCATGCCACCGGGGCCGCCCGGACCGCCAGGGCCGCCGCCCATCTCGTCTTCATCCTCACCCTTGTCGGTGGAGAGGTCGCCGGCCGAGATGATGTCGTCGATCTTCAGGATCAGGTTGGCGGCCTCCGTCGCGGAGGTGAGCGCCTGTTCCTTCGAGTGGGCCGGTTCGAGGACGCCAGCGTCGAAGGTGTCGACCACGTCGCCACTGTATACGTTGAGACCGGCGTGCTCGTCACCCTGTTCGTGTGCGGCACGAAGGTCCACGAGGACGTCAATGCTGTCGAGCCCGGCGTTCTCCGCAAGGACGCGGGGAACGAGTTCGAGTGCGTCGGCGTAGGCCTCCACGGCCAGCTGCTCGCGGCCGCTGACACTGTCTGCGTAATCGCGGACGCGACCGGCGAGTTCGACCTCAATCGCCCCACCGCCTGCCAGCACGCGTCCGTCCGAGACGGTGGTCGCGACCACTTCGAGGGCGTCCTCCACGCCACGTTCGATCTCGTCGACCACGTGTTCGGTCGAACCACGGAGCAAGAGGGTCACCCCGTGAGCGTCGTCTCCGCCGGTGATGTAGAAGCTCTCGGCCTCGGCGTCCCACTCGACCGTCCCGTGACCCAGATCGTCCTCGGTCGCGTCGTCGAGATCCGATACGTAGGAGCACTCGAAGACGCTACGGAGGAATTCGAGGTCGGATTTTCGAGCGCGGCGGACGGCAAGGATACCTTCCTGTGCGAGGAAGTGCTGGGCGAGGTCGTCGATACCCTTCTGACAGAGCACGACGTTCGCACCCGTCTCCTTGATCTGCTCGACTTTCTGGCGGAGCTGATCTTCTTCCT
>SKQO01000106.1 GCA_007118975.1 Halobacteriales archaeon | reverse complement strand
CGTCATCCAGACAGTCGAGCACATACGCGATCGGCTCATTATCCTCCTGCAGTTAAAGCTCGGGATCCGGGCCAGCGAACTCTGTAACATCAAGATCGAGGAGATCGATCTACAATCCGAAGCCGTTCGAAACGGTTATCCCGAACTCGGTGTCCATCGTTCCTTGAGTGGACGGCCGAACGCGCTCTACATTCCGCATGATCGAGTTCGCAACAAGTCGTGTCGACCCCGGGTAGTCCCGATAGACTACGAAGTCGGTCAGCTGCTCGACCGATATCTCTGCAGCCGGCCCGATACCGGCACCTCCTGGCTGATTCTCTCCAAGGAAGGCCACAATCAGATGTCCCACACCGATGTAAACAACGTCTGGAAGTCCGCCTTCCACCCGGTTTACGAGGAAACGAAACATCACCGGGCTATCGGGAGCCACTTCGGGAGACACTTCTTCACGACATACTGGCGCATCGAACAGAACCTGGACCGGAGACTGATCCGGTACATGCGTGGTGATCGTGCCGAAGGGCTTTCGATCATGGACCGGGCCGGGATAGACGAGTACATCCACACATACTACGAGGACGTAGAATCGATCTATCGGGAGCGATATCCAAGGCTGATAGCTGTTGAAAGGCGTGAATTCACCAGATGATTAATTTCTCAATCGAGACGTGATTGTACTCGTCGGCGTGTTCCCGGGTGGTCAACGAGACGCCGGTGTCGTGGGGCAAGAAGACCTCGCGGGAGCCCTCGTCGATGCTAACCGGCCGGTCCTCGAAGGCGATGAACGGCATGTGGGCGTTCCATCGTCTCGACATGTCAGTATTCTATCTTAGATTAAAATGCCCTATGTACGCGGATATTATCTGATTGTACTAAATATTTTGGTATATTTGAAGATGGTCATTCGGTTTCGGTGATTCCGCATAAATCCTATCATTACAAAGGTGGACTATGGTGCGCTACATACACAGTCTCTGATATTTATGTCATTGACGAGACGTGGTGTCCCAAACCCCCAGAGACGGTGTTTGTTGTCAGTCGGCATCGGCCAGGACACTTCGAAAGAACCCCAGCGGGACAGTGCGCCCAGCAGATCATAATTTGTGAGAACTTTTATGAAGTTTTGAGCCGATTACGAGATCGCTATGCGGCCCGAGCATCTCGTGCCCGTCCATCGCGGCTCGTGGGGGACCACCGCGGCGGCCTGGCCCGACAGACGAGGGGACCCATGACTCGTGCAAGGAAACCCCGCCAGCGGAGGGATCAGCCACGACAGGACGAGGACGATCGCTCGAACCAGCTGCACGCTCCTCGATCGGCCCCGTTGCAGGCAATGTTCGGGAATCAGGCCGTGCAGGAACTCGCAAAACGGACCGCCGCGACCAGAACGGTGGGCAAGCAGAACGGGACGAACGATCCCGGTCAACGGGATGCGGGCGATTCCGAGGCCGATGGGCGTCAACACGAATCCCCGGACGAGGGTCGCTCATTGCAGGGTGGCGGGCGCCCATTGGATCCGGGTATTAGGTCGGAATTCGAGCCCTGGTTCGATCACGACTTCGATGGCGTTCGCATTCACACCGGTCGCCGAGCCGATGCCGTCGCGCGTTCGATCGATGCAACGGCCGTTACCGTGAACGAGCATATGCTTTTTGCGCGCGGAGCTTACCGACCGCATACCGACGACGGGGAGGCGCTGCTCGCACACGAACTGACGCACGTCATCCAGCAGGATCGCGGTCCGAGTTCGTCCCGACCACTCCGTCTCGCGTCCCCCAGAGAGGAATCAGAACAGGAAGCCAGCAAGGTCGCGGCCACCGTTCGTGCCGGTGACGGGCGCCTTCGACAAACGGCCGGTTCCACTGAAGCCCAAAACGCGGCGGTTGCTAATGACCGCAAGCCTTCGCCACTCCCGAGCAACGTTGTGAGTCGCCAGGGTTCAGGAACGGCGGACGATGAAGCCATCGAATCGACCGATCTGAGCGGCCTTCGCACCATCGCACAGAATTACACCAGCGGCTATTATTCGGCCGCAAACGACGCACTCTCCCGTTTCGAGCGGGACATGGCCGATGGCGACGCTGACTGGGCAACGCTCTGGACGAATGTCGCCTTCGACACGATTTTTGCTGCCTCGGTGTTCGCCTCCGGGGGCACCGCGTTTGTGGTCAATTTATCCAAGGTTGCGATCGATGCCTCGGTTTCGGCCGGAGATATCGCCGAATCAGACAACCCACTTAACAAGTTCATCCAGGGACAACAAGAGCGGATCGATGACGTGTATAAGCACCTCAATAACGAGGTCGATCGCGTCACGCGCGAGGTCTACCAATTGATGACGACATTCGGGTGGGGTGATAATCGAACCCGCTGGGAACTGCTCATCCGATTGGTCAAACCGGAATTCATTACGGTGTTCGAAGGCGGCCTACCGAATTTGGACGAGGTGAAAGTGTCGGGGGAGATTCGCAAAGAGTTGCTCCTCCAGGCGTCTCAGCTCACTTACCGTCGCCCTGGGTCGGTGGTCGAGACGGGCCCATCCGTCTTCGAGCAGGTCTGGACGATCAGGGGTGCCATCAAGTATACTCAGTACCCGTTCTCCCCGCGCATTCCCGATCTCCGGCCGGTGCACGAGTGGTTCTACGGCATCGAGAGCGCGATGCTCGTGAACGTCCCCGGGAATATCGAGGATCCCAACACGGCGTTGAATGATGCGTACCGCCAAATGGGCCGACCGATCGATCCGACGGAATGGGACATGGAAAAACGATTGGTGCTCGACGCGGAATCTCCCTTTTACGTCACCTATTATCTTACCGCGGACAATGACCTCGATCGGTGGCGGGCACCCTCGGAACTTATAGGTCTCCTCCGGGTCCAAGGGCATGATCCGGACACGTACCTGCGCCGGCTGTTGCGGATGATTCAGGGGCATGCCGGCAACGAGATCCCGACCGTCCCGCGACTGTTCGGTCCCGGGATCTAACCCGGTCCACGGCTGATCTTCCTGCTCTATTGAAAATGCGGTACGGAAGTAGGATCATAGCTTCTGAGTGATTTTCCCGATGTTGTGGATGACGAACATGAGGATGATTTCACGGAACTATTGGTACCAGAATCGCGAACGCAAGGCGGAGTATTGCGTTCGCTTCGTCGTCGAGTAGGACATTTCTACCATCCAGCGTTGTGTGTAACCCTTGGACCGATTGAGTGCATTATGAGCTGTTGCCATCGGTGTGGATTCGCGGTGGTGAACGAGGTAGTCGAGATCCAGCGTAGCCAGTTCGTATTCGGTGTGCCAGTCCTGAAAGCCGTTGTCATCGAGTACAGCCCGCAGATCGTCCGCGTTCCGGCGGACGATCAGCGGGCCAGCCTTCGTGTCTTGTTCACGCTCGATACAGCAGTGCACGTCCAGCACCGCAAGCGACTCCATAACGGTCATCACGTAGCGGTCAAGTGAGTGGTAGAACGTTGTGGGATCGCGGGGTGCGTCGGGATGACAGATTGACGGATATGCGCCCTGTATGCAGCAGAATGCTCAAAACCTATCACCGCATTGGAGTCTCACCAAGGCCGAATTTAAACTAATTTTGGAGCTAAAAATATTCAGATACCGAGCTTGTAGATGTTCTCCAGATAGAGATGCTTGAAATCCTCGTAGTATGTGTGGAGGTAGACGTCAATCGCTTCTCGTGTCTTGGATGATTGACCTCCTGGCGTATCGCCCCGCATATACTTCACGAGTTCCCTGTTCACGTCTTGCTCAACATGCCACCACGTCGAGAAGCGATGTCTCCCGAAGTGGCTGGTTACAGGCTTGTACTGCTCTGTCTCCGCGTACTCGGGATGGAATTCCTGCTTCCACCATTTGTTGACGAGCTTCTTATTCACCCTCGAGTGGCTCTTCTCCGAGAGAAACACCCACGGTTCGCCGTTGTCAGGACGCACCAGTAGATACCGCACGAGTAGTCGCCGGAGTTCATCATCGAGAGGGAGTACTCGAGGTCGTCGAGCCACTGGCCCACCTCCGGATTTGACCGGGGCCACCCGGAGGTTCGCCGCTCCTGACTACGCACCCCGTCGGATCGCCATCGGCAGACTGACCGCCGCGGGGCTATCGCCCGTGTCGAGACCTGTGCATCCAGAACGTTCCCGAGGAAATCGCGTGAGATCATCGCCTCGAGGGACGTGATCTCACCCACGCCGTCTCGGAACCCACCGTCCCCTGCCGCTCGACCCACGTTTTAGTCAGTCCGCCGCGTAGAGCGTCACGCATGTCATCAGCACTGTTCGTCGTCAGCGAGGAGGGCTACTGGGGAGAGGAGTGTACCGTGCCGCTCACGACCCTGGAGGACGCCGGGATCGACGTCACCGTCGCGACGCCGTCGGGCTCGCCGCCGGTCG
>SKQO01000010.1 GCA_007118975.1 Halobacteriales archaeon | reverse complement strand
TTCCAGAGGGTACTGAAGTCCCGTCGCTCGACGAAGTCGACGCCCTCGGCGTTTGCCTCGCGTCGGAGCCGTCCGCGCTCGGAGGCGTGTTCGGGTGCACGACCCCCGCGGACCGAAGGGGGCTCGGTGAACTCGACGAACCACAGGTCGTGCGCCCACCGGCCAGGGGATGCGTTGTGATCCGTCCAGGGTGGTCGCCGCTCGGGGTCGACCGTCTCGTCCGAAGGGTCGGCGAGTGCCGTCCCGGAGAAGACGGTGCCGAGGCCTGCCACGCTGGCGAGCTTCAGGGCGGTTCGCCTGTCGATGCTGTAGCCGAAGTCGTTGTCAGAGTTGGTAGTTGTCATATGCTCTTGTCGCGAGGCCGTTCACGTCTGTAATCGAACGTTCCTGCGTCCGGTCCAGGGACCGACCGTGGGCGGTCTGGCATGTGGGCCAGGACCGCTACCGGCTGGGTCGATATTGGGGATTAATTCCACGATCCCGTCCCATGATTTGATAATAGAGTGTATATTATATATTGCTATCGGTAAAGTAAAATTAATTAATAGGGGACGAAAATATCTCAAGTACTATCGCCCTTCTAATGGTCGGAATCAGGCCACCGTGGAGAGCTGGCGAAACATCCGGAAGAATTCCCGTCGGTCTCGGCCGTGCGAGGTTAGCCGCTTAGTCGGACGTATATCGGATCAGGGGTCAATCCATCGGAGTTCGGCGACAACCAGGGACTCCTTTTATTCGATTCCTGCGAAGAGGTCGGTTCCGCCGTAGCTCTCCAGCAGCGTCACGACGAGGTCCGGATCATGCTCTCCGTCGCCTCTGTCGCAGACCGGGTCGATGTAGTAGTCGCCCTCCTCTGGCGAGATACCTTCATTTCTATCAGTGATTCGGACCTCAACGGTCTACTCGGATACCGCTTGGGTGCCTATCCCACGAAGCTCGGTTTCATAGGGGGACGATCGCAGAACACAGGAATTGGAGAGAAAGACGGTCTTGTCAGCCGTCGAACGACTCGGCCGTATTGCTGGCGTTCAGCTGGCTGGGGCCGAAGTCGCCGTCGTCGAAGCCGTGGAGTACCTTCTGGCCGGGTTCGTGCCGCCGTTGAAGGAGCCCTTCGCGACGGGGGTGTTCGTCGTGGCCGGTGGGCTGCTCACCATCACCGTGTGGTTGGCATAGGGCGTGGTGCTGGACCACCTAGTGCTTCGAGTCACAACGATTATCGGCTTGACGATTCTTGCGGTGGCCGTGTCCAACCCCTCGTTGCTCCTGTTCGGTGGGATAGTGTGGTTCGGGGTTCTCGCTTCCGGGGCGGTGGTAGTCGGTTCGTATCGGACGTTCGCGCTCCTCTGATCGGCTAGGGAAGGTGACATTCTCTGGAAGATGATGTCTTGAGAAGACGTCCGTTGCTACGGCTAAATTCATCAGGCACTCGACTAGGTCCCCGTCGTAGTACCGCTCAAATTGATTACAGGAAGGAAACCATTTCTTCAGCCGACAATTGGTCCCGTCCGAACGGTGCGCAGCTGAATATCGAATTCGATGACAACGATTCAGAATTTAGTATGACTCGTTAGCTGAATTACGCAAGAGAAAGGGAATAGCTCCAGGAGCCGTTTCCTCTTAATCTTCCAACAACTCGACAGTGTTCAACGCGTTAATCCGGCCAGCACCGAGGTCCGGATCGCTTTGGCCGGTTCCCCCCTCCGCTCCTCTCTTTATCGCGCTCTCGACCTGTGAGGGGGTGAAGTCTGGTTCGAGTTCGCGCACAAGGGCGACGAGGCCGGCCGTGTTCGGCGCCGACATCGACGTGCCGGCCTTCCAGCCGTACGGAGCGCCTTCGACTAACGGCGAGGTAGCTGAGAATACGAGGTTGAACGGGTAAGGCCAAGCCGGGCTCTCGAGCGTGATTATTTCATGTATTTCCTCTGGATTGAGTGTCACGTTGCCGTCTTCATCTAGCCATAGCATCGCCTCGTCGCCTTCGTCAAGTGGATGCTTTCCTCTCCGAAGAGGTTGTCCAGCGATAAACCACTCAAAAATTCCGATTAATGTCTTCTGAAGCGTCTCGTAGGCACCACCACCTGCACCTACGTCGATCTCGTTGGTTCCGTAGTTCGAGAAGAATGCCAGCTCGTCGTTCGGACCGAGCGCGCTGATGCTCATCGCACCCTTCGTGCTATTGGGAAGCGAGAACCAGCCCTCACGCTGGAGGTCTGTGTCGGCGTTGCCCGCACTGGCGACCACTACCGTCCCTCGGTTGACCACGGACCTGACGGTAAGTTCGTAAGCAAGTCGAATCGCTCTGAGGTCCTCTATCTGGTGAAGCGATGGATGGATTGGCGGCGTCCCTAGACTGAGGTTCACCACGTCTAACCCTTCTACGGCACCGTAATCCATTGCAGCCAAGATGTCGGCACTCGTCGTCCATAGCAACCACTCAGGTTGCTCCTTGTTATCATCTTCGTCCAACTCTTCCTGCTCCCACCAGAACACCCGATAGGAAACTATGTCGGCATCAGGAGCGACGCCCTGTACACCCGAGTCAATGAACCCCTCTCTGGGGTCAGCGGCTGCGATTCCAGCGACGTGGGTCCCGTGACCATGGACGTCCGAAGCGACGTCTTGGTGGTTCTCCCTGATTCCCACCGAGGGAATGATACGTTCTATCCGTTCGACGGGTTCATCATCGTCTATCTCTCCTACGGCGATGTAGGCTCGCCTTATGTCGTCATGTTCTGTATGGACGCTGTGCTCAAAGATACCGGTCTCAGAAATACTATGAGAGAAATTCAACTCAACCTCTTCATTGGTTGATAGTGTCACGTCCTCCTTTGTTTCGATGACCACATCCTCAAATCTGTACTCCACGTCTTGCGTATCTTCGCCACTACCTGCGTTTTCTACGGTAGCGGTGACATCGAACGATACATCCGGATCAATATGTGGTATCTCTGTGGTCGGGTCGTCGGCATCCTCGTTGTCCTCGTCTGTTGCTACCGGGACTTCAATGGTATCAACCTCCTCCCCGCCAACCTCGATATCGATTTCCGCGACCTGAAAGACAAAAGGTCGAGCTGTGTATACAAAGTCGGTATCTTTATTCACATCCATATTTTTGAATAACCGACTCGCCTCCCCATCGAGGTTGGGTGACAGGTCAGGGTGAACGTATTCTACGCCGGTGTCGATGACACCGATACTGGCTCCTTCACCAGTCGCAATTTCGTTGGCCTGCACCACCTCACTGTTCTGTTTATCCCAAAGATTCTCGTACAATTCGGACTCGAAGCCATCATTTTCTGTTCCTCCGAAGTCGTCGACTAGTTCGGTTTCGGCGGGCCGCTCCAGTTCGAACCGGAGGTTCGGAGAGGCGGCCTCAACGCCGCCAAGACTGTCAAGTTCGTCGACAGCGCCCTCAGGTCCCTCGACGAGGATGACGTCCCCTTCAGCGAGTTCCCGTACAACATCGAACCCCTCGCGCTCCAGCCGTCGGGCAACTCCCTTGCCGCTTGCGACGACGATGTACTGTGTATATCCATTATTCGCACTCGCATACCCAGCGAACGACAGTGATACTCCTCCCGCAGCAATACCTTTCAGGACGTCTCGTCGATTCGGTGTGAATTTTCGCATTGTGGAACCCCGCAGTATTCATAATAACCAATAGATATATAAATTATAGTGAATACCAAGTATTTTATTGTTTTTATAAAGGGCATTGTCCGAGGTCCTATACAGCTTTACGACGGCACCCTAACTATGCCTATAGACCTCCTCCCCGGCGTCCACGACATCCCGTGCGCCAATACCGAAACAGGCCGCATCCGAGCCTTCCTGTCTGATGACGGCAACCTGATCGACTGCGGCCTCCCCGACACCAGCGACACACTCCTCGACGAAATAGCCGAAACACGAATCCACGTCGACAGCCTCAAGATCACCCACGCCGACCGCGACCACGTCGGCGGCTTCGACGCCGTCGTCCAGGAACTGTCCCCTGAGACGTACGTCTCCGTCGGCGCCGAGTTCGACACCGAGTCCGATCCAGACAACCGATACGCAAACAGCAATGAGATCGGTCTCTTCGAGGCGGTCCACGTGCCCGGCCACCGAGAACACCAGCACGCCCTCACCGACGAGGATCGCGGCGTCGCCATCCTCACTGACGCACTCTCGAGAGCGGACCAGAGCGTCCAGCCCGCCGGCTACTTCCACCTCCCACCAGGGATCTACTCCGGCGATCTGAACGAGGCAGAGACGTCACTTGAGCGGCCCCTCGAATACAATTTCGAAGCCAGGCTCGTTCCTACCGGCTCGTAAGTGCTGGAGGATGCGTGCGAGAAGCTGGAGACGTACGTCTACCGCTGAGATCGGGTCACGTCTCGAGGAGGTACTCGATCCACTCGCGGTCGATCTCGTCGGGCGACCACCGGACGTGCGCGTCGTCGGGCCTGACGACGAACCCGGCGTCCTCGATCCTCGGCAGGTGCGT
>SKQO01000126.1 GCA_007118975.1 Halobacteriales archaeon | reverse complement strand
CTCCATCTCATCAGGAATTTTTACGTTGAGTGTGCTCATTGTGTTACGAGAGTAATACGCTCAATTGATTAAAGATTTTCCAGGACCGACCGTTCCATTCGTGCTGCATTGCAACGGTGAATCAGGTAAGAAATAAGAAGGCTTCCTTGACCGCACCAAGCCAAGGGCTGAAAGGCTCAACCCTTCTGAATTATCCTTCAAAAATGTCACTTAGCAGTTGATACATCCAAGGTGCGAATGTATCAAAATCTGCTATTAGTGAAGGAGCGGTAGAGTCTTCATCTTCAGAAGCGTCAATTATGGCATCTGGTAGTTCTCATCCTTGTGGAAGCAAGTTGTACGTGCACCCGTGTGTACCATTCTACCACAAGTTTGACAAGAACTATATGAAAGACTCGCGCAGGAAATGTCTCACTGCATTCCGGTCATTGATGTGACCGAGCGCGAGCCCGCGAACGAAGATCGTCGAGCCCTGCGTCGCGACGTTGCCGCCCATGTCCATGATGACTGGCACGAAAAACGCGAGGGCCACGACACCTTCGAGCGTTTCCTCGCGGTGTTCGATGACGCCACCAGCCATCAGGCCGCACGCGAGCGCGACTCGCGTTCAGGTGGACATGTGGCCACGAGTCCAGCCAGGATCGTGGCCAGTGGAGTCTAAGAGATCGGAGCGACACGCCGGACAGTAGTCAGGGGTGATGGATTCGCTTCGAGGAACGTACACCGCGCCGCTACACTTCACGCATATATCCGCGACGATGGTCACGCAGTCCGCACAGATGTTGAAGTTGTCAGCCGTGAGTTCGCGCAGGGGTTCGAGTTGTTTATCGAGGAGATACTCGTCGATGACCGTCTGGCAGTTCTGACACGGTTTCATGGCGATGCATGTCTTCCCTCGTGACCGCCCGGTAAATACTTGCATCTCCGGAACCGAACGCACTGCCGAAATCCGAACAAGCTGTACGCGCACCCGTCCTTCCGTTTTAAATCAGGAGCCGCGGTACCGCAACTCGCGGAAGTGTTATCCGTGCTCTGGGCGTACGTTTGATTGCAATGGCAAACGGAAAAGTTGATTTCTTCAACGATACTGGCGGCTACGGTTTCATTTCGACTGACGACGGCGATCTCGACGACGACGAAGACGTTTTCTTCCACATGGAGGATGTCGGCGGAGAGGACCTGACGGAAGGGACTGAGGTCGAGTTCGACATCGAGTCCTCACCGAAGGGACCTCGCGCTGCGAACGTCGTCCGACTGTAATACCGAGACACACTCGTCGTTTCCAGCGACAAGCAACACTCTCGATTTTTCAGACGATCACATGTTGCAGCTGAGGCTATCTGTCCAATCCAGAAACACCAATATCGAGAACGGTACGTGATCGACTCGCGCTGTGTATTCAGCACGCCGTGGAAAACACCTCGCGGAATTGGTAGAATCTCTGACGACCATTCGCAGACTAGATAGCGGCTGATTCAGGGTGAATCGTGCGGAATAAACCGCATCGTCGTGCGACATCCAAGGGTTGTCTGTATTATGCCAGTAATTATAGAACTAGAGTCTGATACTCAAATTGGATAATACGTGGCGAACTCATACGGATTGATTCCCCCTTTTGGCTCAATTTCTTGCCACAAACTCGCTGAGGTACTCGCCCTCATGTACACATCATATCAGATCTAACGTAAAAGATATTCGTTAGATAAACTCTTACCGACTTTCGCATCAGAGGTGACCACCCGAATGTCGGCTGCTAATGATCTCTGGCGTTGCAACATTGGCGCCCTGGATGTTTCAGTCCTGGGACCCATATTATATTTCGTTGACATACCCGATCTGCCGGCGAGATCGCTTTCTCTCCCGGACAACGCGGCCCGTACAGCCGCAGCTGTTGGCAGGGTGTCGCCTCACTCCTGGCCATGGGCGAAGGGGATAGCAATCCTCGCGACACGTTCCTCTGGGAACGAAGCGGTTGATAGTGAATCCATCCGCCAACTTACCGACCGAACTTGAAGATTTTTGGTTCTCGCTTCAGACGTCACTAATCGTAATCCCACGCCGGGAGTACGTCACAGATGCGACCGCATCAATACGAACCGGCAACGGATGCCGCAAGACGGGTTCAAATCGGGTGCTCACCATCTGGTTTCTTTAAAAGGACCCCGACGCCGTCTGCTCCTTTGACGGCCTGCGGCCTCGGGATGGACTCGCCGGGATTTGAACCCGGGGCCTCTTCCTTGCGAAGGAAGCGATCTGCCACTGATCTACGAGCCCACGCATGTATTTGTACCTTGTGAGCGCTATTTGAGAGTTATGTTTGGGGCCTTCACTTGCAGTCTCGCTCCGGCAGGCATTTGCACCCGGCCCGGGACCGCTGATTCGTTCATGGCTATTGGAACCACCGAACTCTGCGATCGATACGCCGAGCTATACCCCGGGGCAGTCACCGATGTTCTCGATGACATGGGATATAGCTCGCGAACCCTCCCGAGTGCCCTCGAACCGCTCACTCCGGATGTTCGTATGGCGGGCATCGCGTATCCCGTCCACGGCCACCCCGACGAACAGTGCGATTACGAGGAGAACATCCGCAAGTTCCTCACCATGCTCGGGGAGGCCCCATCGAACAGCGTGATCGCCTACGAGACCAGGGACGACGAGGCGGCCCACATCGGCGAACTATCCACCACCGCACTCCAAGTCAGGGGTTGCCGCGGGGCCGTCGTTGACGGGGGCGTTCGCGACGTCCGCTTCATTCGAGAGCAGGGGTTTCCGACCTTTGCACGCTATCTCACGCCGGCCGACGCGCCACCCCGCTGGTCGCTCGCGGAGTGGAACGTCCCGATCCGGATCGGCGACGTCGAAGTGCGGCCAGGTGACGTCCTTGTGGGGGATGCCGACGGCGTGGTTGCAGTCCCTGGAAACGTACGCGAAGACGTCCTCGAGCGTGCAGAGGACCTGGTCGAGACGGAGGATGCGGTACGTGAGGCGGTGCTCGATGGCGTTTCGCCGCTCGAGGCGTTCGAGGAACACGGGGCGTTCTGAGCCGACACTACCGTTCCGGCCGAGCACGTGGCCCGCTCGCTATCGCACGGAAGCAGGGTCCCACGGCCGCGGTCTCCACACGTGGGTGAGTAAGCTGTCCGGAGCTCTAACCCGCTAATCCACGCCGGAACGCCGGCATACGAGTTGTAGGCAGGACGAGCCAGATTCCGGGGAGTGCAGCCAGGCGACCCTGTGTATGGCTCCATCACGGCGCCACCAGATTCAGCCCGATGACCAACAGCTGGAGGAACAGGATCAGCACGAGACTCAGCGACACGGCCAGTTCGTAGATCGTTTCCGCCTCGATCGGTCCCAGCACTCCTTTTATCGCGCGTGAACCGGCATACACCGCACCGATTGCGACGGGAAATAGTCCGAACACGAGGATCGCGGGTGCGTACTCCGGACCCCAGTAAACGCCTTCGCCGACGTGCCAGCGGATCCGCACCGCCGCGTCGAAAACGGTCACTGCCCACGCGCTCGCCAACACACTCGTCAGCACGAATCCAATGTTTGCGATCGGCGGGACGATGGACGTTCCGATCTGTTTCGTAGCTTCCATCACAGCCACCGCTTCCGACCGCTCGAGCATAATGGGAAAAGCACAGCTTCAAACCGTGAAGTCGCGGGAGATGACATAATGGTCCGGAGGTGGTGGCATGGACGATGAGGACTGTACGATCGCGCAGATCGGGGCCTTTCTCGAGGACGCGACGGCACGCCGGATTCTCGCGGAAACGAGTCGGGAGCCGATGTCCGCCGAATCGCTGAGCGAGGCCGCCGGTGCCTCGAAGCCGACCATTTATCGCCGGGTGAACGAGCTTCGCGAGTGTGATTTGCTGGTCGAACGGACGCGCCCGGATCCGGAGGCCGGACACCACCACACCGTCTACGCGACCGATCTTGAGCGGATCATTGTGGAGTTGAGCGAACGGGGTTTCGCGTTCGATATCGAACGACGGGAAGGGATGGCCGCTCGGTTCACGCGGCTCGTGGAGGAGATGTGAGATGAGTGTCGTGCCGCTGTATCTCGGCGAGGTTCTTGCCGCAGACTCCTTTGAGGCTGCCCTGATGGTGATACAAGTGATCAAGGCGATCGTCGGCATCGGGATCGCAATCATCGCCTACCGTGGCTATCGGGACAATCAGAGTCGGCCGATGTTGTTCATCGCAGCCGGGTTCGTCCTGGTCCTCGGCATCCCGTTTGTCCTCTACGTCGGCGGCATCGGCATCGTCGCCCTCGTCGGCTTGCCCGCCGCCGTTCAGGCCGTCGTAATCGTCCTCGCGGAGGTGAGCCAGATCGCTGGCCTCCTCGCGATCCTCCACGCGTTGCGGATGTAGACGACTTCAGTTACTCGACGCGAAACGTGGCGACCTGCTCTTCGCTCTCGCTGTACCCGTATCGGATCGCTTTCGCGCGGATGGTCACGTCCTCGCCGGAGTCCAGTCGCATTGGCCCGTCGTAGAGGCGCCAGTGGAGATTCCCGCCCGCCTCGCCGGTCCAGGCGATCGAGGCACCCTGTGTAGGGCAGTACAGCGATACCGTCATCGGTCCGTCGAAGGTTCCGCCGTCGGTGGGTTCGCTCGCGCGATTACCAGGTGCGTTGGGCACGAACCGCGGTATCGCCGTCGTCGGTTGCTCACCTCCTGGCCAGATACGATCGCGTAGTTGTGTTTCGTCCTCCCTGGCGGCCGCTCGGTCGCCAACTCGTGTTCGCCACTCGTCCAGGGCTCCGCTGAGTCGTTCGAGGTCGTCCCGATACGCTGGATCGCCGGCCAGGTTTCTGGTCTCGTGCGGGTCGGCTTCGAGATCGTAGAGCTCCTCGGCCGGCCGGGTCGAGGCAAACCATCGCGATTGATGCTCATTGAGTGCGTCTTCCGCGTGCAACCGGAGCAGCTCCTGCATCGCCGGGTGTCGATTCCGATACGGAATGTGGAGGACGTACGGGCGCTCCGGGTAGTAGTTCCGGACGTATCGAAACCGATCGTCCCGGATCGACCGCATCATGTCGTACTCCTCGTCGTACCGGTCCCGGGTTGTGACGACGTGTGATCGCGGCTCCGCCTCCGGTCCGAGGAACGGTCGTCCGTGCATCCACGGGGGGGCATCGATGCCGGCTACCGCGAGTGTCGTCACGGGGAGGTCGACGAGACTCACGAGCCGCTCGCTCCGACTGCTCCCGAGTTCCCCCGGCCACCGGACGATCAGCGGAACGTTCGTTCCCGAATCGTACGGCCATCGTTTCCTTCGCGGCAACCCTTCACCGTGGTCTGCTGTCAGGACGACGAGCGTCGTTTCTGCAAGTCCGTCGCGCTCCAGCCGCACGAGTAATTCGCCGATCCATTCGTCCGCCGTGGAGATGTTGTCGTAGTGTCTCGCGATCGCCCGCCGCGTGCGGTCGGTGTCCGCGAGGTACGGCGGTATCTCGACCTCCTGTGGATCAGTCTCCGGGTCGTCGATCTCCCCACCTTCCTCGGGGGCCCACATCCCGCTCTCGTGGGTGACGCCGTTGGTCATCATGGTGAAGAACGGCTGGCCGTCGGCCCTGGTGTCGTCCCACCAGCCGGCACCCTCGCCGTGCCGATCCCACATCGTAAACGGCTCGCCGAACTGGTAGTCCGTCTTCGCGTCGAGCGTACAGTAATAGCCCCCTCGTCGGAGATATTCGGTAAACGCCGTCACGTAGTGTGGAGGCACCGCCTCGTACGGATCCGGCAGGCCCTCGACATCGTGAGTTCTGGTTCGCATGTGGTGGGCGCCGAGGCTCGGCGAATTCATGCCAGTCATCAAGGAGGCCCGCGAGGGGGCACAGACGCCGGCGGTACAGAACGCGTTCTCGTACACACGGCCGTCGGCCGCCAGGTCATCGATTGCCGGCGTGTGCGCGGTCGAATCCCCGTAACAACCGAACCGTGGATTGACGTCCTCCATGACGATCCATAGCACGTTGGGCGGGTCGGACATACCACCTCGGACCGGCGCCACCGACAAAGTTCTTGACGTGAGAGCGGCCCAGCCCGAGCAGTCGTCCTTTCCCCTACTGCACTCGCAGCAGGCGTACCCGGCCGGCAAGCAACCCGAGTAGGAAGCCGGTGAAGTGGGCGATGAGGGCAATCCGTTCGCCGCCGGTGACGAGGGTGATGGCCGCCGCAAGAACGATCATGATCGCGAGCTGTGCCCGCAAGGAGAGTTTGAACGTCCCGACTAACCGCCGGGAGACCAGATTCGAGGTCATCACGTACCCCATCAGCGCGAACGCTGCCCCGCTGATCCCGAGGACGGCCGGTGGCGGCCCCAGTATCGACCCCACGAACACTTCGGTCATGCCCGCGATTGCGCCCGTTAGCAGTACGAACGCGTGGAATCGGGCCCTGGTCGTGTTCCGTTCGACGATCGTCCCGAACACGAGGATCGCGAGGACGTTCGCGACCAGGTGATCGAGTCCAGCGTGGGCATACACGCTCAGGACGATCGTCCAGGGATAGAGCGACAACGGCGCGGAGAGCGCGAAAAGCTCGATTCCCAGCCCGGCGAACAGCGCCAGATACTGGACGAGGAACACCACCAGCACGAGCAACACCACTTCCAAGGTGGCCCGCGGGAGTGCGTCCGACATACGTTCGCGTTGGCGGGCACCTTACAAAAGTTCGTGTGCGGTTCCCCCAACCGATCTCGTCATGGCCCGGCCAGGGATCGGGTCACCACCGGCGCCGGATCGCTCGGCCGCCATGGGTGAAAAGTACAAGCACACCCAGCCCGCTGGCGACCACGACGGTGGCAAACGGCGCAAGCATGACGCCGCCGGTGGTCCCGAAAAAGAGCACGTAGACCGTTCCGAACACCCAAACGAGCGTGTAGAGGGCCGCCAGCCCGAGGACGAACGAGACGACGAGCTCGACGACAGCAGCACGTCGTGAACGATCCTTGCGTTTGCGATCCCGCACGATCGAACCCAACCGGATTCCCACACCGAGCAGCACCGAACTCGCCAGCAGGGCGGGGAACAGTACGGTGGCAGGGAGCCAGAGAACGCCGAGTTGCCGCGGCAGCATCGCCATCGTCTCGGTAAGCGTCATCGCGGTCGTCCCGAATACGAGGAGCGCGAGGAGCACCTCGATTGCTGGCCAGTGGGCCGATATGCGCTCCGGGAATGATGACATGGGGCTCTGGATCGTTCGGTTCGGGTGATGATTCCCTGGCGGGCGGGATGCAGGTGTTCGTACTGTCTCCACCGGTGACACGGCCCCGACGGTTTATGCGTGGCGTGGATCAACGCCACGAGCGCGGCCTGAGGATTGCGATGGATGCGCCGTGTTGACCCGATTCGACCCCCGCGGGCCCTCCGGGCCAGCGGTGACGACGTCGATTCCTTGTTCGTCCGCCGTCCTTCGGCTTTGAGCGATATCTCGTGTTGGATCCAGGCCATTCGTCCGACCGCTGAGGATCTCCTCGGAGATCGGGCGCAGATTCGCCGGCACACGTTGTCCTTTATGAAGCCAGTCTACGACAAGCTTGTTCATGGAAGACGGAACGCAGTCGGATTCGTCGGACCCAGACGGCCGGCTCGTCAATCGGCGATCCTTCTTGCTGGCCGACGATACAGGGGAGGCACCCGTTGGGACAAGCGACGCGGGCGCCTGGACTCGCGGCGATCCCGGACTTCGGACGCCGTGGTTCGAAGAGGCCGATTCAGCGTTGCCGTGGCCTCGGTATCCTCGTCCCCAACTGATGCGGCCCGCGTGGGCGTGCCTGAACGGCGTGTGGGAATTCGAGGCCACTGACGAGCTCCCACCGAATGACCGGGAACTCGACGAACGGATCCTGGTGCCGTTTCCCGTCGAGTCCTCGCTCTCGGGCATCGAACGGCCCGTCGATGCCATGGTCTATCGGAGAGAACTGCAGGTTCCACCGGTCTGGCAGGAGCGGGACGACATCCCCACGGACCGGTTCCTGCTCCAGTTCGAAGCCGTCGATTATCGGACCGAAGTATACGTCGGCGGACAGCAATACGGAACCCACACGGGTGGGTACGACGCATTCTCGGTCGATATTACGGAAGCGGTTGCCAGTGCGGACGACGTTTTGGAACTCGTCGTTCGTGTCACTGACCCGACCGACCGCACCGCACAGGCAGTCGGGAAACAGCACCCGGATCCGGAGGGAATCTGGTATACGCCGTACTCCGGCATCTGGCAGTCCGTCTGGCTCGAGCCGGTGCCGTCCAGCTACATCACTGGCGTGACGATTACGCCTGTTCTCAACGACGAAGCGGTCGAGATTCATGTACGTGGTATCGATATTGACGGCCTCACCGTCGAAGCAACGGCTTGGGACGACGGCTCGGTCGTGGGACGAACGACCGGGCCAACCACGGATCCGCTGAAGGTTCCAGTGCCGGACGCCACGCTGTGGACACCGGCAACACCACGGCTGTATGACCTCACTGTTCGCCTGCTGGATGATGGGGAGACTGTCGACGAAGTGCAGAGTTACTTCGGCATGCGGTCGATCGATACGATGCGGATCGACGGGCAGGTGCGTCCGACGCTCAACGGCGAGACCACCTTTCAGTTTGGAACCCTGGACCAGGGCTACTGGCCGGATGGGATTTCGACGCCCCCGAGTGACGAGGCACTCGCCTCGGACCTCGCTCGACAGGACGAACTGGGATTCAACGCCGTTCGCAAACACGTCAAGGTCGAGCCGCGACGATGGTACTATCACGCCGATCGGGTGGGCATGCTGGTCTGGCAGGACATGCCCAATCTGGGCGAGTTCGACGTCGGCGAAATCGATCGCCAGTGGCACCGCGAGTTACAACGCATGGTCGAACAACACCGCAACCATCCATCGATCGTCGTGTGGGTGCCCCTGAACGAGGGATGGGGTGGCTCGGCGCCGGAGACGATCCGATCAGCGACACAAACCGTCACTGCGATCGACGAGACGCGCCTGGTGAACAACATGAGTGGCGTGAACGTCTGCGAATGTGACGGTGACGTCGGTGACATCGTCTCTGTTCACAACTATCCCGGCCCAGGCACACCACCGCCCTCGGACGATCGGATCACGGTGATCGATGAGTTTGGCGGTATTGCGTTGTCCCTCGACGGGCACGAGTGGAAACCCACCGACGACTGGGGGTACGAGGAGGTGGGCGGACGAGCGGAGCTGACCGACCGGTTTACCGAGAAGATACACGAACTAACGCGATTATGCGATTCCAATGGGCTAGGCGCGGCGATTTACACGCAGTGGACCGACGTGGAGACGGAGATCAATGGCCTGGTCACGTACGATCGCACAGTGCTCAAACTCGATACGGAACAGGCGAGGATCGCAATACGAAACCTCGCGGGCCGAGAGATGACGGATCCTGCGTAAGCGACGTCTGCGTTAACAGGGGGGTAGCCATACCTGCGCAAAGCCGAAATCCCCCCTTGTTGAATGCCTCTCGCCCGAGGAGGATGATCCTCTTCTCGCAGCTCTCTGTCCGGGGGGTTCTGTGCTATCGACGTCGCCACGAGGTCGCTCTCACCGACGACGAACAGCTCGAAGATGGGTAAGCACGTCACAGGGATTGCGTGTTGTTACCGACGTGAACGATCTCGACCGAGTCATCCATCGCTTGTTGGTCGGCTCGACTCGCGTAAGATCATTCCCCGTGAGCCACGATTGCAGAGGAATTTCCAGCAGGACGAGATTCCTTGTTGGGGGGTCAAGGGTCCGAACTGCGCACCGGGGCTCATTACAGACGACTGGGATGAATCATCTGGATATTATGGACTTTCTACTTTTATTGGGATCCGATCACAATGTAGCATGGTACGGCATGAAGAGGGGCTAAGTTCTGAAGATTCGACGGGAGCCGGATGCCCTCGGACGAGTTCAAGCAACGCTTCGATCACTCGCCGTCGCTATCTGGTAGTAGGTGCCGCATTCACAGTGGTAGGCGGCTGCGTGGGTGATGAAGATGACGTGGATGCCGTTGACAGCGATACAGACGATCATGCGACGGACGGCGATACAGACGATCACGCCGCGGACGATACCGCGGATGATGGGGCACCCCCAGCAGATGACAACAATGCCAACGGGGATGCTGACGACTCTGTGGCTGATTCCTCCGACGATGGCGAAGAGGAGCCAGCGGAGACACTTGACGTTCGCGAGGACTTTGAATCATATATACTTGATATGGAGATTACGCACGAGGGGCCGGATGGGGAGTGGACGCAAGGCTTGTATCGCGAGACGGATATCGCGAACGACAGATTGTATCAAATCTTCGAAATGGTGGCCGACGAAGGTGAGTCAGAAGCCTTTGAGCACTATATCGTCGACGGCGAGGCGTATCAAATCCTCCCCGACGGCACCTGCACGTCGAGCGACGAAGCGACGATCATGATACATGCGGAGAATCCCGGTGGGTTCGATCGACCACACCCTGATCAGCTCGACGAAAGCGACGAAAATATTTCATATGGTGACACGACATCGGTCGCCTGGGTTGACGAACCCGTCCACGTGTGGGAGCTCGATCTCGAGCCAACGTTCGAAGCGATTGAGGGGGCGATGCGGATTTACATCGGCGTCGAGAGCGGTTACTTCGTCGGATACGAGGGACGGTATACCACTGGCGCGCATGACGATCCAGCCGAAATCACCATCGAATACCGCCGGCACGGCTTCAATCAAGACTTCGAGATCGAGATCCCTGACGAATGCACCGACGGGTGAGCCAGTGGGGTTGTGTATCCGGCAATTTTCCAGGCCTCCGCCCGCATCAATTCCGTTCACTCACAACCAGTGCATGCAAACTGGAGCGTTTTCGGGCTTCGATGTGACTCCCGAGTTGGGTCCTCCCAGGATTCCCAAGCGAGGGTGCGAGATCGACCGGACGAACGCTGGAGGCAGGTTTGGAACGACCTGGAGCCTGCATACGGAAGGATGAAGCACACTGACTGGGTGGAAACCCACCAATGTCTCTGCTGTTCGACCACGCGGTCTCCTCGTTCGATGTCGCTGCCGCGTCCCTGTATGCTCCCGATGCTGCGGAACTCGAGCCCGGCGCGGGGGAGGTTCCCATCCGTCCGATCGCCGCCTTCGCCGCGAGTCATCCCCAACTCGTCGATACGGAGATCTCCGATACCGTGTGTCTCCCGCTCCACACCCGGGATCGTGCGGTATTGACCGGCCAGTATCTCGGATACGCCGAGCACAACCTGCGCGGCGAGATCATCCTCTACCGCTCGCCGGACGGGGAACGAAAAGCAATGTCGATCGACGAGTTCGCCGAGACTCCCCTGGCCCAGCGACTCCGCTTCTGGCACGCCGATTTTCGCCCTCCCGAGTATCCGCCGGACTACAACCTGCCAATTCATGACAAGGAGGCACCGCGACATCCAACAACGGCTGACGAGCTCGTCGACGGACTCACCACGTACGTCCGTCGGGAGCGATCGGCCCGACGCGAGCAGAACCGGGCACGGTCGGAGCGGGCGACACCTCGTGAAATCTACGACAATGGCGGCGAGGCCGTCCCGAATCTCGAGTTTCGGGGCGTCGATGACGGGCGTTACACCTTCAGGGTCGATCTCGACCCGGATCTCGAGGACGCCCGGTCCGGTGACTGGTCCTATTTCGTCCCCGAGGAGTTCGGCATTTACCAGGAAAACGAGGTACTTCTTCACAGTGCGGCGGGGGAGCCCGTCGCCGATGCGACGGTAGTGGACATTCACGGCCTCGGAGTGGTCTTAAACATCCACGTCGAATCAGCGGCGGAAACGAGCGCCCTCCCCAACCGGCGAGGCCAGCGCTTTGGCCTTTCGGCGCTGTTGAATCCGGTCCCGTTCCGCCGCGAATTGGCGGCCATCGACGCTATCGCCGATACGGACCAGGCGGCTGTACTCGCGGGGGAACGGCCGGTGACCTTTACCAACGACGCCGCCGCGAGGAGTGAAACCCTCGACGCCGACCTCAATCAGGGACAGAAACTCGCAACTGATCTGGCGTTACTCGCGGACGACCTGTTCTGCGTGCACGGCCCGCCAGGTACGGGGAAAACACGAACGCTCGTCGAGATCGTCCGCCGGGCCGTGCAGGCAGGTGAACGAGTGCTGGTCTGTGCCGATTCGAATCAGGCGGTGGACAATCTCCTGGTCGGGGACTCCACCCCCGCGTCCGTCGATAGCCGATCGCTCCACGCATACGGCCAGCACGAAGCCGACGAACTGACGATTCATCGCGCCAACGCCTCGCGTTCGAGCAATGCAGTGGTCAGGACCGACTACGCGGATACGCCCACGCGGGCTGACGTCACCGTCGCCACGACAAACAGCGCTGCCCGCTTCCAAAGCGATGCGTTCGAGGTACTGGTCCTCGACGAAGCGACCCAGGCGACCTGTGCGTCATCGTGTATTCCACTGGTGTGTGCCGATCGTGTCGTCCTCGCCGGCGATCACAAACAGCTCCCGCCGTTCAGTTCGCGTGATGACCCGCCCGCATCCGCTTACGGACTCTCACTGTTCGAGCACCTGTACGCCGCGGATGGGGTTTTCGAGGGAGTGGGAACGCGGTTGCAAACCCAGTACCGCATGCACCGCGATATCCTCCGCTTTCCCAACCGGACCTTTTACGACGGCGAACTCCGATCCGGGCGCGACATCGATCCGCTCCCCTCCACGGAGGTCGCACTCGAAGCGTACAGTATCGGTGGACGGGTCGAACGCCATGATCACTCGCGGGCAAATCCGACAGAGGCCCGTCTCGTCGCGCTTATCGTGAACGAACGATTGAAGGATCTTTCTGCCGCCGATATCGGGGTCATCACACCCTACGCCGCTCAGGTCACCGAGATTACCCAGGTCCTCTCCGAACGTGTCGACGAGGGAGGCCGCATTACGGTTGACACCATCGACGCCTTCCAGGGGAGCGAACGAGCGGCGATCGTCATTTCGCTCGTCCGAAGCAACAGCGACGGCGAACTCGGTTTTCTCGGCCGGAAACCCGATGGTCCGCGGCGACTGAACGTCGCGCTCACCAGAGCCAAGCGGTATTGTGCCGTCGTGGGGGATTTCCACACGCTCCGGTATGACTGCCCGGGGAAGGATACAGATCTCTATCGGCGCTTTTACGAACACTTCGAATCAACTACCAGGTTGCGGGAAGTGGATCCGGCGTTCCTTCCTGGCTGATTCGGCTTGTTACGACGAATGGACTATCGTGACGTTGCGAATGCCCCATGCCTGTGCTTGCATAGAAATCACATCTGAATCGGGTGCCGGGAGCGCATTACGCCCATTTCCAGCTGTTCCCCTTTCGGGTGCCCTCGACCTCCGAGGAACGCCGGATCATTGTATTCGACCGTGCACGCCTCGAGTAGGTCACCAGTCCCGACATGCGTGTATAGCGACACGCGTTGTATTGTCGTACGAAGAGTTACCTCTGACCAACGAACAGTCCTCTATCTGGATGCTTCCTATATTGGGAGCATCAGACAATATTATGACCAGATGACCAAGCCATCAAGGCGGCCGGGAATTACGAGAACGGAACTGGTTCGGGAAGCGGGAGCAGTGGGATCACGAACATTCCGATGAGGCTTGCCAGCCCTACGAGCAGTGGGAAGATCACCACTGCCAGGTTCGTTTCATTGAATAGTGTGGCGAAATCCCCGAGTAACTCGGGCATTTTCGGTGTCTCGCTCCGTTGGAGGATCATCAACTCGAGCCCGAGGAGTACCACGGTTGCGCCAGCCGACAGCATACAGAAGGGACAAATGGCACCGATCGGCACGAGCTGGAGCCAGACGAAGTATGCCGAGGCAACAACCCCCGAGGCCGTGATCGGCGTCAGGATTTTAACGATCAGTGGATGCCGGGTATCGAACCACCAGAGCGCAAGGCCGATTGTCGTCAAGTAGTAGACTGCACCGAATGTCGCCAGGGGGACGCCGAAGACGTACGCCCACTGGCTCGTGATTACTTCGATACTCCCCTGGACCGGCGCGTCCGGTGGTATGGCCGGTAATGCGAACACGTGAATTGCCGTCAGTAGGGAACTGACCAGCCAACCGATCACCGCGACGATCGTGAACACACCGAACAGGGTCGATACGTTCGACGAGTACTCCCAGTCGAATCCGAACCGTTGTGCTGTCTGTGATCGCGCTGCCATGTACTCGGATATTCGGGCCACGGATATTAAAGAATTGCGCAATACATACAATACTAATTCGGACGGAGACGAGGACATGCTCACACTGGACGCGGTCATCGGGTTCGCCCTGGTTAGTAGTGTGAAATGTGCCCAATTTTATCTTCTCGAAGCCCGTATGGGCCACATGGATGATTCGATGCGGGAGATGCTCCGGCAGGACATGGAGTGTGAGGGGCTGCTCGAGTGTTTTCACGGCCTGAAAGACCTCGATAAGCGAAGTTTTCGTGTCTTGGTCGAGGCGGGCGAACCTCTCACGATCGACGAAATCGCACAGCAAGTCGATCGAGAGCGATCGACAGTCTATCGATCCATGCAACGACTCCAGCAAGCCGGGTTCGTGAGAAAGGAACAGGTAAACTACGAGAATGGGGGTTACTATCACGTCTTCCACCCGATGGATGCAAACGAGGTGGCAGACGAGATGCAGCGGTTACTCAACGACTGGTACGCGATGATGGGCCAATTGATCGGTGAGTTCCGGGATAAATACGAGGATGGTCCGACACCGACATCGTAGTGTGCTCCCAATCTTCGCTCAGGTGATGGTCAGTTCCATCACCGATGGATCCGGCTTCCGAGTTCGAATGCCGCGTCTCGATTCTGCCAGCGGCTATCACGCTTGAGTCTGTCTCTTGGGGCGGTGTCGTGTTCATACCGTGCAATTATGTCTCCTTGGAGCCCCTCCCACCTGGATACGCCCCATGCTGTCCACAGCGATGAGAGAACGGTCATGGGCCTTGTTCAGCGGTAGTCGCCGACCTTTCTCTTACTGCACGCCGCACCCGGAGAAAACGAACCGCTAGTCCTCGAGGACGATCTCGATCGAAACGTCGTTGGGCACTTGAATTCGCATCAGCTGGCGCAGCGCCCGTTCGTCGGCGTCGATGTCGATCAGCCGTTTGTGGACACGCATTTCCCAGTGCTCCCAGGTGGCGGTCCCTTCACCGTCTGGCGACTTCCGCGTCGGAACCTCCAACGTCTTCGTCGGCAACGGGATCGGACCGCTCATGTCGACACCGGTCTTCGTCGCGATCTCGCCGATGTCGGCGCAGATGTCGTCGAGATCGACCGGTTCCGTCCCGGCGAGCCGGACGCGTGCTTGCTGCATTGATTACTTCTCGGTGACCTCGAGCACGCGGCCCGCTGCAATCGTTTGGCCCATGTCACGGATCGCGAAACTTCCGAGCTCGGGAATCTCCGAGGAGGGCTCGATGCTCAGCGGCTTCTGCGGTCGAACCGTCACGATTGCCGCGTCTCCGCTCTTGATGAAGTCGGGATTTTCTTCTTCGACTTCCCCGCTCGCGGGGTCGATCTTCTGATCGATCGACTCGAACGTGCACGCCACCTGCGCGGTGTGCGCGTGGAACACCGGGGTGTATCCGGCGGTGATCACCGAGGGGTGTCGCATGACAACGATCTGGGCGGTGAACGTCTCGGCGACCGTCGGCGGGTCGTCCGCCGGCCCACACACGTCGCCACGACGGATGTCGTCTTGCCCGACGCCGCGGACGTTGAACCCGACGTTGTCACCGGGGTTCGCTTCCGGCACCTCCTCGTGGTGCATCTCGACAGTCTTGACCTCCCCGCTGATGTCGGAGGGCTGGAACGACACGTTGTCTCCCGGACGGATCTGACCAGTCTCGACACGACCGACCGGCACAGTCCCGATCCCGGAGATGGTGTACACGTCCTGGATGGGGAGACGGAGCGGTGCGTCCGTCGGCGGCTGGGGCTCTTCGAGGGCGTTGAGCGCCTCGAGGATCGTCGGCCCGTCATACCAGGGGGTGTTGTCCGATGCTGCCTCGACGTTGTCACCTTCGAAGGCCGAGGAAGGAATGAACTTCGCGTTGTCGACGTCGAACTGAACCTGTCGGAGGAGATCGCTGACCTCCTCGACGACCTCGTTGTATCGGTCTTCGCCGTAGTCGACCAGGTCCATCTTGTTGACGGCGATGATGAGTTCGTTGATCCCGAGGGTGCGGGCCAGGAACACGTGCTCCTGGGTCTGTGGCGCGACGCCGTCGTCGGCGGCCACGACTAGGACGGCGTTGTCCGCCTGGGACGCCCCGGTAATCATGTTCTTGACGAAGTCGCGGTGGCCAGGACAGTCGACGATCGTGAAGTAATACTCGTCGGTGTCGAACTCCTGGTGGGCGATGTCGATGGTGACCCCGCGCTCACGCTCTTCGGCGAGGTTGTCCATGACGTAGGCGAATTCGAACCCGCCCTTGCCCTTTTCTTCTGCTTCCTCGCGGTGCTGTTCGATGACGTGCTCCGGGACGTTCCCCGTCTCAAAGAGGAGTCGTCCCACGAGCGTACTCTTGCCGTGGTCTACGTGGCCGATGACGGCCAGGTTCTGATGCGGTTTGTCCTCGCTCATGGCTGATCACACGCGCCCGACGGCGCTTTATGTACCAATGATTTGCGCCGGAACGGATTAAAACGGTTTCGAAACTGCGGGTTTCGGGCGTCTCGAAGCCCGTTCCGTGTGAGTTCATCGCACGTTCTTGGCGCCTGTTGTCAGGAGGCTTCGGCAGGCAGGTCTCCCCCAAACGGTTGGCTACAACCCCGATACGGCCGATCGTCACTCCGGAAGCCGCGCGATGTCGGCATAGATTGCGGTCGCAGTTTCGTGGCCACCGGCGCCACGGCCACTCAGATTGAGTTCGCCCGCGTGTACGGTCGACAGCTGGACGATGTTCTGGGTTCCCGTCACCGCAAGGGTACCGTTCTGTGGGATCAGCCGGGGCCCCACCCGCACCCCCTCACGGGTTGCCTCACCGATTAGCCGGACGGTCCTGCCGTCCTCGGTCGCGAGTTCCAGTGCCGACGGTGGGATATCGACGATTCCTTCGACCTCCGCGTCGTCAAGGGTAAAACCTGGTTCACCACCGGTCAACACGTTTGCCAGAATCACGCACTTCAGCGCCGCGTCCGTCCCTTCGACGTCGAAACTCGGATCCGTTTCAGCGACGCCGAGATCCTGTGCCTCCGCAAGAACGTGTTCGTAGTCGAGGCCTTCGTGTGTCATCCGCGTGAGGATGAAGTTGGCCGTCCCGTTGAGCACCCCCCGCGCCGCGGTGATCATCTCCGGACCGTAGTCCTGGATCGTTCCCAGCACCGGAATCGTCGCCCCCACGGTCGCCTCGAATCGCAGTTCCCCGTCGCTCTCGTCGGCCAACGCGCGAACTTCTGGATACCGTTCCGCCATCGGCCCCTTGTTCGCGAGCACGACGTGTTTGTCGCGCTCGAGCGCCGCACGAACGTGCCCGAATCCCGGTTGGGCGTCTCCGAGAGTCGTGGGAGTTACCTCGACCAGCGTGTCGTACTCGCCGGCGAGAACTGCTTCCGTGTCGGCATCGCCGATCGGTTCGCCACGATCCTTCCGCCCGAGGATGTCCGCAACCGCGAGCCCGTTCGAATCGATCGCCGCCGCTGTGGAATCTGCGACTCCCGTAATATCGTGACCGTACGCGTCCGCCAGCTCGAGTACGGAGCGTCCGACGGCGCCCAGCCCCAGGACGGCAAGTTTTCGCCCCACGTTACCCACCCCAGTCGTCGAGTTGCGGTTCGATCACGCGAAGATCCTTTTCCTCGGCCAAGGCCCGCACGGCGGTGAGCGTCTCCGCGAGCGCTTCTCTGCCGACCGCGAGGCGCACCCGCGCACTCGAAACATCCTCGGCATTGTGGGGTGCCGACAGGGAAAAATCGAGCACGGACGCGTGCGGGCAGGATTCGAGCTCGGCGAGGGTATCGGAGAGATCTGTCTCTACCAGGTGCCCGACGAGTAGCAACGTGACCGCCTCACTGTACCGTTCCTCCCCCGCCTCGATGACTGTGATCCCTGCATCTTGTAGTGCCGTCACGATATCATCGAAACGATCCGCCACGCACTCCAGCGCTACCTGGACGGGAATGCGTCCCCGCGGGGTTAGCGACCCCCGCTCGTGATGTATCGACAGCAAGTTTCCACCGTTGACCGCGATCGGTTCGAGCGCGTTCAACAGCTCCCCCGGCTCGTCGACGAGTTCCATCCGGACGGTGTACGCCCGGACGTTTTCGCCCCCGTCCGGCTGGGTCGTCACCTCCGAATTCATGGCTTGCACCACCGCGGTTGCCCGACCGATACCATTGTCACGAGGCTGGTAGCGCCGGCCCTTATACGCGTCGCCACACGCGAGTTTCGCCGGGGTAGTAACCCGAACGATTATAGTGACGTGCCGTACTACCCACTCTCCATGGCGGAGATCTTGGCGGAAAACCTTTCGGGCAAGGCCGTCATGGGCTCGGACGGCAGCGAACTGGGCATGCTTTATAACATCAGCGTGGATCTCCAGTCTGGCCAGCTCATCGACCTGATTGTCTCTCCCGACGAGGAAAGCGTCGTCCCCGACGTCGATTTCGAACAGGACGAGGCGGGGCGCTACAAAGTGCCCGTCTCAAACGTACAGGCAGTCAAAGATTACATCATCGTCGAGCGGTAATGTACGTCTTGGACTCGTCAGCGTTTATCAACGAGTATCACACGACCGAACAAGTGGCAACGGTTCCACTCGTTCGGGAGGAACTCGAGGGCGAGAGCGCCTACCGATACGACGCCCTCGAGGGTGCGGGGATGCACATTCACATCCCGAACGAAGAGACCATCGAAACGATCCGGCGGACCTCCCGCGATCTCGGCGACGACACCGTCCTTTCCGAAACCGATGTTCGCCTGATCGCCACCGCCTTCGAACTGGATGCCACCTTGGTGACCGACGACTACGCCATGCAGAACGTGGCCGACCGGCTCGACGTCACCGTCGAGGTCATCAACCAGGAAGGAATCGAAGAACAACGCGACTGGATTTTTCAGTGCCAGGGGTGCGGACGGGAGTTCGACGAGGAACACGACCGGTGTCCGATCTGCGGGACCGGCCTTGCCCGGAAGAACCCGACCGACGCCTAGCTCACCAGAGCCCGGCGAGCTGGGCGTAGATCCCCACGTAGATGATCACGTTGTAGATCCCGTGGATGATCATCGGGACGACAACGTTGCCGGTGCGGTGATACGCGACCGCCAGCACCAATGAAATCGTAAAGACCGCAAGCACCGCTGCACCCAGTTCGACGGGCGCTCCAGGCGTGAACGCGGGTAGGTGGACGACGGCGAAGATGGCGCTACTCGCGATGATTGCCGCACTGGCGGTCCACCGCTCCGTGAGGTACTTCTGGATGACGTTCCGATAGACCAGCTCCTCGCCGATCACCGCGCCGATCCAGGTAAGCGGAATCGCGATCAGGACGACTTCAGGTCCAGCCTCCTGGCCCATTCGATGGACCGCATGTTCCGTGGTTGGGACGTCGAGGAGCCAGTAGACAACGGTCACGGCTCCGGCGATGGCGATGATGCCCACGATGCCCGCCACAACGGTAACGACGTCGCTGCGGTTGAGGAGCCGCAGATCGATCCATTCGAGGTTTCCCTCGATGGCCAGGACGGTCACGACCGCGACGGCAACGAAACCGATCCCCACCCCCACCTGCCGCGCTCCAAAGCGGGCAAGAATGCCGGGCTCGGAGATTGCTCCGAGCGCTGCTTCAACGAGGTATCCGGTGGTCCCCGCGACGTATAGTGCCAGCAGGCCGATTCCTCCCGTAAACAGCAACAGACTCGCTCGCTGTAGGATTGTCCGAAGGTCGACGCCGGTCCGCATTCCATTGGCGAGCCCTATCGCTGCAGCGCCCAGGAGGAGCCATGCGATCGCCCGAAGCGTCCGCCGGGTCTCAACTGCAGGGGCGCCAATGACGCCGACCACACCCGCGAAGATGATACAGACCCCGCCGATAACTGCCAGCACCACCCCGCCCCGTGTCGAGACAGCACCGTGCCGAACCCCACTAAAGGCGACGAACGCGATTGTCCCACCGGCGAGTCCGATGAGTAGCGTGATTCGGTCGGCTGGGCCGACACCGGGCCAGGCAGCCACAGCGGGTAACAGCGCCGCCGCCGCGACCGCGAGTCCCACCGTTGCCGCCCCACGCTCGGTCATTGGATCGGATTTCCCGCCAGCGATAAAATGCGCATCGGCATAGAAATACGCAGCGACTTCTCGGGAGTGTTTTTTCGAGTACTGCGTTCTCGCTTACAGCGGAGCACGGCGAAAGCGAACCCGTTTCAGCTGTCGGCGGACATCAATCGCCATCGATCTCCAATTCAACCTTATCTCGAAGCGCTTGTGCCTCGCGAGTGCTGCGCGCGCCAAGTTGCCCGCGGACGGCCCGTTTTCCCCATTCGACCGACGGTTGATCGAACGGATCGATCTCGAACAGTTCCCCGGCCATCATGCACGCCGCTTCCATCCCGACGAGTAACTCGCCGAGCGCATAAGCGTCGACCCGATCGATCGTGAGTCTGACGGACGGGCGTCCTGCGGCGGCGAGGCTCGCTTCGGTAGCGCGTAACTCGACATCGAGAATCTCCCGCAAGCTGGTGTTCCCGAGATAATCGAGGTCATCCTCTACAATCCCCGTCACGGGGACGTCGGGGCCCTCATCGACGGCAAGGAACGTGACCTGGACGTTTCGTGGGCCGGCCCGGTAGAGCTGGAGCTGGGAGTGTTGGTCCGTCGCGCCGAGGGCCCGAGCCGGGAGCTGCCCCAGTCCGTCCTTTCCGAGACTCTCCGCCCAGAGCTGGGCGAGCCACTCCCCGAAGGTTTCCAGGGACTCGGCATAGGGCATCAGCGCATTGACGCGGGCACCTCGAAGGGAGAGTGCGTAAGAAACTGCCCCGTACGCATAGGCGGGGGATTCAAAGAGACTCTCCGAGCGCTGCGCCACACCGGCCCGCCCGCCGGCCAGCAACGATGCGATATCGACCCCGAGAATCGCGAGCGTCGGAAGTGCCACCGTTGAGAGTACGGAATACCGCCCCGGGACCCCTTCGGGGGTTTGGGCACACGGGAGATCGTGGCGGTCAGCGGTCGACCGCAGCGGCCCATCGTTGCCGGTTGTCACCAGCGTCCGGTCTGTCCAGTCCACGTCGTCGCTTTCCATCGCTTCACGGACGACTGCGAAGTTGGCCAGCGTTTCCGTCGTCGTCCCCGACCGGGAGACCACGTGAACGACCGATCGCTCGAAATCGATATCAGCGAGGAGTCTATCGATCGCTGCGGGATCGACATTATCGAGCACAATCAGGTTCCGGTCGCTGGGGAGGGCCTCGTCGACCGCGGCCGCCCCCAGTGCGCTTCCGCCGATCCCGACGAGGACGACGGTCTCGGCTGGTGGAAGCCGGCTGACGAGTTCTTCGATCTCCGCTGGATCGACCGCTGCCGGGAGGTCCAGGGCACGATACCCGAACGAGCCGGCGTTTCGCTCCGTTTCGATCTTCCGGTGGATCGTGGCCACGCGACGGTCAAGTCGTTCCAGGCCTTCTCGGGAGATACCGGGACTGGCCACCTCGGCGAGTGCATTGCCGATATCGATTTTCATAGCTGGAGAGCCCGACCCGATGGAATTAAACCCACCGTGGGGGCCGATGACACGCGTACGCCGAACGGGAAGGCTTATTCCGGGCCTTTGACCTAAATCGGTGCATGGAACCACCGGCTATTCCGGACGTCGAGTACACCGAGTACTCGAACCGACAGCTGGTGGTCATACCGCTGGTGTTGCTTTTCATTGCACTTGTGGTGATCGGTGGGATGTGGGTCGTGACCGGCACCCCGGCTCACCTCGGGCTCGATTTCACGGGTGGTGCCGAGTTAACGATCGAGACCGATGCCAGTGAGGAGGAGATCAGGGACGCCTTCCACCGAGAGCCGGACACCGTGCAACTCTCACAGCTCGACGATCGTGCGATCGTTACCTTCCAGGATCGCGGAGACTTGGACGATACGACGCTCCAGGCATTGGAGGCGGATGCGGACGACGCGGGATTCGACGTGGCGGGATCGAACTTTCGCGATGAGAGCTTCGGCGCCGACACTCAACGTCAGGCAGTGATCGGGGTCGCGATAGCGTTCGCCGGCATGAGTATCCTCATCGCGATCATTTTCCGGACGTTCGTCCCGAGTATCGCGATTGTGGCGTCGGCGTTCAGTGACATCATGATTCCTCTCGCGTTGATGAACCTGTTCGGCATCGATCTCACGCTTGGTACGGTCGCGGCCCTGTTGATGCTGATCGGGTATAGCGTCGACTCAGACATCCTGCTGAACAACCAAGTGTTACGCCGCCGCGGCGGATTCTATGAAAGTACCCAGCGCGCGATGCGAACCGGGGTGACCATGACCACGACGTCGATCGTGGCGATGATCGTGATGACTGCAGCCGCCTGGCTGCTTCAGATTCCGCTGTTGCCGGAGGTCGGCATCGTGCTCGTGTTCGGGCTTTGCGCGGATCTCATGAATACCTACCTGCTGAACGTCTCCTTACTACGCTATTATAAGTTCGAGGCGGTGGGACGATGAGCCCGGTGGGGCAACTTCGCGATGCGTACGGTTGGGCGAAGCTGAACTGGCGGATCACGCTCCTGGTGGTGTTTGTGTCCGTCAGCCTCCTCGTCCTCTTTTTCCCCTTCGAACTCGTCGGCGGGGCCGGTCCCGTGGAGGAGGCCGAGGGCATCACGAACCTTCAATGGGGGATCGACCTGGGTGGTGGCGCTAGCGTCCGGGCACCGATCGCCGGGTATATCGCAGAAGATGTGCCCCTCGATCCGGAGGAGACGGCGGCCCTGGAATCTGATATTGCTGCCGAGCTGAATGTGAGTACGGCGGAGATCCACGTCCACGTGGACGACCCACAGAATCAACGCGGGTCGGTGGAGACGACCGCCCCAGCGGTAGAACGTGAGGCGTTCCTCGAGGCCATGCAAGCGGCGGGGGTCGACGTCTCGGACGGAGATATTCGTTCCGGCGTTCACGAGGAGACGCGAAACACCGTCGTCCGCGTCTTGAACGATCGAGTTGACGTCGCCGGACTGTCCGGGTCGCGAGTTGTCACGGCGACCCAACCCGGTGGCGAACACTTCGTCATCGTCGAGGTACCGGGCCAGCCACTGAGTGAAGTGCAAGCGTTGATTCAAGAGCGCGGTGTCGTGGAGGTCGTCGCACACTTCCCCGATGGGGACGGATATCGGAACGAGACCGTCCTGGATTTCGATGACTTCGACCGCGTGGACCCGGCGAATCCCGGTGAAGGGAATCGACCGCCGAACGTGCCGGTTCGCATCACCGAAGAGGCCGCACCCGGTTACGTGAACGATCTGAACGAGTACGGCTTCACCGAGGAAGGAATCGAGAACTGTCGATGGGAGGACGCGGACGATCGTCCGGACGATCCTGGCTACTGTCTCCTCACCAAAGTCGACGGAAACGTCACCTATGCCGCCGGGATCACGAGTGGGCTGGCCGAAGACATCCGAACGAACAACTTCCTCGACAGTCGTATCTTCCTGATGCAAACGGGGACGTTCGAGGAGGCCCAGCAACTCGAGATCAACCTCAACGCCGGCGGCCTGCCGGCCGAACTGGCCTTCGAGCGAGGAACCAACTTCGAACTCGAGGCGTGGCTTGGCGCGGAGTTTCGGGTCCGCTCGCTCGTCGTCGGACTGTTCGCCGCGCTTGCCGTGGCCGGGATGGTCTACTGGCGGTACCGCGACGCCCGGATCGCGGCGCCGATGCTACTTACCGCGAGCGCGGAGGTCGTTATCCTGCTCGCGTTTGCGATCTCGGTCAACATGTCGCTCGGGCTCGCGGAAGTTGCGGGGTTGATCGCCGTGCTCGGGACCGGCGTGGACGATCTGGTAATCATCGCCGACGAGATCATGCAACGCGGGGAGATCCGTACCAACCGTATCTTCGACAGCCGGTTTCGCAAGGCCTTCTGGGTGATCGGGGTAGCGGCGGCCACGACGATCCTCGCGATGACTCCACTCGTGGGGATGAGCCTTGGGGATCTCATGGGATTTGCCATCGTGACGATCGCCGGCGTGATCATCGGCGTCACGATCACTCGTCCGGCCTACGGGAACATCCTGCGCGTGCTCATGCTCGATTGAGCGATACTGGAAAACTCTTTGAGTCATCCCGACCCGAGTGTCGACAGGTATGGAGGTCTATCAGGACCTGGTTCGGCGAGTGCTGGAAACGGGGGCATACAAGCCGAACCGAACCGCGATGGATACCATCGCGTCATTCAGTGAGCACCACGTCATCGACCTGGCGGATGGTTTCCCCCTCCTCACGACCAAACAGCTCGACGGCGCCCGTTGGGAATCACTGATTCACGAGCTGCTGTGGTACCTTTCCGGGGAGGAACATATCCGGACCCTCCGGGAGCACACCGGCATCTGGGACGCATGGGCGGACGATGACGGCCGGCTTGATACCGCCTACGGCCGATTCTGGCGGCGGTATCCGATTCCGGAGGCCGGGCTCCCTGGGGAGAGTTGGGTCGATGCCGATCATCGATGGGTGAACGACGAGGAGGCGACGTTCGACCAGATCGCGTACGTGATCGATGGGCTCAAGGAAAATCCGAACTCCCGCCGACATGTCGTGACGGCCTGGCATCCAGCGAATGCCAGCGTGAGCACGCTTCCGCCGTGTCACTACACGTACGTCGTCTCGGTACAGGACGGCGCCGTGAACCTTCACCTCACCCAACGATCGGGCGACGTGGCAGTCGGTGTCCCCTTCAACATCGCGGCCTACGCCATTCTGACGACCATTTTTGCCCAGCGGGCGGGCTTTGACGTCGGTTCGTTCGGCCACACCATCGTGGACGCGCACATATACTGTGGCCGCGGGGAGCGCGGTGCGTGGTACGACGAGCATCTAGATTCCCTCCAGGAGCGGTTGCGTGCGGCCGGAACCCCCGCAGAGATTGAAGAGGTACGCGCGTGGCTGGAGGATGCGGCACCGGGCACCGGGGAATACGATCACGTTCCGACGTTACTCGAACAGTTACGCCGCGAACCACTGGCCCGACCGACTGTCTCGGTCGCGGACGTGCCAGTCGACGAGCTCACCTTCGATGACATCGAGCTCTCGAACTACGAATGTCACGGACCGCTTTCCTTTGCCGTGGCGGAGTAGTCTCTATCACTCCCACGCCGTCGGATCGACGACCCGACCGAGAAAGAGAATCGTGTCTGTGTCACGGTCGCGGATGACGAAAAGGAACGGACGATTTGCCGAAAAGGTGAACGGATCCGCGGGCGCGGAGATGGTCCGCATCACGACGCCGGTGGCAGCGGCCGCCTCGGTCCCCTCTTCGTCGACCGAGATCCACGAATCGTGGTAGACCTCGTCGATGTGTAACTGCTCATCGCCCGCCATCCCCGTGAAATCTGCGGTCTCGGGGTCGAAGGCGTCGGGCATGCCGAGAGCCGCCAACACGTTACTGAGTCGCATCTTCGATTCGATGGTGAACCGTGGGAGCTGCACCGTCCCGTCCCGGTGTTCGAGTTGGTCGAGCATGCTGGCCAGCGTCTCGCCGTCAAGCTCCCGTTCGAAGGACTCGAACTCCCCGTCTGGCGGCAAGAGCACCGACATGGCGATCGAATCCCCGATGTACGGGAGTTCGACGACTTGGGTTCCATCCACGGTGGCGTGCTTCCAGGATCGGTTCTCATGCATGAAGTCGATATCGTGGGTCGTACCGTCGAGGGCGGTGAATGTTGCCGTTTCCGTCGCGTCGGGCGGAAATGGGTGTTTCCAGTTGGCCAGGAAGTAGATCGCGTTCACCAGGACCAGCCTGACGAGTCCATCGATGGACCCCTCCGGAAGCAGTTCCGTGATCCGGTCTCCAGTGTGATCGGCGACCCACCGATTGATCTCTTCCCGGGTCGCGTCGGGTTCTGCGCTAAAATCCACCGACTGGACGTCGGCGAAGTAGTGGTCTTCGATGCCCTGCATGAATTCGTCGTGGAAGCCGTAGTCTTCCTGGCCCCAGAGGCCGTTGACGATCGACAGCTCGAAGGGAACGGGTTCGTCGTCCTCGTGATATCTCCCACCGCGATCGATGACAGCCTCGGCTTCCCGTTCGAGCAAGGCACGCTGGAGTCCGTTGAACGTCTCGTGGAGCACCTCGCCCTCGAGCGGATATCGGAGGGTCTCGCGCATCTGTTCGCGCGTGTCCCCCTCGGCCCCGGCGTAGGTCATTGCCATCGCGATTGCGATGCTGACCGGGGAGACGAACAGGTTGTCATCGGAAGTGTCGAGGACGAGTTGTTCGTACAGATCGAAGGTGAACCCGTTTGTCTCTGCGACGAGTGCCCGAAGTTCCTCGTCGTCGATATCGGGCTCAATTCCCGGGGCCCCCTGGGCGCGAGTCTCGCCGTTCATAGGAAATCGGTCCGCACAACCGGCAATCGCACCCGCAGTGAGGGCTCCAGCCAGTGCGAGCAGCCGTCGACGGTGCATGGTGGCTTGTGTCTCCAAGGTACCATAATGGCTCCTTAGTGTCAAAGACGTGTTTGAGTGACCACGCTTGGGATCAGTCGAACCCACATTGCTCAAGCCGCCAAGGGTCGAATCCGCAGGCGAAGGGTATGGAACTGGTACTGATCGCCGCAATCGCCGCAAACGGCGTGATCGGGCGGGAGGGGACGCTTCCCTGGCACCTCCCGGAGGATTTGCGACATTTCAAAACGACCACGATGGGTCACCCCGTAATTATGGGGCGGGTGAACTTCGAGGACGTCCTGGATCACCTGGGCGAACCGCTTCCCGGCCGGACCAACATCGTTCTCTCGCGGAGCGACCCCGATGTACCGGAATCAGTGATCGTTGTCGAAGGAATCGATACCGCGGTTGCGGCGGCCGAGGATGCAGGCACGGACACCGCTTTCGTGGCCGGCGGCGCCACTGTCTACGAGCAGTTCCTTCCTCGCGTCGACCGGCTTCATCTCACCGAACTCCACGAGCCGTACGAGGGCGACGTCCGCTTTCCCGACTGGGACCGGAACGACTGGGTCGAACGCTCCCGAAGGTGTCGGGAGAAGTTCGATATCGTCGAATACGAGCGGCGCGGATAGGTGGAACCTGCTCACACGACCTCGAGCAACATGGCCGCCAGGCTGAAGTAGATCAACAGCGCGGTGACGTCCTTGACGGTCGTGATGAGCGGATCGGACGCCGCCGCGGGGTCGTACCCGAGTTCGTTTGCCACCCACGGAATCACGTACCCGATCACGCTGGCGACGACACAGACGGAGACGAGCCCGACGAATACGACGATCGAGATCTCGACGGCCTGTTCGGCGCCTCGCCAGACGCCCTGCCAGAGGTAGGCGGCAGCGGCCCCGAGGCCTCCGATGATGAGGCCGATCAGCAAGCCGACCAGTCCCTCCCGGGCGAAATGTCGCATGGCATTCCGCCGGTCGATGTGTCCCACAGCCAGCCCCCGGACGAAGATCGTCGAGGCCTGCGTCCCGACGTTTCCGCCCATATCCATGATGACCGGCAGAAAGAACGCCAGCGCGACTACAGCCTCCAGTTCCGCCTCGAAGCCCTCGATGACCAGTCCCGCGAGCAGACCGCCGGCCAGGGCGATCAGCAACCAGGGGAGTCGCAACCGCAAGATGCGATTGACCGATGATTCGAGGATGAGTTGGCTCCGACTCGTCTCGATGTCCGCGAACGTGAATCCGGCACTTTTGAGAATGTCCTCGGAGGCCTCGTCTTCGATTACCTCGAGCATGTCCTCGCTGCGTGCGATCCCAACCAGTGTTTCCCCGCGGACGACCGGCAGGGCTGGAAAGTCCGCCTCTTGCATGATCCTCGCCGCATGTTCCGGATCATCGTCATCCTGGAGCACGATGAGATCCGTTTCCATGTGTTCGCCGACCTCCGTGTCTTCGGGCGCGTTGAGGAGCTCACGAAGCGACATGACACCCACAAGGCGCTCGTCGTCGTCGACGATGTACAGATAATATATCGTGGACTCGTCATCGATCGGCGCGAACTCGCGGAACTGATCGATGGCCATCCCGACGAAGGTGTCCTCCCGGACGGCTACGAAGTCTTCTTCGACGAGCTCTCCGACGAGGTCGACGTGCTGTTCAGCGTGGGACATCGTGGCCTCGTGGCAAGGAGTGTCCACCGACCGGCTCACCGGTGTCGTGTCCCATGGTTTCTATCTTCGCGTTCGGCTGTGTGCACGCCTTTCCGCCCACGCATGCTTGGCTCCTGAGCATGTCTGAGTCCAGCGGAACACCGCCTAAAATGATACCGATAACCACTGTGTTTGTTCAGCCGCGCACCGAAAATGTCCGGTGGGTGGCTGCAAGACTCGCTCCCACGACGGCGCAATACCCCGGCGTATGCGATTAGAAGTCTGCTAATTCAGATCGATTGACTCGTTCGAGCAACCGCTCGCTCGTTCGCCAGCTTCGTCGCGCGATTGGTGGGAGATCGCCGTACTCGTCTACGTACGCTTCGAGAAACGACGCGGTGGTCGGATCGCTGGGGTAACCGCTGCCGATGTCGCCGAACTCGGCGGCGAGGCGCGCCACGTGCCGTTCTCGCTCGCTTTTGGCGATGACACTCGCGGCACCGACAATCGGATGGATCCGATCCGCCTCGTGTTCGGCGATCACTCGCGCATCTCTCGACAGTCGCTTACGCACTCGATTCCCGAACCGGTCCGGGTCCACATCACACGCGTCGAGCCTGACTGTGGCTGTCTTCACCGATGCAGGCAGCACCGACCCAACTGCGTCAACCATCGCCGCTATGGTGAGATCATTCAACGATCCGGCATCGCTATCGATCTCACGTGGTGTGACCTCACAATATGCAGTGTCAATGACACACGCCTCCCGGAGCTCCTCGGCCAGGATCTCGCGCTCGGGATCGTCCAGTTCCTTCGAATCCCTGATTCCCGCCGGGAGCAACGCCGGGTCAGTAGTGGCGACGGCACCGACAATCATCGATCCGAGTACTGGCCCCCGACCCGCCTCGTCCGCACCGACGAGGACCTCGTCCATGTACAGCTGGCCTGCGGGTTCGCCTATGAACCCGTCGAAAGTGACGGTCGGGGTTCGATGCGTTCGACCTCCGGGGCAAACGGTTCTGACCCCGTAACGCTCAGGACGTCGAGACTGTCGACGGTCACCTGGATCCCCAGTTGACCGGCCAGACTCGGCTCGGTGCGCCCGTCGTCACCGTGCGCGAGTTCTTTGACGTACAAGCCCCCTTCACCCCGAATATCGAGTGTCGCCGCCCGCTCCCCCGTCAGCTCGCCGTTGGCCTCGTGGACGGTTCGGGTCCGGGTTCGATCGGCCCGGCGATGATCCACACGGTGGGGCGTCCGCTGTTCGATGGTTGCACCTTCGAGTGTCCGAACGGCTGTCTGGAACGCCTCTGTTGATACCGGTTGCTCGAAGGTCAGCTCGAGGCGGTAGGACTTGTCCGCCTCCAGCTCCTTCACCCGTTCGACGAGCCGGTGGGTGCACAGTGTCATGCCGTCGACTTCTACCGAGCCGGCCGAACACTCGTTGATTGTCGCCTCGATCTCCGACGGGTCCGGATACCGGTTGCGGGACTCCTTGACCTCGATCACGAAGGGGCGGCCGTTTCCGAGCATCCTGGCATCGACGTCCTCTCGCCCGGCCCCGTGGAACAGGCCCTCATCCCCCGCCATCGCTTCGACGACGTGCGGGACGGTGAGCTGTTCGACGCTTCGGTCGTACCGGTAGCCGGTACCGTCACAGCCCTGACAGCCGCGCTCCCCCTTCGGACCGAGTTCGCGACCGCTCCCGCCACAATCCGTACACGGCCATTCCGTCTGTGGGATGTCTCGCTCGAGCTTGCGATACCGACCGTAGACGAAGGCCGGGTTGACAATGACTTCGACGTGCTCGCGTTCCAGCTCGAGGAGTGCAACGACGTCCGGTCGGTCGAAATCGACGGTTGCACCCGTTTCTTGGCCAACCAGTTTGCCGACTTCGCGGTTGAGCTGCCGGTTGATGGGCTCACCGGCGTCACCGGCCAAGCCGACGAGCTCCCGGAGCAATCGGTCGTTCTCCTCGAGTATTGGCGGAACCCGACAGCCCACCTGGTAGGTCCGGAAGGTCAACCCGTCGAGTGCGTCAGTCACAAGCTCCGCCCACGTATCTACGGACGAACTGTGCCCCTCGCACACCCAGCAGTCGGCCGGATCCGGGGGATCGACGGGCTCGTCGGCGACAAGCGCCCGAGCGGTCCGGAGTGCGGTTCCCCGCTCCCAATTCTGCAGCCCGAAGCTCCGATCGGCAACGAGTCTTCCAAGACACCCAGGACAGATCGGATCCTCCGCCACGGCCGAATCGACGATCTCGCCGAGGTCGTTCCAGTCCCCGATCCCCGACTTCTCGTCACTCATGTTCCGGGCTTTGCCCCGCCAGCCTAACTGGTTTCCCCTTCGCGTGAAGGTCACCCACTCAAGGCGTCGGCCCGAGAACCCTCCTCATGCGAGAGTTCGTACTAGTCGCTCACGACGCACCACTTACACCCGAGTTTTCCTTGGATGATTTACCCGGTGCGGCCGGTCGACTCGACGTAATCTGTCGCTCGATCACTGCTGGGCTATTGCGGTCGCACGGGATTAGGCGGGACACGGTCGTGTGGGTGGTGGTCCAGGATCAGCTGGCGATCCGGTTCATCGGCGAGGACATTCGTCGGCTCAACCCGGACGAACGAAGCACGGCCGCGCTGTACCGGAAGGCCGTCGATCGCGCGGGTGACTTGGTCGGCCACCGCGAGATCGAGTCTTCGCCGGGCGTGTACATCACCCGGCGGGGCCTTTCCGACGTGCTCGACGAGATCGAGGATCGAGGCGGGTCGCTGAATCTCCTTGCCGAAGACGGCGAGCCGATCACAACCCTCGAGCCACGCACGCACGTGGCGTTTGTGTTGTCCGACCATCGCGACTTCGCGGCGCCGGAACACGACACGATAGCCCGACATACCCCGAACTGCGTGTCGCTCGGGCCGGTGGCGCTGCATGCGGACCAGGCAATCGTTGTCACGCATAACGCGATCGACACCGACGGATACCAACGATACGCATGCGGCCGACCGTAGGGATTTTTCGCATGCTCCCACTAAGGGGTCGACATGCCTGAACCGATTCCACGACTCGGCCTCGGTACCTGGTCGAACGATGACCCGGGCCAGTGTGCTACGTCCGTCAGGACGGCTCTCGAACTCGGTTATCGACACATCGACACCGCACAGGGATACGGGAACGAGGAGGCCGTCGGCCAGGGAATCGAACGGGCCGACGTCCCGCGGGAGGAAGTGCTGGTCGCAACGAAAGTCTCTACTGGAAATCTCTCACCCGAGGACGTCATCGAGAGCACTGAGCGAAGCCGGGAGAAGCTGGGCGTCGACACGATCGATCTCCTGTACGTCCACTGGCCGCTCCGGACCTACGAGGCGGCGGAGACGCTACCGGCGTTTAACGAACTCTGTGACGACGGTATCATCGACCACGTCGGGTTGAGCAATTTCGAACCCGATCAGCTCGACGAGGCGACCGAACACCTGTCAGTGCCAATCCTTGCCCACCAGGTGGAGATGCATCCGCAGTGCCCGCAGGGGGAACTTCTCAACTACGCTCGTGAAGACGACCACTGGTTGGTCGCGTACTCGCCGTTGGCGCGAGGCCAGCTGTTCGATCATCCAGTTGTGTCCGCAGTCGCGAACGAAGCCGATGCCCACCCCGCACAGGTGCTACTGGCGTGGTTGTTGTCAAAGGACAACGTCGCCGCGATCCCGAAAGCGACCGGCCGCGACCACATCGAATCGAATTACGAGGCCCAAGAGCTTGCCCTGTCCGACGATCAGGTGGCTCGTATCGACGCGATCGACGAGGAAGACCGGATCGTCGATCCCGGAAACGCCCCCTGGAACCGATAGGCCGCCGGCTCGTCCGGAACCCTTAACTCTCGAGTGGCCCTGGTTCATGCTGCGGGCCGGTGGGGTAGCTTGGTATCCTTCGGCCTTCGGGTGGCCGTAACCGCAGTTCAAATCTGCGCCGGCCCATAGGGTATATACCCTTTTTGGGTCATTTGCTGACAAGTTCGGAGGTGTCAGCATGAGCGCCAACGCGGCGCTCGACGTGTCGATCGACCTCGAGGCGAACCGCGCTGAGGGGTCGGTATCATTCGCGATCGACGAGCTCTTTCTCGACGGTGAGTTGCGACTTGTGGGAGACCGACGACGGGTGGGAGGGTTACCGGATGGAGGATGGTGCGTATTACTACGTCAATACCACGCGTGATGAGGCGGATTGGCTTCTCAAGATCCGCGTCGGCCCCCAGGCGGTCCGGGACGCGATCGAAGGGCACATCCAAGATCCGGATGCCGGTGGTATCGGTCGGTTCGAGCGGGGGTGCTCGCCATGAGTACCGATCGCGTCTCGATCCCGAACGTCGACCCGTCCAGTGGTGTCGGGTTCGGATCATTACACATCCTCGAGACGTTCGACGACGCAGCTTCGGACGAGATCGCCGCGGACGTTCGGTCGAAAGTGAGCCGAGCAGTTCGAGACTTTCCCGAACTGGCCGGTGAGACAGTCACCGTCGCCCGGCTCGATCCGGACGAGTTCGAAGACGGAACGCTGGGTCGCGCACTCAGTCTGAACCGCATCATCAAGCTCCCGGCCGAGGAGAAAACCAGCTTCGTGACTGTCTATCACGAACTCGGTCACCTCGCGATTCATATCCTCGACGAGCAGGGCGAAGACGTCGCCACGACCGAGCGATGCTGCTCGATTTTCTCGATGGCTCGAATGCCCCCCGATCTGGTCGACGACAGCGAGGTCCCCTACCTCGGGGTTCCAACGGCTCCGCGGGGAGACATTCCGGTAATATGCGCAGTGGTCTCGAGTACCGCGAGCAACACGGCCACACCAGCCACTACATCAAGTTCACCAGGCAGGAACTCGGCATCAAGGGGGTTGGCCAATGACGCCCCCGTGCAGCTACTGTGGGCTCGGTGGTCACTCGAAAGACGTCTGCACCGAGAGCGTCGAGGATATCTCCCTTCCTCGAGGCGGCAGTGATCAGGAGGTCGAGCTCGTTCAGAACTGGTCGGATGCTGAGGAGAACGGAGAAGACGACGAATGGGATCCCCAGCCGGCGAAGCTACGCGAGGGGGAGACGCGGCATGTCTCTGGGCACGCGCGAGCAAACCTTCAGCAGCTCAAGATAGCGGAGCGTCAGGGCATCACGGACGCTGAGAACGAGCGGGAGCCCTTGCGTCCTGGTCCCGAGCACCCAACCCCCAGTGTCGGGTGTGTGGGAAGCCGGCAGTGGTCTACGACGAGGAGGGTCGGCCGCTCTGTGCCAGCTGCTACCGGAGTGATTCCCGATGAGGTGCTGCCCCACCTGTGGCGGCCAGATCCGCATCTCCGGTGGTTGTGAGACCTGCGTGTCCTGCGGGTGGAATGCGTGCGTGTTCGCGCCCGCGAGTCGTTCCCGTGGGGGTGGCGAGCAGTGAGCCCGACGATCGGCGTCGGGAGCGTCGAGGATGTCACTCAGTTGGACGAGATTCATTCGAAGGACGCAGACCGGATCATCCAGTTGTGCAATTCGTTCATCAATAACGATCTCAAGGACTCTATGCGGGTCGTCTGGGTCCCGGCGTGGCTGATGGACGAGAAGGATCTGCGTGCCGACGAAACGAGCACGCAGCTCGTCGTCGGCCAGATCAAGCGGACGACCGAGAAGGCAAGTCAACTGAAAGACCTCCGCGGTAACGAGGACTGGCTCCCGAAAAGTCAGATCATTCGCTTTGCCGCCGACGGGCCTGTCGAACGCCCGAACGCCACCCTCGAACAGTTTGCAGGGGGTGAACCCGCGGATGACTGACGCCACCCTCGAGGACTTTTCCGCGGGTGATGGTATCGACCGCGATAAACTGGCACCGGAGCCCGACCACGACGAGAAGGACGACACGCCACACCGCCACGAATCCTACCACAACGGCCGGTGTCGTGCGATCTCCCAGGACGGTCAGCGGTGTCGCGCCGACTCTCAAATGTCGAGTGAGCTGTGCGGACCACACGATCGTGCCGATGACGTCACGACGATCGACGACGGGCCCCGGGAGCTGATCGAGGCGACCAGCGGCGTTGAGTGGGAGAATTTCGCGAATCGGTTGGTCCGCGGCGCGGTGAAGGACCGAGATTGGGAGATTGAATTTGGCGAGGGTGGTGGCCCGGTATGATCCACCGTGTGTATCGCGGAGTCATGTTCCGAATCGGCTACCTCATAGGTGTCGCTATCTGCGAGCCTCAACTTCGCTGGGGGCGTATTACCCACGACGGTCGGTGCGACGATTGTGACGCCAAAATCAAGGAGTACGCCGCCGAACACCTTGACTTCCCGAACGACGGTCGGGAGCCGGAGGCACTGGAAACAGTAGAAATGATACGGCGTATGGCCGCCGGCAGCTACCGCGGTTTGTGTTTCGAGTGTTATTTTGCCGAGACGGGTGAGTCGGCATGATCCGGATCAACCGCGACAACGGGATCGTCTGGACCGACGCGACGATCAACGCCTGGCGCGGCTGTGTGAAGGTCTCGGAGGGTTGCAAACACTGCTGGAGCGAGCGCATCATGGAGCGCTTTGGCCATGCCGAGGCGTTCACGGTCGCTAACGCCGAACAGCTCCACACCTACGTCGAGGAGCCGGCGGACGCGATCGACCCGCTCGGGAGACTCGATCCGCAGTGAGTATTTGCACCGTCGAGTTCGGATCCGTACCTGCCGTGGGTACCCAACGAGAGCCGGGAGGCGTACCTCCGCGGTATCTTCGAATCGGATCACCTCTGCTTTCAGATACTCACGAAGTGGGGTGCCGAAGTTGCGAACCCCGAGAAAGACGCCGAGACCACCGAGGCGATCCCTCGGATACACGCCTACCCGGACCACGTGATCCTCGGTGTGTCGTGTGAGACTCCGCGGCGCCGCTACCGGATCGACTGGCTGCGCGAACAGCAGGCTGCGACCAAATTCGTGAGCTTCGAACCGCTCATCGAACGGATCGACTCGGTCGACCTGTCCGGTATCGACTGAATCATCGTCGGTGGTGAGAGCCATCCCAACGCCGACGAACGCCGCGAGATGGACCCGGAGTGGCCGATTCCACTCTATGAAGCCGCACGGGAGCACGATTGTGCGTTCCTGTTCAAGCAACACAGCGGCGCCCGACCTGAGGCAGATCGCCGGTTGAACGTCGGAGACTTCCGGCCGCGAGAGTTCAACGAGTTTCCCGACGTTCCGGCCGATGTCCCATCGGTGCCACGGGAATTCCTCGAGCAGGGGGTGGTGGTATGAACGCCGAGAAGGCGGCCATCCTCGGATTGCGAGCTGACATTCACCCATCCGTGGCGAGGTGAAATACAAATACAGTTGAGCAAGGTTGGGGGTTGGCGCGCGAACAGCTAAACTCAGAGCCCGAGTGGGCCGCACCACACTACCGTGCCAAGGTGGCCTATCTGGCGGCCGATCAAGAGGTCGAGGAGGACTCACTCGAGCCAACCGACCGGGCGATCTTTAGCGAGGACCCCGATCCCTCGGCCTCCGAATCCGAGGAGGAACCTCGTGAGGACGAGGCCGCTATCGATGAAGATGACGATGACCTCGATCAACGTGAAGGTGAACGCACACCTTCGCCCCCGGAGACCGCCCCGGCCGAGACCGAGACACACTCCGGCGAGGTCGAGGATCCCACATTGCGCGCCTTCGTCGAGCGGCACATCGAGATCTTTGTCGATATCGACGAAGAATCGCTTGATGAAATTGGTCATCAAACCCTCGAGGAGAAGGTCAAGCAGCAAGCGCTGGATGGACGCACCTTTCGCGAAATCCGGAAAGGTGCCGATCGAGAGGGTGCGGTAGAGGCTGAATAGATTCTACTTTTACACCCGTGACGATTGGTTGAGAAGCCCGTCGTCGCTGGGGTAGTGGGGCGGCTACCGGGCGGGCCATTGGTATTGATCAGCGGGGATCTACTCCGGATTTGGGAGTTCGCTTGCTCAGGCCAACTACATCCATCAGATCGTAGGAATCGCCCTGCCAGTTGAACGATAGCGCGCCGTGAGTCAAATTTCCGTCGCCACCGAAAGATTATAAGGGGCCGATTGGCCCAGGCAGTTAATTGGACGCGGTGAGGTCGAGGGACCGATCGCAACCGACGACCACCCGTTGACGGTCGCCAGCAAGGCGGGCTCCCCGTGTGAAGTGGTTCAGCGAGCGGTAACCGAGATTGAGACAATCGCCGGGCTCCTCAAGGGTGGTCGGAAAACTGAACTTGACCTGAACCAACTCCTTGCTCACTGCCGTCCTTGATCGCCTTCCCGCTGTATCTCACACCTGGCGGCGGATCTTCGGACGGCCGTTGCTCGCCGTCGGAGGAAGAGTTATACCACCTGCTCATGACGGTTGCGTAACCAACGGTAATTGACGGGTGCGATCCCGGCCTTTCTTGAGTATGAAACGAATCCAATCCGAGTCCGACCGGTCGAGAGAGGCACGGTCGAGGGCCCATCACCGGTGCGCGGCGTGCTCCAATGACCCCTCCTCGCCGGTCCCATCCCTACAGCGGTCAGCGGGCAATCAGGCCATTCAGGAGTTACATGACCGTGGAAAGCTTCAGGCGCGACTCAAGACGAGTGATCCGCGAGACCCGGCCGAACGGGAGGCCGAACGAGTCGCTGCGTCAGTGGTGCAACCGAATGCAGGTTCAAGCGGCTCACCAAATGTCGATGTCAACACCGTTCCACGAGCAGCGGTTGGCGAAGACGGAGGACCGCTGACCGCGGACAACACCAAGCAGCTTCGCACGGCACTTACGGGCGGAACGCCTCTCCCGGCGCCGACACGGGCGACGTACGAAGATCGATTCGGGCGCGACTTCTCTAGCGTACGCGTGCATACGGGATCGAACGCGGACGCGGCGGCACGATCGATCGACGCGGAAGCATTCACTCTCGGCAGTGACATCGCGTTCGCACGCGGGAAGTATCAACCCACCTCGAACGCTGGAAGCAAACTATTAGCCCACGAACTCACCCACGTCGTCCAGCAGGACCGAGCAAGCCAGACAGAACCGCCTATCCAGCGTCAGCCCGAAGACGACGTCGACGCAGACACGGACGGAGAGGAAGATGAAGCACCTCCACAGTGTATTCCGCGAGGGGAAGAAGAACCAGTCGACGAGGATGATCGTGAAGCCTGTCAAGAATGGAACACCCACCATAACGGCATCAATACATTCTTCGTCGGGTTCGATCATCCAACGATCACGAACGAGTACTATCTCCCGATGCGGTCGCTATACCAGGACGAGGCAAACATCGACAATCCTGCCGAGTGGCTCGCTGACAACATCGAATTCCACCGCGGATTCTTCGGTCATAACGGGGACGTCAATCGGGATACTCGGGACGATCTCGATGCGATTGACGCGTCCCTGGATGGCGAGGTTGATGTGCGGGAATTCGGCGGGTTGAGCACCCGCGCCGTCCGTGGTGGCACCTCGTTGAGCAATCATGCAACCGGACATGCGGTCGACATCAACCACGAAGAAAACCCGTTGATCACGAGCGATGATGTGTTCCGCGTCATCGAAGCCGTGACCGACGTCGCTCTCCTTGAACAAACGGACGCGGCAGATCACGATACGATGCGCGAGGCCAGTGAAGAGTTCCAAACGGAATTCGAGAATTGGAAGGACGAGACCCGCGACCGGATCGCTGCACTCGAGGAACGACTGGAGCGAGATGACGAGGAGGACGAGGAAGCGACCGACGACACGGCAGAAGCAGAAGACACCTCGGGTGGGCTCCCGATCGTCTCAGCCATTGCCGAATTCATGGAGTTGCGGGCCGAGGCGGCACAGTTGCTCCGTGATCTGTTGGGAATCACGGCCCGCGAGGCCGAAGAACTTGAGGAGCTTCGCGAGCTTCTCGAGATCGCCGAGGACGAAGAGCAAGCTACACTCGAGGAGCTAGCCGATACTGGCTTTTTGAACCTCGAACAAGAGCTGATCGACGAATTCCTCGAACGTGACTGGGACTGGGGTGGTGAATGGACCAGTAGGAAAGACTTTCACCACTTCGACCACCCGGATCAAATGGCCTAATATTTGCAAGATGCGGCGGCGGGTGTGGATCGGTGGCTCTCGGTGTCGACGTGATGCTGACCTCCGTTGAGGATGCTGGTTAGACGGGATTGCTCCGATCAGAATGTGTTGCGGTAAACGCAGGTCAGAGCGTTGTTTTTCTTGGATTGAGCGGGATATCTCTCACTGTTTCATCCTACCAGAATCCTCGTGTTGCCGACGCACGTGGGCGTCTGGCTTGAGGGATCCTACCGCGTTTCGGTACGAATCATTATTGTCCTCTGCGTAATGGGGTATCACCCCAGAATATTGGCTTCAACAGATGTGTGGCACGAGGGCGCGTTATTTCGAAGACATGCGGATTAGGTGGTTTGGTGACGTCGCCAGTCATCAATGGAATTGCAGACGAGTGATTACGCTTCTTGACGCTCTTGCGCCCCTTGCTCCGTTGATTCGAGTAGCACGGTTACTGGATCCCGCGTCTCACTGACGGCACTCTCGCTATCCAATCAGCCCACTTTTTCGAGTTCGCGTCGCTGCACCTGCGGGGAATAGGCGCCCTGATAGTGATCGAGGAACGTTTCCAGGTCGTCCCACCCGCCCCAATCACACACGAGCAGGGGATCGACTTCACTCCCGGAGAGGAGCGTCGCCCACGTCCGCCGCAGGTCGTGGGGACCCAAAAACCGCCAATTGTCATCCCCTGTTTGCTCGGCGAGATGCTCGGCAGCGTTAGCAACCCACGGGCGGACCGTTCGTACATCTACATCGACGAGCGGGTCGTCGGTTTCGAGGCCACCGTATTCGACGGCCGATTGAACCGAGTGGTACAGTTTGGCCGTTGCTGGCGTCTCACGGTACTTCCCACCCTTCCCGTCGACGACCCGCACTCGCGGTCCGGCCGAAGTGGTCACAATGTGCTCTGGCGCCACGGACACGATCTCGTGAACTCGCAACCCTGAACGAACACCCAGCGAAAAGGCGATCTCTTGTTTGGTGCCGTCTGCCTGTTCGAGAAAGGCCCGCACCTCGCGCTCCTCGAGCCAGACTTTCATACCCTCTTTCTGCTCGTAGGGTCTACAGTGCATGAATCGACTATGTCCG
>SKQO01000100.1 GCA_007118975.1 Halobacteriales archaeon | reverse complement strand
GTCGCAGACGCGATAGCGCGATAGCTACGTCCGGTCGTTGATTTTTGTCGATCTGAGGGACGCGCTGCGAACTGTCTTGCCAGTGCCTGAACTACTCAACCTAATTCTCGGACAGGCTCTGTAGAGCTGATCGTAGGAGTGGTGATGAACGAGAACTGTTCCACGACCGAAGTGGAGCGTGAACCCATTGACCTTGCGGGATTCCTCGGAGTCAGCATCGAGGACGTTGACCTTCTTGCGAGTGCGCGTGTAGTATTCGCAATCGACCGGCTTGAGTTCGATGATAGGGTGTGGGCGGTCTTCGTCGATGTTGACGACTTCGTACTGCTGGCCGTTCTGAAGGCGGACTGCGCCTTCGTGATAGTCGCGGTAGGCGCGGTTCTGCTCGACCGGTTCTAAGTCGAGATCGTCGGGGAGCCCCCACTTGCCACGGTCGACATCGTCTGCGAGTTGGAGGCGATAGTCCGGCCCGGTAGTTCCGTACAGGTTGACGCGTGTCTGTGGGCGGCTCGGACCGACGTAGTGGACGGCCGCGTCGAGGTAGCCGTCGACGAAGCCGGCTTCGCGCCACATCTTGACGGCGGCGCGGAGTCGATCTTCCTCTGCGAACGTGTCGATATCGGATTCGTTGAGGGCGATTTCGTCGGCGGCGGCGAGGACGTGCGTTGCGAAGACGGAATTGTTCGAGGTGTCGACGACGGCGTCTTCAACGTCGTTTTCGAGGAGGTACTCGGGGTGGGTGAGGATATACTGGTCGAGTGTTCGGTGATCGCCGACGAGGACGGCGAGGCTGCGACTGGCTTCGCGGCCGGCGCGACCGATGCGTTGCCAGAACGATTGTCGCTGGCCGGGATAGCCCATCAGGACGGTCGCGTCAAGACTGCCGATGTCGATGCCGAGTTCGAGCGCGGATGTCGTGGCGAGGCCAGTGAGGACGCCGGTTTTGAACTGGTGTTCGCGGGAATGACGAGTGCGGCGGCCTAGCCCAGCGTTGTACGCCTCCCTTCCGACCGAAGTTGAACGGTTGTATTCTCGGGGATTATTTCGGCGGTGATCGTCTGCGCGTTGGATGCTGAGCTCGGTAAGTTTTCGGCTCTCACAGAACAGTAACGTGCGGATGCCACGCGAGGTAAGGTGGTTGAAGACTTTCGGGGCTTCAATACTAGCCGGGACTCGCTCGGCGATGAATTCCTCGTCACCCTCTTCTGAATCGATGCCGTCGTCGGGGTCGATATCGAACGATTCCACTTCAGGCGTTGAATCCTGGGTTTTGTCTCGTGGCGGTGGGTTCCAGAGGATGACGTCGCGGGGGCCGTGTGGGGAGCCGTCTTCGTCGATGACGGTTACGGGAGCGTTGATGAGTTCTTCGGAGTGCTCTTTCGGGTTCCCGATTGTGGCGGAGGTGAGGATGTACTGTAGGTCGCCGCCCCAGTAGTCGATGACGCGTTGCATGCGGCGGAGGATCCACGCAACGTGCATGCCTCCGATGCCGGTATAGGTGTGTGATTCGTCGATGGCGACGAGATCGAGGGCACTGAAGAATCGGCTCCACTTGTCGTGATGTTCGAGGTAGACGTTGAGCCCAGCGAAATTCGTGAGGATGACGTCCGCTTTCTCGCGGATCGTCCGCCTCCCGTCCGTTACGTCGCCGTCATAAATTTCGACTCGGATGTCTAATCCCAGTTCATCATAGAGGTTATCGAGGGCTTCTTGCTGGTCTTTCGTGAGTGCCTTCATCGGGTACACGCACAGCGCGGTTGAGGCATCGCTATATTCGGCTGCCCTGGTCCCGTCGGGGTTAAGGACGCCTGCATCGAGGAGGTTGCGTGCGATTTGCAGGCCATAGATGTGGGTTTTCCCGCTGGACGTAGAGGTTGTGACGGCGACGTTGTCGCCTGTTTCGAGCGCGTTGAGGGCATCGGCTTGGTGGCTAAACAGATCGTGCGGGTACGGATTGGCAAGTTCGGGGCGAAGTACTTCCGCTGTTGGGATCGTGTCAGCTGATTCAGCAGGGAGTTCGATGGTTTCGATGTACTCGGAGTCCGGTGTGAGACTGACACGGGGAAACGTTTCGATGATGGTGTTGGCGTCAACGTCGGTGCGTGCGTTCGCGTCGGTCGAGGTGGTGTGGTCACTCATGGTTAGAAGTCGGTGAGACCGGCTTGTTTCCCGGTCGCGCCGCCGGTACCGCTATCGGTCATATCGCGGCGCGTGGCGGTCGTAATGGCCTGGTAAACGTGCCAGAGCGCGCGACAGTCGTCTTCACAGTACGCCTCATGGCGATCCCAGTCCGGTTCAGCTGCTGGGGAGTCCGGATTCCGCATGAATTCTTGGTACGCGGCTGCGGTTTGTGCACCGGTTAATCCCGTTCCGGCAGCCTCATAGCCGAGCGCGCGAGCGACGTGGTCGAGCTTGTTGGTTCGTCCCGGGAGCAGGGCGTTTCCGTCCCGGACCGCCCATTTGTACAGATCGTAGGTCCAGACGTCATCCCAGGCGTCTACGTATTCGGGGAGGTGCTGTTCGATAAACTGAGTGATGTATCGGTAGTCGAATTTGTACCCGTTCCACGTTAGGACGGTTCGGTCTCGGTGGTTGGCGATGAACCATGTGATGAAGGCTTCGAGTACCGGTTTCGGATCCGTAGGATGTTGCTTCTCGATGAATGCTTGATGATTGTCGGTTGCCGGGTCGTAGACGCCGAACTGCCAGATGATGGTGGGAGAGAGGCCGTCGGTTTCGATGTCGAGGCAGATCGGTGGGCGGTCGTCACTAGTCTTGACTGGCATCTTGTTTGTGAGGACGATTGGTTCGCCTGAGTCGATGACGTCGGCGTGGGCGTGGATCTTCTCGGCGGTCGTCTGCCCGATCCCGGGTAGGTCGGTGAGGGTGCTGACGGCGAGATTCTGGATATCGCTCGTTGTTTGACATCCGTGTTTGCGGAGTCGCTTGGCAGTAGACTGACCGACGCCGTTCAGCGCACTGAGGCCGAACTGGTCGGCGTCGACAGCTTCTGCTGCGATGGTCCCGTGGGGCGTGCAGGTGTACTGTGCAAACATTGCGCCGCGGTGCTCCGTTGCGCCAAGTCCAGCGATTGGGACTCGGACTGACGAGTGGTTGTGCTGAAGTTCCCACTCGTGGTAATATTCTGCTGGTTGGCCGCCGGCGAGGATGGTGACTGGTTCGGGCAGGGTAGCGCTGATCGCCGCTAACTGCTCGGCGTGTGGGAGGGTCGTGGAGAGCGTCGTCGTATCCCACTCGACAGTAAGTCGGGGGACGAAAAGGAAGGTCGCTGCCTCGGAGCCAGTCTGCCGTTCACCAGATGATAGTTGGCGCTGAAGTCGTTGGAGAATATCCCCGGTTTGGACGGCGAGAATGTCTATTATCTCGGACGGTGGAGCTGCGTCAGGTGCTTCGTGAACGCCCGTGTCTGAAGAATACCGGTAATGGTGGACACGGTCACCGGCGCGGCCAAGTTGCGGGTGCAAGACAGGGAGATCAGGTGCAGCGTCCCGGGCGGTCGCATACGCGGTCGGGGTTCTGGCTCCAGGGATTGTGATGAGGGCAGGAGTGAAGTACTGCACGGCGTCACGGACCGTAGGCTGTGACACGCGGTCAAGGGTAGACGCAGGGAGTGCCAGTAACTCCAGGGGCGTATCATCGTCCGAGGTCCAATCGGTGTGTCCTGCCATGGTGGGTGTCGATTAGATGAAGCCGATTTTGGCTCGGAGTTTGTTCGTTGGGGGAAGGTGTTGACGAGCGGCAGCGGCGCTTGCCAGATCCGCGTACATCGTCGTGATCGGAAGCCGGGCGGTGGCGTTTGATGCGCCTATGTGTGCTTGTGACAGGAGGTACGTTTGCGCGGCTAACGTCTCGATGGGCGTCTCACCGTAGACACGTTCGACGGTGATGGGTTGAGGGAGTCCGGTACTTTCTCTGCTGGCAAGAGTTTCGGGTTCGCCGAAGGTGGCTACAATGGCTTTGGGGAGGTCCTCGTAGATGGCTGCGGTCGCTTTCTGTGGCGTGTCGAAGTGAGCGCCGCTGTAATTTAGGACACGGGCTGGAGCCTGCTTCCGGATCTCAACAACGTCGTAGGCAACATCAAGTTCTGTGAGGAATTTCTCGACATCGCTGAGGTCTTCGTTGGCGAAACCATCTCGGTGAATCGTGATGTGATTCGGGTACCGGTCGTAGCGGGTCCGGAACCCCATCACCGACTGCTTGACGATCTCTTTGAGTTCCTTCGGCGGGATCTTCTCTCCAGACTGCGGTCGGGAGGTGGTGTACCCAAGGACGGTTCCGTCGGCGTGGATCGCGGTAGTTGCGGCGGCGAGATGGATGTGATTCCCGTTCGCTGATTCGTCGTACTGGTGGGTGACGTCGATTCCGAGGTGGAATTCGGACTCGCCAGGTAACGCGCGTTCGATAGTGAAGGGAATCCCGCCGGCAGCGGCAACCAGTCCGAGAGCGATGTTGATGATCGTGAATCGTTCATCGAGTGTCGCCTCGTGGGCGAACTGGCTGTTGATGTCCTTCGTGGCGAGTACCTTCTTCACCTCGTCGTAGACTCGCCCCGGATCTGCCGTGT
>SKQO01000060.1 GCA_007118975.1 Halobacteriales archaeon | reverse complement strand
CCTCTCGGACACTCTGCCATCGGAAGCCGACCGCCTCGTCAATAAGCTCGATCCCGAGGACGACTTCTTTCGGATGGATCCGTCCGCTGCCAAGTTCGCGACTCGTTTGTACCACGATGGCCATCTAACCCGATCGCATCGGATGAGAGGTGCGTTTCGGAGGGGTTTCGGTCATACTCAATCGGCGCGGGTTCGTCGTCGCTTGCGGCCTCGCTTGGTGTGAAATCCGGCTGTAGTACCTCTCCGTCGGTGTACTCGCACTGGAATGACTCCCAGCTGATCATGGCTGCCGGTAGGGGCGACAGCGTCTCGCCAGCCAACTCTCCGTTCATACAGACACCGGTCGATTGCTTCCACTCCGATTCGGTCTGGCGGTCGTACATGACGAGATCGTCGTCGGCAAGTTTCCCCGAGACGCCGAACTCCACGATTCGCCTGGTAAGCGTACGGTCGTACACGACGGCGCTACCGCACAGTGGACACCAGGTTACTGTGATGGCTTGCTCCTCACCCCCCCACCTGCCGTGTGTCGTGCACGATCTCATGGAAATGCAGGATCCGGACGGGATAGGAGCGCACAATCTCCCCTTCGACCACGATGAGTTTGTCACTGGAGTCCCCGTCGAACGACCGACCGAACCGGGGCTCGTCGATGCTCGGAATTGCGTCTCGCGGCAATACCTCCCGGACAACCATGGGATGGAGTCCTCGAGGGTCAATCCTAAAACCAGGGCTCTTATCGCGCGTATGAAGCTGGATCACGAACGAAGCTAATTTCGACAAGATTGGTCGTCTCGATGGTGTCCGTCCCGCACGGCTACAGCCTCGCTTGCCAGCTGAAGGGCGAGCCCTCGATCCACGGTCTCTTCGATGATATCAAGATACGGTTCCAGGTAGGTGAACAGTCGGCGATAGCCCGGACACAGGTAGTTGAGTCCGAGCTCACCCGCCGGCGTCGCAAGATGCCAGTTCTTCGGACACCCCCCGTTACAGTACTCCCGTACCGGGCACTCGACACAGCGCGCCGGCAATCCGGTCCGTTTGAACGCCCCGAACGTTTGTTGCTCGTCTGCGTTCACAAGTTCACCGAGCGCTCGCTCGTGAATGTTCCCCCGTAGATACGCGGGGTCGACGAAGTGATCACAGGCGTAGACGTCGCCGTTGTGTTCGATGGCCATTTGGCTGCCGCATTGTTCCGAGAACACGCAGAGGGAGCTTCTTTTTTGGAGGCGACGTTCGATGGCCTGATCGAACAGGCGGACCGATCGTTCGCCCAGGTCTTCGCGGACCCACTGGTCGAAAATCCGACACATGAATTCCCCGTAGGCGACTGGATCGACGCTTCGCGGACTGACCGGCGCATTCCGTGCGGCCTCAACCACGACGTCGAAGTCACTATCGGACTCCCGGACGGCACCGCCCGCCTCCCGAACCCATCTGGGAATATCGTGTCCCGGTGTGACTGGATCCCGAACCGCCATGGGTTGGCTGTCCGGCCGGTGTTCGACGAGCGGGATGAACTGGATCCAGTCGATGCCAAGGTCGGCAAAGAACTCGTATACTGCCGCTGGGTGGCGGCTGTTCACGGTATTGAGTACACAGAGCGCGTTGTGAGGCACGTTGTGGCGTTGAAGAACGTCCAGCCCTGCCATTACTTGCTCGTGGGTTCCACCGCCACCGCGGGTTTGCCGAAACGTGTCGTGTAATTCTGCCGGGCCGTCGATGCTGATCCCGACAAGAAAGTCATTGGCTGCCAGGAACACACCCCACTCGTCATCGAGTAATGTTCCGTTGGTCTGGAAGGTGTTTTGTACCCGAGTGTCTGGTGGTGCGTATTTCTCTTGGAGGGAGACGGCCGTCCGGTAGAATTCGATTCCGCGAAGTGTCGGTTCGCCGCCCTGCCACGCAAATGTGACCACCGAGGCCGGGTTGTCCCGGATGTAGGAACGGACGAACCGATCGAGAGTCTCTTCGTCCATTCTGAAGTCGTTGCGATCGGGGTAGAGGGAGGATTTGTCCAGATAATAACAGTATGTGCACTCGAGATTACAGCTGGCTCCAATGGGTTTCGCCATGACGTGAAATGGACTCTCGGCCGGTCGAGGGGCATTAGCTGGGGCCATGATCTACATAGGGCAACCGCTGCAACGGCAAAACCGGTCAGCGAAACATGTTCGGCTGTCGGTGTCTTTCCGTAGTCCTATCTCGACACGCGTTGCTGGGAGATACTCGCCGGTGGTGCCGCCGTTTTGTGGTGGACCCGAGCGAGTGCGCCGTATATCCCCAACATGTCGATCTCCGTCGCTTCGATGAGGGGAGGTTCGACCACTAAATAATCGTCAAGATGGCGCGTGATGCCCGATATGATCCGGGCCTCGTTGTTTAGGGCAACGCCGCCACCAAGTGTGATGAGCCCCGGGTTATACAGGTTCGAAACCGTTGCGATGGCCGCCGCATTGAACCGTGAGATCTCCTCGAGGTATTCGTTCGCAACTCGATCGCCCCGATCAGCCATTTCGAATATGATTGGCGTGTCCAGCGCGTCAGCATCGACGTCACGTAATCTCGATTCTCGCGCTTCCGTTCGCAACCTGTCTTTCACATAATGGCAAATTCCGGGTCCAGAGCAGTATGCCTCCCAGGCGCCCGGGATCCCGCACCATTCGAGCCCGTCCATCGGTCCAACGCGAATCCCACCAACTTCACCGGCGAAGTTGGATTCACCACGTACAATCTCGCCACGATCGATGACGCCAGCTCCGATCCCCGTGCCGATAGTAATGTGCACCACTGAGTCGGCCTGAACGTCGCCAAAATGGTACTCGGCGAGTACGGCAGCAGTACAGTCGTTTTCGAGATAAAGAGGGAGATCGAAACGGTCTTCCACAACGCGACCGAGTTCGACATTCTCGATCGTATCGCCACCATTGATTGCCAGCAGTTCGATGGTGCCAGTCTTCGGGTCGACGAGTCCTTTCGATGCGACTGCAACCGCGAAGAGGTCCTCGTTACATTCCGCTTGTAACCGGACGATTGCGTCAGTGACCTGTTGTTCCAACCGCCGAGCCTCCGTCGGCTCGGTCCACGTTTCGGTCAATAGTTCACCTTCCGGCGTCCCTGCAGCGTACTGAAAATGCGTCCCACCGATACCCAGGGCGGCAATGACAGCCATACTCCAATTAATCGGCAGGATAGTGGATAGTTATGGGCTGCACAATCAGACGGAACATTCGTCCGAGTTTTCACCGGTTTTCGACGGAATTGCACGCGACGAGCAGTGAAACCCCGAAGGAGCAACCGTTGGTTCCCCGGCCTCTCGGTCCCGGTTCCTGCGAGAGAATAGCTTCTACTTAAGGATCGAGTTTATTGGTTGGACGATGCCGTTTTCGTCGTCGAAAATCACCAAGTCAACAGCAGCTAATGCGGGGAGATGGACTTCCTCGAGCGCCTTCGTGACGTGCTGGCGTTCGATTGGGTCCACACACGTGACTTCCCGCCCGGCCTCAGCGGCAACAATCCACTCCGCAAGTTCGCTAATTGCCATCGGACGTCCCTCGTTTCGTAGTACACAAATCGCTCGCCTGCACCGTTCGTGCGCCAATACGTCGAGGAGTTCCGCAAGCGGTGTCCCGTGGAGGTCCCCGCCCGTCGGCTTCGCCCGGGGTGTTACTGAGATTGATTCGTCCGTCGGTCGTGTCATTACCTGTGTCAGTCACACGGATAGAGCCATTGGTAATCCCTTGCTAACCGGCGTCCGTCTACCCGCTAACGCACAAACAAACTTAGTGGGGTACCCGATTGTTATTCGAGAGCACGGGGTTTCACCTCGCATCACACGATCGATCGGTAATCACAGATCGGGCCTCTTCTCGGGTGGGGAGACCAGGTCAGATAACCCAAAGGTAAGCATTGCTATCGACAGCTGCCACATCACTGGACGCGGCGAACGGCTCCCTCTGGGCCCGCCGATGTGCTCCGAGAAACTGGCGAACCCCACAGAACGCCTGGTGGGGAAATCGCAGTAGCCCACGAAGACGGAATGTGCGGGGGCACTACTTATCCATTTTCTCCGACGAATGCCGGAGTGACGGGCGGTCAGCTTCCGAGAGGTACTGACAGGCGGCAACCCCTCACGATTCGTTCCGATTGTTGAGTCGGCGTTAGATCCCCTTCTGCAGTTCATTTTGAACGAGGTAGACGATCTTTTGGAGAGACGCTCCAGTCTATCGGTTTGATTGACGTATCGCGACATCCTTACCGATTTGACACACTCCACCCGGGATCGACGGAGGAAACATCTCCCCGCTGAAACGTCACAGACGCTTCCGGGAGCCCCTATGCAACATACAAAACGTCCACAACGCGACAATCTACCGAACCACGCCAGTTGGATTAAGCCAGACGATCCAATTATCGGTTTTGTGATTCTTCCGGGTTCGGGGCGCACGGTTTTTAGTCCGTGAGTTAGCCTCCGTTCTGGAGGCCGGGAACATGACAGAGGTCTCAGTCGATACAAGATATGTCCCGCGCCGCTAGTACACGGTGCGATCTACTCGAAGTTCACTAGACACCCGGAGATAGTCGATGTGGGTACTCTCCGCGATTTCTTCTGTGTGGACGGAGACCGTCGTTGCCGGCTCCCGTCGTCGTTATCCGCTGGGCCGTGGAAGTCGATTATCGGTTCCTTAGTCAGGTTTCACCCGATGACTAATCGGTTATTAAGACGCTGGTAACAAATGTGTACTGGACGCGATAAATTTCTCATGGCGTGCCGCGGCGCTGCTAGACGACGACGGGAACACGCGGGATGTGAGCGATGAGTTCGTCAAGCGAGGTCGACAAGGATCAGATCTTCGAGATTCTGAGCAGCTCGCGACGTCGACAGCTATTATACCACTTACACCGCCGCGGCGGGGCAGCGGATCTTCGCGATCTCGCGCGTGACGTTGCGACGGCAGAGGTGGAGGAGCCGATCGACGAAGACGTGGTCAAGCGGCTGTACATTTCACTCTATCAGACACACGTCCCGAAATTGGAAGAAGCGGGGTTGATCCACTACCACCAGGAGGAACGCCGCGTTGAGCTCACCGGTGACGTGGGTGCCATTGGTCGCGTGCTCGGCACGGAATCCAATGATAACAAGCGCTGGCCCCTCGTGTACGCCCTCCTCGGCTTGGCAGCGATCGTGACGGTGGTCACTATAGAGATGGGTGTCCTCCCGATCTCTCCGATCGTTGTGGCCCTCGTCTTGGCTGGTGCATTGCTCTTGCTTACGGTGGTGCATTACTATCTATCGACCAGACGAAAGGCAGAGCACACGTTACCTGAATCGATCATCGACGGCTGAGCAGTAACGCGATATTCCTAGTTAGAGAGTAACTGGAGTAGTGCGACGCCGAAAACTCCCCCGATGCTAACGACTGCCCAGGCGAGGGCAGGAACCTGAGAGAACAACCCGACTTCGAGGACACCCAGCAGGACAATCGCGCTCACGAACACCGCGGTACCCAAAGAAAGATGGGTGTAATCACGGGATTCGTCCGTTGGCGTGTCCATATATTCCTCGAGTTGTGCGACTGAGTCTTGAAGTTGGACCGTCCCTCGATTTTTGTCGTACTCGATCACGCCGAATTTATCCATCTTCGGGAGGTGACACTGGTACAGCCCGATGTATACGCGTTTTCGCTGGTCAGAAGAAAGTTGACTGACAGGGATGTCGTTCTCTACCGAGGCGATGTGCTCGGCGATATCTGATAGCGTACCGCCATCCTCACCGTTTTCCTTCAGGTACCTGATCACCATCCGTCGCCGCGGGTTTTTCAATAATTCGAACACTTCGTCCTTGTGGAGATCCGCCCCATTCTCCCTGGCCCGCTGGCCGATCTCCTCGATATTTGATAACGATTCGCCATCCGCGGCCTCAGAATCAGTTGGGGCACTACCAGTTGCCGGCGACCCCGCACCACGCGCGCTCATCGGAGAATAGACATCCCTTAATTCCCATAAGTAATCTCCCGGTAACGATGGGTTATGGCTTCGTTACCAGCGCGGAATCATCGTTAATTTCAGATATGGGATGTTATTCGCCAGGATAGGACGTCGTCCCCGTATACCCATTCGTTGAGTATGGCTGTCATAACACTCGCTTTAACGGGATATTTCTCGGATCGTTCCCGGCCAAATTCCCGTGGCTCGCTCTTGACTATTATCACATCGGCAAACCACGGCCGCTCGCCAGCGGTGCTTCGGCCCTCAATGGGTGTCTAGCCGTCGGTAACTGTCGATCGCCATCTCGCGTGTGGCCAATGTATTCGTGCACGATCTTCGTAATGAACGTTGGCGCGCGCATCACTAACATTCTCGGTTTGGAGGGAGATAACCCGCCTTGCGGCCGTTCCTCGTGGCGTATGTACATGTACGCGACACCCAACCGATCGGTTCAAGGCGGGTACTCACGTCCCCGTGGGGATATTGGAGTCAGATGTCTGGCTCGGCCCCGTAGCCTGGTAGGCACCACAGAGTCCCCCCAAGAGGTGACTGTTCACGCATCCACGTGAAAAAGCGGGACCAGGCACGCACAACCCGCAGTTGCTGGCACACAAGCTGGGATATGATCAGTACGACCCTGGTCCCATCAAAAAATAGTCCCAGTCGGCTATAAAATTACCGTCGTTGGGCGAAGGGCGCCGATGGGTAGAACATCGTATCCGAAAGGGACAACAAGGAAACTCACGAATTGAATCCTGTCTTTCACTTTTACATTCGGTCGGTCTCCGTCTGTCAACGAATTTGGCGCACAACTCACTGTATCAAGGTCGAATTGGCGGTCAATGCCACCCGCGGGTACACCACCGTCACTGTCGATAGCAAGTTGATCGGGACACGCGCTCGAATCGCGGTGCTTCAGAATCGGACCAGTTCTATTGACGCGACTGAGTCGTCCGTTGATTCAATTCTCGCCCAGAGACGAAAGCACCATCCCCGAACTGGTTCAACTGTTCGCTGAACGAGTCGATGAGATAGATATACCTGCTTACAGTAAGCATCGCGGTAATCTATCGAGTTAGTCGGCTAGAAATGGGTAAAAGACAGGAGTTGATCCGTCGGTAGCTCCTCTGCGGTCATGGTCCGAAACACCCAGGCCGAACCAAACATAGAGTGACGATCGTGGCCGGGCGACGTTGACGTCAATTAGTGGTGTCGTCTTGACAAGAAGTCTGTCCCGTGACGCCACTCGGTTCCGCGGGCCTGGAGCCAGCAGAATTACAGTTCTCGGTGTGGCTCCTGTTGGAGGTACACCTCCGTGGTTCGCACAGTCACCAAATACCCACAGTACGTAAACTGGACCTGTAGATCTGGGTCTCGCGTGGTTTTGAATAGGTTTTCGAGGCAATCGGCGTCGATGGTGTTGTTGATCGGTGGAAGATCCTCTACGGAAGCCGCACTGGCTTTAGCGACTGCTTCGATTATCGCGACAACAAATGATCGGTTTGATTCAATCGTGACTCGTTCCTCCTTGGACAGCGAGTTCCCGTTTCTCATCGCATACCCCGCAAACGATTTCTGGGTGTGCTCGTCATCTGTCGAAACGATCCTGGAATGTGATTGATCCGACCGCCGCATAAATCACTATCATTTCCGATGGATATACATAGCAGCTTCTTCCAGCGGCAGTGGCTTATCCCGGCAAATGTGGCCCTTATCCACCGACAGCGAGAACTTCGTGTCCGTCAAGGATTACCCGGTCGACGGTCGGGATTGGCTTCGGGTCGACCACCAAGATGTCTGCCTGCGCCCCGGGTTCGATTCGTCCCCGACGGAGAAGCCCTGCAGCATCGGCTGGCTTCTTCGTCACTCTGGCAACCCGTTGACTGAGTGACTCCCCAGTCTCGACGAACGCAGCCATGAGCATCGAGGGCGGATGGTAATCCGCGCAGATGACGTCTACCGCATCCGCCGAAACGGCATCTCTGGCGGACAGGTTTCCCCACTGACTTGCTCCCTGAACGAGATTCGGTGCCCCCATCACTGTCGTGAGCCCCAACGCGCGAGCTCGAAGCGCAGCGTCCAACGTCAACGGAAATTCACAAATCTGGGCTCCGATCGTGGCCGCTCGATCAACACACGCCCCGGTCTCATCGTCGTGTGATGCGAGCGGAATGCATCTCGCATCCGCGTCCTTGGCGAGCTCTCGTGCTCTCTTCCAGCGGTGTCCATTCGTGTTTGCCTGCCGTTTCTCGACAAGTAACTCGACGGCATCCGGGGAGAGATCTTTGTCACCGAGGTAGTGGTCCCGAAATGTATCCATCTGCTCGAACTGACCCGCTCCGGGTACATGATTCATCATCGAGATCAGCTCGACCGGAACTTCCTCTAGCAGTTCTCTCACAACCTGTTCACATCCAAGCTCGCAACGCAGATGGATGCGGTGATCGACGAGATAATCCGACGACTTGTCGATCAGGGCGGCGAGTTCCCGTGCCCGTTGTGGGGACCGAAGGCCCTCGACATTCTCCTCGACAGCGATTGCATGGAATTTGGTGGTGATACCCGCAGCGAGGTTCGTCCGATCGACCGTCGATCCCGCTAGCTGTGGGTCCAACGTGACATTCGTACGCGGGGAAAGATGCTGTTCGAGATCATCACCGTGGAGGTCGACGAGGCCCGGCATAACCACTCGATCGCGAACATCTAGCGCATTCACCGGTAATGGCCCGGAATGCGGTGTTACCGAGGTAATCACTCCTTCCTCGAAGCGAACGATCCCGCGTTCAATGGTCCCGTCTGGCGAGACGATCGTCCCGCCTGCAATTTCTCCTGTCCCCCGGAGCCTTTTCTCCGTGGGTCCTGCTGGCGGACCGGATATTTTCCAGGCTCGATCCGGATGCATGCTATTTTCTCGGGCCGTTCATTGGTTAGTTAGGAGCCGACAACTCGGCGATTCTGCAGGGAATAGAGGCACGCGTGCCTGTGCTCGACCCAGCCGGTTCCCGATTTGCCCCAGCGGTTCGACTATCCTGCTGCAATGAGACGATGGGTGCTTGGGGGATGTGCCGTAGTTGACTACTCTTGCGGGGTGCCTTGTCAATCGGGTGGAGGTCATATGTGCGCTCCCGAACCGGCCGTCTCGCCCAAGCATTCGATCCGGTTGACTCTCGGACGTTCGGATTCGGGTATGGTTTACCGCCGGATACGAAGTTTCCAGTCGTGGTTCGAACGGGCTGGGACGATTTTGCCGATCAACTGTTACCCAGCTCCGCCGGTGATTGTTCTGTGCCGTGGGGATCTCCGTTATCGATGGTCTCCAGATATGTAGGTGTCAGGCGTTCCGGTCGAGTTGGCGTACCTTCCGTTTGATGAGGAGGAATGCTAAATTTATTCCTTCCGACGCTGGCGTTACGGAGTATATTACAAGTACATCACAGGGGGGATCAGTACTCGTACCGCAATCCCACGACGCTGTTCGCACCCCGGACCACGTGCTGGTCGGTTGCGGTACATACCCCCAACGATCCCGCGGCCATCCTCCCCAGCGGCTTTGCTCACCCCGGCCGCTGGATCCTTGTTTCACCCGGCGGAACCCTATCGGATCGCAATTTTCGATCCTTTGATCCTGGTAATTGGTGAGCTACTGGATAAACGGGTCGATTGGGACGAAGCCGACGTTTGGGTTGAATTCGTACGGGTACCACCCGGCGTGTACCGGGACGTCATCCATCTTGCGGACCGAGGCCCGTTTAATCCGCTCCCCATCGATCAGCGAATCATTCAGTTCGAGCTCGATGATTCCGTCAAACAGATACTCATGCGTTCTGGGGTAGTTTGTCGGGTAGATGTCCTCGCTCCCTCGGCTTGCCCCCGCAAACAGTGGCACATCTCGCGCCTTGCTGACGACCCCTCGAATCTCCTTGAGAAAGTTGATCGCCTGGATATCAGGCGACCATGATGCCAACTCGGTGAGATCGTCGATCAGGACCACGCCAGCCTGCGTGATTCCTAATCGCTCGCAACTTTGATCGAGGTGGTTCACCAGGGTATGGAGGTCGCTTGGTTCCCGGGACTGGACGATTGCATCTCCAAAAGAGGAGAGCAAGAATTTGCTCCATTCGTCATTTCGCCGCTCGTACATCTGCCGGTCTTTTAGTCTCCCGGTATACATGTCAATAATACGAAATTGTTCTCGGTCGAGATACGGAAGTACGTTCCACCCGTGCGCAAGGAATGCATCTATCATAGCCGTCGCGGGGTTGTCGACCGGTGCGATGACGGCGGGTTCTCCGCGTTCAAGCGCTCGCCAGATTATCTCGAGTAACAAACCTTCCAGACGGGTACCCTGCTCACCGATGGCCAGAATTGTGGCGTAACTCGGGATTCCAGCGGGAAGTGCACGGGAGAAGAGCTTAACGCCGATGGGCCGGCGTTTGAACGCGAGCTGCGATGAAAACGGCTGCTCCCCCGCCTCCAACGCGGACGCACATCCGCGGGAACAGCACTGCCCGGTACCCGTGTCGATGGGGGGAACCGTGTTCGGGATCACATAGCCACAATATGTGCATCTGACTTGCTCCATTTCCTGCGCCCTCGAGAAAGCGGATTGCATGGCGAGATTACAACGGATTTGGCTGGTCGGGCTGATAGAGGTGTTCTCCGTGCCTGCTTCTCTGGTACCCGCAAGGCCACCCCGTTCGCACCCAGGTGAAATAACGCCATTGCATACGCTCCACTTTGAATTTTAGCTGCCTGTTCGCGTGCTCGTCGCGCATGCTCCAGAGCAGACTATGTGTTCGGTTAGTTAGGACGAATGTATCGGAGTACGAGAGTTCCGGCGTCCGAGTCGCCCACCTGACCGATCAATGATCGAGACCGTTCGGATTGGGGGCGATTCCGCCCCAATCTCTCCGGTATTCTTGGGTATTGGATGATCTTAACCAGGTGGATGGCACGTGACTCGGGACGTGATGCTCAATCGCTACGAGGAGCGAAGGCACGTGGAACGACCGCTTCGGAGTTCACGCGAAAATCTTCGACGCGCACGTTCGAGGCGAGACGAACTTGGGGGCCCCTTTTCGGTATTCGGGGAGGCGATCCCTGCCGGGTGGCGCGTCCATCCGATCAGGACACAACGAAAATCCAGGCAGCCACGCGCTCCACGCTCCCCGGATAAACGTTCTAACCCCCGCGAACCACGAAATTCACCCGATGAGAACCCACATTCGGACAAAAATACTCAAGTTCGACACGTACCCGGAAGTTCTTCCCCGCTCGCCCACCCGTTTCGCAACCGTCGCACTCCCCGACATCCCAGGTGTGAACGTGTTTCACTCCGAGCTCGCCGACCCCGCCGCCCCCGGTCGCCCGGGAACTGATTCCGAGCGGGTTTCCCACTGATTCCCACTGTACCGTCAGCTTGAGGATGCTCCTGGACTCGGATCCTCCGTGTCTCCGTAGGAAGTCTCCCGATTCAGGATTGCGGTTGTTGGTGTTCTTGTTGCTGTGCTGGCTGGCCTTGTACCCATTGACCAGTCCCTTGTGGCGCAGGGGTTGCTTGCTGTTGAGCACCTACAGGGGTGCCGGGCTGGACATCCTCTGGAAGGACGTACCGGAGTTCTTCGTGTGGAACAAACCCGATTGCTTCCTCCTCGTCTTCACCTCCGGCCGCCCCCTCGAATGTCAACACGCCCGCGTCGATTGCGCGAAACTTGTCACAGTGGATTACGGTACCGTCTAAGCAAACTACTTGCATCGTATCACCGCTGGGAACATCCGATGATAGCCGATTAGTTATGTTCAATCTACAACGTGATCGTCGGCCCATATCATCGTGAAATCCTTCCGCTCCGACATCTGGATCATTCGATCAGCGACTGCCAACTGCGATCTGCCGTTCGGTTGGAGGTTGAATCGTGATCTGTCCGTCGCTGAAGACATTGACTTCACAACCCCAGATGGTGCACTGATAGCGCCCGCTCGCACGAAGTGTCCCGTCCGGCTTCGGGCGGAAAAGCTGGTTCAGGGCATCCGCATTGACAAAGTCGCTGAGGGTGAATTCGGTCTCGCTGACGTTGATTCCGGTGACGTCGGAGATGGCATGGACCAGCGTCGTGGTAAGCTCGGATGGTCCGTCGAAATCGTGATAGACGACGTAGCGAGGGGCACCTTCCGGTGCCGCCGTTGGGACACTCGACTGTCCGGTTGGTTGCCCGTTGCTGTTCATGATTCCTATTATATTAGTGCGTTATCCAGTGAATAAAGGTCTATTGAACTGCGGGTGTAGACATCATCGAGTGGTGAAGAGCGATGAATCGTCTCGAGCGTGGATTTGAGCTCGCTTTACGAGAACGTTTCAACAGGGCTGCATGGTGAAGTGATTGTCAGCCTGACCCTCTTGGTGCCTGCTTTTTCTGGACGAATTGTAGCACAATTGCCGTGGACGGGCCTCGGCCACTGGGGAGCGGCTCACCGGCACCGCATATCAGTGTTCTCGCGCACGATCGATGATCGGACCCACAGATCAATGGGGATGTAGCATGTACAGTATCATATTACACGGATATGAGTGCATTAGGCGAATTTTCCGTCCCCTTGGAAGGATTTCTGCTGAAAAACTGCCTGTCGGCCGTCGAGGACATCCGCGTGGAGATCACCAGGGTGGTGAGCTCAAAGGATTTTATCACGCCGTATTTCTGGGCAGCCGGTGAGGATCTCGACGATTTCGAGCGGGAAATTCGGCAAAACGGGTCCGTCGGAAGCGTCGAGCGATTGGAGAACCAGGATGTCAACGAAGATGCCGACCTCTCTGAGGAAGAAGAACGGTTTTATAACATCCAGTGGCACATGGAAGTCCCTGATTTCATCGCCGCGGTTCGTCACGTCGATGGGACCGTTCTGGAAGCAACGGTAGAGAACCCGGGAGATTGGATGGTAACGGTGCTCTTCCCGAATCATGAAGCGCTTTCAGCGTTTCACGACTACACGCGCAAGCACGGCATTCGATTCGACACTCGTCGGTTGTATTCTCCAGAAAATGCGGAATCACGCGGTTCGTATGGCGTCACGGAGGCACAGCAGGAAGCTCTCGAGGCCGCGTTCCATGCAGGGTATTTCGCGGTTCCTCGCAAGACAAATCTGACGGAACTGGCCGACCAACTCGAACTGTCGCGAAATGCGCTGTCCACCCGGCTCCGACGTGGTCACCGTAATCTACTCGCAAACACGCTCGTTCACGAGGAGTCATGAGAAAGAGTGAGCTCGTCGTGAAATCGTTGGATGAGTTCGTTCGCTGGCGGATGCCGACCTCATCCGGTCATGATACGTTTTCGAGGTGATGCGTTTTACCCGATGCTACGGGCAGTCGTGTGGGTCAGTAACACGAATTCTTTAGCAACCGTCGGATTCTACAGTAATGAGGTGCATACCTGCGGGTTTAGCCGCAGGATGAATCCGACAACAGTGATTCAATCCACGTTCGATATCCGGTCTGAGATTTCCCAATCCCTACGTTGAAGTGACGGGAAACTCTATGTAGGTGAACGAATCCGTGTGGAATGGAGCGATTCCCGCCAGACCTGCGATGGCGACCTGTTCGCCCCGAGCCATGAGACAGTAATCGGAACCAGCCGATGACCGCCCGATTCTCACAGAGTCGGTCTGGAGTTGACTGCTATAAACACCATAAAACGCAACTCCGAGTCCGTCGCAGTTTGCCGGACTCCCCGAGGCACAAAAAATTCTGGGAGTCCGAATACGACCGAGGATAGGAGTACCCGGAGGCTTGGCACTCCCAGCAGTCTCACCTGTCAGAGTCCGCGAGCGGCCCCACGGATTCGCAACGAAGTGGATGCTCGGTGAGACTTCAAACCTGAAATCTCCAACGCTCAGGATTCCTCCCCGTGTACGTGGGGGTGGGTGTCAACTTCTTACTCGGCTGCACGGGCCGAAACTGTTCGCAAATGTGTCGGTGGAGAGCGAGTTTTTCCCGAATTCCCTATAAATAGTGGTATCACGACCACGTCATCACTATATCATCCGCACCGTTCGGGTCTATACGGACTATATTCACGATGATACGCACCAATCAGCCGTGCAGTCGGTACCAACTTCGACGAGGTGGCCCGCCCGGACGAATGCATGTCCGAAAATCGCATTACATTACATGTTGTTATGACTGGTGAACACAGTCGGTCCACCCGTCGTAGCACCCGATTACCGAGTGAACGGATTTTACATGCCATCGCGCGAGATAAGGAAGTCGATCCGACTGAACTCGCCCCGCTCTTCGATGCCATTGATCCGGAATTTCTCGACGAATTGATACGGTCTGCCCGATCACCGCCGGCTGCCGCAGTCAGCGTCTCATTTGAATACGAAGGATACTGTGTCATCATCTCGGGGGACGACACTCTTCAACTCTTCTCGCTTGGTGATGAATCGGCGGATGTTACCACCTCTTCGATCGTTCCTTCTTCTCGCGGCACCTCAGATTGAACGGTACGGTACGTTTCGACTCCACACCATCGGTGGAGGCGTTCGTGCGCTGATCGGTCGAAACATAGCCACGCTTCACGCCAATTTGAAAAGGCTGAACTGGTCGTCGAAAAGGACAATTCCAATCAAGCCAGAACCGACGAAATCAGAAACGTTCTGCCGTCGGTGGGCCGTCCAAGGTCCCTGTTGTTGGCTTGACCGAGCCCCCAGTCGTCCCACGAAATTCACGCACCTGACTGAATTTGGACGTCCCACCCTCAAGGAGAGTGGCTTCTTGCGTCGATGTGGATGACCGGCGAACAATGTGAACTCAGGAGATCACTGATGGCAGGCCGCTACCGGCTGTTCAGTACAATGGCGAAGTGTCGAGAGATGGTGATGGACTGATCTCCTCCCGGGCGTTTCCCGTGTACATCACCCGGAATCAATGTTTAAGGTTACCACACCTTGCACGAATGAGGTTCACTCGGAGGGTCGACACTTGGAGCAGTTGCCCTCGGTTGTCGCGTTCTTGCGACGGGCTGCGTGGAGAGACGGCCACGATATTGGGGCGGATTTGGTAGTATGATCGTTACAATGGCTCTCTCGAGGATTTGGTGTGACGAGGTCAACAATGCCAACACTCACCCAAGACGACGTCGGCAAGAAGGTCGTCAACAGAGACGGCGAACAGATCGGTATGGTATCGGCCGTCGATCACGGCCACATCCGCGTCGATCCGGATCCGGGTCTCGCGGACAGTATCAAATCCCGTCTCGGTTGGATGGACACCGATGACGACGATTACCTACTCGAGGAAAGCCACATAGAGACGGTGACTGACGACGAAGTGCGGTTAAGTCACTGAGCGGGCGACCGAAGTACTCACAACAATCTTTTCCCGCTGATAAGGCGCGGCGTCTCACCTCGCGATAGATCCGTTCTTGGCGGGCCTATCGTGGTGGTCCAACGAACGTAGAATCCTCACTTTTCAAATATTATTTCGGTGCACACAGGGACGTCAGCAAAGATAAATACCTAAATAATCTGAGGGAGCAGGGTTATGGTACGGTTAATACGCTGGCATGGGCGTCGATGGATCGGACCCGCGCGTGACCGATGAACACATCCGTCGCGTAGCCGCTGGTTCGTATTCGGTCACGCTGGTGGGCGTCGTCCACGATCATCCGGCGAGTGTGTACCGTACCCGGCGAATCGTGATGGATCGTGAGCCAGATGTCGTCGCCCTGGAGATCCCACCACTGGCTGTCCCGCTCTATCGGCAATGGGCAAACACCAGTCAAACGCCCCCAACGGCCGGTGGGGAAATGAGCGCGGCCATCCAGGCCACCCGGGGGAGCACTCATATCGGTATCGATGGACCTTCTCGCTCGTTCATAACTCGCCTGATTTCCACGCTTTTTGCCGAGCAACCGTCGGCATCGACGGTGAGTGCGACCCTTCGTCGGCTCTGTCGACTGTTTGGCACGACGTTGGGGTATCGCCTCGAGGCGTCATTGGGCCCGCTTGGCGGGAGGAATCGGCGCCGGACTGATACGGGCAGAGAACCGGAACGCGGTAGACTCCACGATCCTGCCACCCAAGCCGCCGACGAACGAAGGCGACTCGGGCAGGCGCGATCAGTACTCGAGTTGCTGCCGCAACCTCGTGAGGCAGTGATTATCGATCGGGTGCGGGAGGATCACATGGCCACGCAGTTGACTATGTTCTCGAACCAAGAGGTGGTTGCCGTGGTCGGTCGGGATCACCTTGACCCGGTTACGAAACGTCTGCGACAGTTGTCGGAGGGAAACGACCTCCCTGCTGTGGATGGCTGATCGGGGCAGGCAGGACTTTTCTACCGTCAATGGGCGGCCGCTATACGTTTGCCAGGGGTGGGGTCTTTCTCCCAGGAGGGAATGTCACTGTTGAGGACGGGCGCGCATTCGATACTACCTACTCAACACAGGTTCGATACCATTCGGATAATCACGCGGAGTCGCGGTGGAGTTTGACAGGCTCGAAGGCGGCCGGTCCGCCCATCTCCTCGGTCGATACCGGATCCGATGCCCCTCCGTTTAGAGACTTCCATCTCGAACCGCTGTGGTCTCTCGGGCAGCATAACGGGAATCACCTGTCCAAGGGGTGATACGGTGGCGTGGCGTCCCCCATTGCGCTTATCATGCCGGCCGGGTGAAAACTAGCATGTATCCCCATCTAGAGGTACCGTGCGGTGGGGTGCGTGGCCGTAATCGGGGAGGAGCTCACATATGCTGTCTCTCGCCTTCGATACAATCGAGAATTTCTTCGGCCAGCTGGACCTCTCGGTATCTCACGACACCTCGATCGGCGTCGTACTCGATCAGGTCCGCCTCATCGAGCGCGGGAAAACTTGAATGGTGTAGGCGGCTCGACACTTTCATCGGGTCACGGGATTTCGGGTGTTGGTCACACACGTACGTGGCTATCTCGTTGGGGGAAGCGACCCCTTCGGCAGCGCTGCGGAGGCACTCGATGACATGTCGACGCTGCTCGTCAGCCAGTGCACGAAGAATCACATTAACTGACGTCCGCTGACAACCTGTCGTCATTGTCTCCGCCCCCTAATCCCGGACATGATACTACTGACTAACTGGATTCTCGTTCATTAGTTATTCATTGTTTTACACGGTATATTCTCTGCCTTATGTTCCCTTGTGTGGTGAACGGTTCCCCGGCCCCGTCTGGACCCGAAACTCCACCAACCTGGGCAACGTCTGTGCGTCCGATAAATCGGTGGTCCAACTTATCGATCTTCTCGATCCGACACTAGTCCCAGCCCTATGACGCGCTCGGCGTTGAGAGACAGTGGACGCCCTCGATGGCGAGGGATCACAGGCGCTACGGTCAACAATTTGTACAGAAACGGATCTAGGCGGTCATCCGTTCACCGACAGCGGGGCGAGTGACCCCGGACCATTAACGGCCGGGGATTGTCAGGCCAGTCCCGGTCTATCGGGCGGGCCAGCCAGCGGCCCAGTGCGACAGCTTCTCGTGTCACTCCCCCGACTCCGGGACCGCCTGGAGTCGAGTGAGCACTTCGGGGACGGTTATCGGGGTTCCGTCGACAACGCTCGGAGCGACGCCGATAATATTCCCCTCGCTCCGTACCGCCAGTGTAATGTGCGGAAGTCGGATCATCTCGCACGACTCTTTTGCGAAGTATGACTGCTCAATCCTCCGACGAAATGCCGGTTCGAGGCTACACCCGTTTTCCGCGGACCACGCTTCGAATGCTTCATACGCCGACCACCGCTGTTGCACCTCCGGATCGTCCTCGTCCAATTCGTTGGGGTGTCGGAGGTAGGATCCCCAGACACGCACGTTGAACTCGGTCGAAGGCGTCCTGTGCGTTACGTGGTGCAACTGTTCCAGCACCCAATCGATGCGGTCTTGAATCGACGGAGATGCATCCCCCCGAAGCCACAGCGTGATCGTGACCGGTGAATCTTGTCCTACCCGGGAGGCGATTGTCTCGATAATCGCCAATTTGCCTCCTTCATCGTCCTGCCGTTTCCCAACCTCGCCACCCCGAGGCGACGCACGGATCCCACCGCGTCCACTGGCTCGAACTTCCATCCTACCGGGTACTCACTTCAATAAGAAGCATGGTTAGATTGTTTGTAATCGTTGCAAATGGTCTGTTGGAACACGCTCTCTGTTTTATATTTAGAGGAATGAATGAATTATCCGCGGCTATACACACGAACGGGCCGCAGAACTTGCAGCAGTCGTGCTATAGCGCATAATGTGGTGAAGTCGTTTGCCCATGTCCCGGGCTGGTGCGCCTGTTCGGTAGAGGTCGATTACTCGCTCTCGACTTCGAACCGTTGAAGAACAGTCCGTCGCTCACCGCCGGGCTCTTCCCACATCACCTCGATCACGTCCCCTTCTTGGAGGAGCTGAAACTCGTTGCGGTTCATCCCAACGGCAACGTTGCCCCCCTCCTCGATCTCTCCAAATCCGACGATTCGGGCCGATTCCATGGTAACGATGTCGCCGGACCGATTCCATGTCGCGACGGTTCGACTCCCCCCACCCTCATGTTCTTCGATATCCCAGGCACGCTCTCCGTTCACCTGGAGATACACCTGGTCTTGGGGTAGCTCCATTCCGGCTCGGTGCTCCACGACAAGGGCTCGCGCGTATGATGATTCGTTTGGTGTGTGAATCGTGACGTTGGTTTCGGTGAACGTAAAGGCTGCATACGGGTATTCCTCGCTCGCGTTTCCACCTGAGTCGCTTACCATCCCGAGGGCGACCAATCCAGCTGCGAGGACCACCGCAAACGCTGCGATACCGAGGATCAGTGCAATCGTTGACCGGTCTATGTTCTTCATTGTTGGGATGTGCCTTAGTGTTCATGGACGGTCACCAGTGGAGTTCTCGCTCAAAGCTCGATTTCTTGTTGGTTCGAGCCTGTTTCCTCATCATTAGTCAGCATAACGACATTCTCGCGACCGATCCGGACTCTGTTGATTGTTCCTTCTTCCTCCATCTGTGCCAACAGTCGGCTGACCTTGGACTTCGACCACTCCGTCTCCTTTACAATGTGCTGTTGTTTGATCTGCCCCTCGTTGGTGTGCAACAACTCGAGTACGTGACCTCGATCGGTGACGACCGTAGTGGCCCCGTTCGTCGGGGTTTCGAAGGTACCATTCCCCAATTGTCCTGCGGGCCGATCCACCTGCTCGACCTGGTCGAGTCGCTTTGGCATCAAATAAATCGCTGCACCGGCGAACCCCCCGGCCACGAGGACAGCAAACGCGACCACGAAGACGTGCGGTGTGAACGGATTCGTGGGGTCCGTCCCCAAGAGCACCTCGAGACCATCGGAAATACCATTCCCTGAGGTGTCCCGTGCCAGCGGGTCGGTTCCGTACGTGGTTACTTCATCGCCGTCGATCAATCCACTCTGGGCAGTATCGGCACGGGTGAAGTCGGTCCCTTCACGAAGTTCCTCCGCGTTAGACAGCCCGCTCCCCGAGAGATCCTCATCGGGATCGAGGACCACGAGGAAGTACGTCCGCGTATCGTGAATCGTTTCGTTTCCATCCACTTCACTGATGATCGATATCGTTGTGTTGGTTTCTCCCGACCACTCGCCACCCCATTCGTCATAATCGAGCCGTTCCAGTGCATGTGTCGAATTTTCGATCGTCCGAGCAGGCGAACATGTTGTGGCCGGGCTGAGTTCGTCGGTTTCGGCATCATCTGCCGTCGAGTCTTCCTCTGGGGAGACTTCCACGCAAACAGTCGCATTGGTGAGGTCCCCCCCGGTTTCGTACATTACCTCGATCCAAAAGGGCTCCCCTTCGAACAGGTACGTAGTATTGACGTCCTCACGGATGATACCAAGTCCGCCGTGTTCAATGTGGCTGATGTTTGCTGTTGAAACGGTCGTCTGGTTCCCGGGCGGTTGCTCCTCCAACGCGCCATTTGTCGGGAGTTCATTGGCCATCCCACTCAGCGGTACTGTAGCCAGCAACCCGAGTGTTAGCAATACGACGCCCAACACGCATACCAACCACCGCGTCTCACGCGATCTAGAGACCCAGCAACCTCTGTTGCAATCGCTTAACAGAGGTCGCATCCGCCCCATGACCGCTTCTAGTCGAATGAACGGCTTATATTTAATTCACGAGAAAAAGGTAATGTAATTTGTCACGATATGGGATCCCGATTGGTGGAATTGCCGGCTATAATGGTTGTGATCCACCGATAGCTCCGTCTAGGTTTGGAAACGACATAGAGTGCTGAAGCGATGAGAACCGCGAGGACCAGCTCATAGAGGCCAAGGCTGAGACCCGCAACCAAGGCAACAACGACCCCGGAAACTACGGCAACACTCACCAGCGGCCAGTTTAGTCCGGGGCGTTCCCAGTCGTTGGCGCTTGGTTCCGGCTCCTTCCCATTAACGGCGTCCATGGCCCGATACACCTGATTTGCGGCCGCGGTTTTCCGCACCGTACCTCTGTCCTGGTCGTACTCGATTATCCCAGAGTCGTCCATCTTCGGCAGATGGACCTGGTATAACGCGATATACACACGCTTTCTGTCGTCGTGATGCAGCTGGTCGACACTCGTATCGTTCTCCTCCGCAGCCACCTCTTCTGCAATCTCCCGCATCTCGACTTGATCTTCCGTCCGACGGAGATACTCGAGGACGTTGCGCCGTCGCTCGTTTTGGAGTAGGTGACAGACTTCGTCGATTGACAAGCCACGCTCCGAACCGTCGTTCTCGGCGGACGAGCCCTGGATTGCGGGGGGACGACCGCCGTCGATCGTAATCTGGGATGACACGGTATTCTGGAGGACTGGGACGGCCATAAGCCTGCGAGTCCATCCCGATGGTTTCGAACCGTTGCACGGGTTTCGCCCGGGTTAAACCGCATTGACAAGGAATGCTGCCTCTCCGGGAAGGCACAGTCACCAAATCAGTCGCGAACGACAATACCCCCCGGCCAACCGGTCGTCTTGATCCTCAATAAATGTCGGATATGATAAAAATACCAACAGTCACCCCAGGGCAACCGTCGCTCGCAGCACAATGAGAGAGCATATTAACCGGCGGCGGTTCGTAACCGTTCTTGGCTTGGCGGGCCTCACGAGCCTGGCCGGCTGTACGGACGACGATACCGACGATCTCGACCCAGTCGATGATACAGACGATGACGACGCGATCGAACCGGACGACGAGCCGGATGATGACGACGCGATCGAACCGGACGACGAGCCGGATGATGACGACGCCATCGAACCGGACGATGACGACGAGGTCGAGCCGGACGACGAGCCGGACGATGACGACGCCATCGAACCGGACGATGACGACGAGGTCGAGCCGGACGACGAGCCGGACGATGATGAGGTCGAACCGGACGACGAAGAAAATGACGTTGATCCCGACGATGAGGATCCTGACGATGTGGAGGAATATGAACTCTCCATCACGGTCGAAGACGAGGATGGCAATCCCGTCGAGGGAGCCTCAATCGAAGTTGATGATGACATGGGTGCGGATGCCCTCGAAGAAGAGGTCACAACCGATCAGGATGGGATGGCGACCGTCGAGCTACCGGATGGCGACTACACTGTTCGCGCGCATGAGGATGACATCGGCGAGGCTGAGGAGGAAGTCACCATCGAAGGCGCGGATCAGGAGGTAACGCTCGTGCTCGCGGCCGAGGAGAACGACGTCGAAGAATAAGGTTCGTTCGACTGAAGTTGGGATGCCGTCAATCGAGGCGTTGGGCCTCGACGGCATGAGGGGTAACGGAGACATTGCAGTTTTCGAGTTCGAACTCGACCGATAAGTCGATCCCGTCGGCGCGTCTCGCGCAATCGACGGTTCGCTGCAGCGCTTCTACGTCGAACAAGTCTCCTAATCGTCCCTCCAACTCGACAGGATCGACTCCTTTTGCGTCGGCGACCGACGAAACGATATCCCAGCAAATGGTGGTGCCAGCAGTGCGGGTCATGCGTACCCAATTCCAGGTATATGCCCTACTGCCATGTCGGTTATGGCAACCATAATAGCGGTAAATGAAATCGTAACACTACGTGTGTAGCCCTGGGAATCGCTACCAACTCTGGCCTGACAACGTCTATGGCACGATCGGGGCGTTTCCTACTCACGCTCCACCGGGGCACGTCTAATTACTAATGAATGCCCGGACTCGAAATAGAAAGCATCCGTTGAGACGGTCGATTTAGTCGGAGAAGAGTTCCGCGAATATCGCCTGTTCGGTGATGCGCAAGTGACGGTTGAACGTTGGCTGGGTGATATCCAACGCGTTTGCGACCTCTTCGCCCGTCTTCTCGCGTGGCCATTCGAAGTAGCCCAGCCGATATGCCTCCCGGGCCACCTCCCGTTGCCTCTCGGTGAGGTCGTCAATCACCGGCGCTCGTGAGGATCTTGATCCGCGATTCTGCCGCCGTCGGGCGTTCAGTTCCACATTTCGATAGTGCTCACCGAGGCGATTCATGAGCCTCCGGACGTTCGTTGCCGAAGGAACGTTCACGATCGAGTCAATCCTGTCACACTCGGCACGCATCTCCTTTACCCGCGCTCCAAAATTCGCGAGGCAGCCGGTAATTGGTGGCTCCGAAACGGTCACAACCAGATCACAGTTGCTGTCAGATGGTTCGCGCACTTCCTTGATCGTGGGAAGTGCCTCGATATCCGCTGGTTCTCCTGCAGCCGTCTGTATATATAGCTCGGCTGATTTTCGGTCCCGAGGGATGGTGCTCGAGATGGTAACTGGATCTCCGAGCCTTGCTGCGAGTCGACAGAGCAAGGCCTCGGGATCGGAAAGGCTGAACGAAAGTTCAATGTCCGCCTCTTCGTGGAGTGACTGCTCCATAATCACACGATTAATGGTGTTTCCCACTGTCGTGGCAATCGTCTCTAGCATCTGGACGAATTCCTCCCCAATCGCATCCGATTCGGTAGCGTATATCGTGAGCGCGCCATATTGCACACGTTGATGAGCAACGGGGACACTCACGACGGCCTGGAACCCCTTCATTAAACATTGTTGTCGCCAGGGCTCACGTTCGCCGGCATCAGATAACTCACACTCGCAAACCAGTTCCCGATGCTTTATCGCGCGCGCAGTTGGCTCCACCGTGGCTATTGATTCGTCTGCTTGTGTCGCAGCGATCCAGTCGAGATATCCTCGATCCTCGCCAGACTGTGCAATCCGGTGAACAAGGTCGGTGTTTTTATCAGCGTCACCCATCCACGCGAAAGCCACCTCCGCGAGTTCAGCGATCTGGGTACAGGCAGCCTCGGTCGCTTCACTGACCGTGCGGGCATCGTCGAGTTTGCCCGCCACCTGATTTAGCACGGCCGATCGCTTCCGGGACCGAGTGATTTCCTCCCGTCGAACCGCGAGACGATCTCGTTGTCGATCGAGTTTCCCCGTCATTTCGATCCGTTCGAGAGCGGAAACCGCATATGTCAAAAGTCGCTCGACGAATGCTAGATCGAGTTGAGAGGGAGCATTCCGATCGATGGTAATCCGGGCGAGGCCTCGATCCGCAAGCGAGGCGAATATGATCTCCGGTGGTGGGACTTCCTCTCGCGGATCCGAACGCCCCGACGATATGCTCCAACCTATCTCGCTCCGTTGGGGCGTTACCAATGCAGCCCCGGGGGTTCCAAGCTCACGTCGTCCACCGGTTTCACTATTCTCGGCTTGAGCCGCGACAAATGCCATCCAGGTCTCACAGCCCGGATTTCGGGGTAACGCGTCCTCAATATCACCCGCTACTGGTTCAAGTGTTGTTGTCGACGCATCGAACGAGTATACGACCGTCCGTGCGTGTGAACATACCTCCTCGATGACTGGCGGGATTTTCGACAGAACGGTTTCTGAGTGTTCTGCGTCCACAAAGGCCTCAGCCGCGCGCAAGAGGGCACGCTCCAGTTTCCAGCGATCCAGCAGTGAACACTTCGGTTCGATGAGAAGGAGTTTCCCATGTGACAGTGCTACTTCTTCGACCTGTATGGGCACGTGTACCCCCCCGTCCGTGCGCACCCCGATTTCATCGGCGGCGGCTCCTGCGTCGATGACGAACAGCTGTGTTTTCGGGGCGCCGACAAGTTGATCCCGTGTCTGTCCACTCAGCTCGACCAGTTCGTCGTCGATGGCGGTGATCCGATCGGTGGCATCTAGGAGACACACGCTCGAATACTCGCTATCTGTCGTCGAGGCCCGGGCCGAGTCGCTATCAGCTTCTTTCAACCGAACCGCGACGGAGTTTCCCATCGGAAGTGCCGCACCGGTAATGGAACGGCGGTCATCCAGGGTCACTTCGAATCGGTTTGGAGCGCCGCTTTGCAGAGCCTCTTCGCTCGCCCGCGCGATACGCCCATACAGACGATCCGTCCGGTCTTTCAAGGACGTCCCCGTGTCCAACGCCGCAACGTGTGAGGCAACGCTTCCGCCCAGCTTGCCCGTAAGAACGTGCAAAGACGAGTCCAATATTACCACCCCAGAGTGTTCACCATCCGAAGGTCGGGTTTCGAATCCAGCCGACCCAGCTCCACGGCGAACAGGGTGTGTTCTCCGCTGGGATATATCAGAATTGATTTCATTCACGGTTTCTAAACCCTCCAACCGGGAACCGGTCACAGCCGCGACTTCCAAGCCGATGCTTATAAATTTCACTCCATTAGTTTAAGGAAATTAAAGTCCTAGTTGATTGTATATTAATTTGATGTGTCCATGGCATAACTGGTCAGTCGCCTGGGTCGAGTTGATGTCCAGGGAAAATCATTCAAGATCCGAAGGGTGTGTCAGAGTTATGGCGTTCGTAATCGACAAACGCACCGACCAGGGTCGGTGCGTGCTTCCATGGTATCCACCACCTGGCACGAAAACGCAATCTCAGAACAACTTCTCGTGGCACTCATCCATCTCGGTTTCGCAAGATATCTCGGTACCACTGGTGGCATCACGGCGGGCGGTTTCAGTGAGTAAACAAGATCGTAATGGTGTCATTACGATCTCTCTGATTTAGGTAATATATTTGATCTTGCACTTTGAAAATGCTGTTAAAAACACTGTTGAATGTCTATATTGGGACTTTACGGTGTGATTGCTTGATGAACTTTCACGCATATGAAAATACATAAGTATCGCAACACTTATTGCGCCGATTCTAGAATCCGAATTCGCATGGCACGCAAGCTGGAGGAAGAAGAAGATCCAACGAGAGGGTCTGCTGACAAAGACGTATCGAACAGCAAACAGAAGCTTGTCGGGTTTAGCCGGCGCGGTTGCATGCGCGCAGGTGCGGCGATCGCAGCGGCAGTGGCTGCTTTGGGCGTGACCGGGACGACAGCCGCAAATGATAATGCTTCCGAGACGGAACGAGAACTCGAGATCATCGGAACTGGGGATCTGGTCGCTTACGAGGTGACCGTGGACGGATCGATCGCGGCAAGCCCCCGGGATGGTCCCGGGGCCGGAAAGCGTGTCTCGGGGTCATCGGCCGAGGGTGTTGTAGCGGCAGGCCGACGGCGATACCAGATCACGGGCGACCTCGGGTACGTTGCTGTGGGTGGGGATGTGAACGTGCAGGTGGACGGATCGCGGGTCGCCCCCGAGGCAATCGTGCGCGTGTAGAAGGTGACACCGTCAATCTTCGTGCTGGAGTACTCCTCGAGAGATTCATCAATACCAGACCACCACCGGGCGCGTCAACTACTCAATCCGTCGCTTTCGCCAGAACAGTCGAAGCCCGGGGAACCCGTCGATGATCCAGAGTATGGTTCCGATGAACACCACTCCGAGCTGCAGAGCCACAACAGGTGTAATGTCCAATGTTGCAAAGTGGGCGAGATACTCCCACAAATTATCTATGAATCCAGTAAGTAAGCTTTCGTGGTGATCGGGCCTCGGGTTCCCGTACGGCCAGGTGATCGGATCTAGATACAACTCGCCCCGTGCCACGGTTCGCGGCAGGACATCCCCCACGAGATGAAGGAGATAGCCAATTCCGAATGCGATCCCACTTCGCCGATGCCCCGTTCGACCCGTGATGACGTAGATCAGTCCAACGATAGGGACGGCTACGAACACTGAGTGGGCTACGGCATAACCGCTCTCAAACACGTCGAACTGCCAGGCGAGAGGCTTGTCGATGAGATCGGGAAACAGTGAACCTCCGACCAGTGCAACCACCGGCCAGTCGTCTGGGGTCTCTCGGTGTCGAGCTCGAACGTACAACGAATAAAAGATATACGCGAACAACGCGTGCTCCCAGGGCCACATACGTGCCACGTCTCCTGTCGTTCACTTAGTTACAGGACGGCTACGCAATGCCCTCTGTATCAGTTGGCCGGTTCCACATCGACCCAGTAGTGTGCCGACCGATAGGCGTTTTCTGTACCTGGTTCGTCGACGGGGGCATCATCGTAGAGTAGATAGGTGACGCGGAGTTCGTCCCCAGTCACCGAAGGCTCGACTGAGTGCTGGGCTGTCCAGGAGTTACCCTGCTCGAGCGGAACTTCGAAGCGATCGAGTTCCTCCTCCGTAAATGGCTCGCGATCCGCGGACACGGATTGAAGGAGCACGATGACGGTATACTCAATCGGTCGATCTTCGGCGTTGGTGATCCCGACTGTTACTGTCGCTTCCCCTCCTTCGGTCACCTCCGATGGATATCCCGCAGCCACGAATTCACCAGTGTCCGGATCTTCGGTGGTTAAATGAAACGCGGTGTGCGGTTCGCCCGGCTCAGCCGCCCAGACTGCATATCCAATCCCCCCACCCGCGAACAGGAACCCAACCACGAGTAGGATGGCGATGGCAGGGTTCGTTCCCGGCGTTTGGAGTCGCTCAATCTCCCCGATCAGACTCCCAGGCCCACCGATGGTATATCGTTCCCTCGGTTGGAGTTGAAGGCGCCGAAAGACTGCAAGCAGCCCAAGAACGGCCGTTGCACCACCGATTGCACCGAGGAACGTCCCGGGACGAATGGTTGCCGGTGAGAAGTGGACGGCCATTCCGATGAGCGGGACCAGACAGAGACTCATGCCGACAGCAAGCACGCCTCGTTCGATGCTCGAGACCTGGACCCTTTCCGGGCCTCCAGTCGACCATGAAGAGAACGCTCGCGATCCAGCACTGGGGAGCAATGCTGCGACGAGCATCCAACCGGGCGCGATGAGAATCGCGATGATGCCAAGTACGGCGCGTCCGAACATATCCGACCAATACCCGAGCCCGACGGTAATCATCCACACCCCGAGTAAAATCCCCAGGACGAGGTCGAAGCTTACCGATCTCGATTCCTGTCCTGTTCGTACTCCTCTCGACATCATCGGATACTGACGGGGTCTCACAAAAATTACAACCTCCCTAACGCGTTCTCAGCACCGAGTCGTTCACCGCTTCGCCTCGAACCGAGCAATCTACGCCGAATCTCTGACCGACGCAGCGCAGCCCGAATGAACGCGATAACCTTCCGGCGTTAAACTATTCCTATTAAAGCAAGCAACACCGAAACGTATGGTCCGATACGCCGATGGAACTCAGTGTCGTGATCCCGACGATGCGGCCGCGTTCGGAGATCGAGGTGCTCGATTATTTAGAGCGGGACGATTTCGAGGATTTCGAACTCATTGTCTGCGATGACACGCCCGTGACGAAAGCCAGAAACGAGGGGTATAGGGCGGCAGACGCGGAAAAGATCGTCTTTCTCGACGACGACTCGCGCCCCCGCTCCGGATATCTCGCGGCAGCCGCCTCGACCCTGGAAGAAGAGGCCGCTGTGACCGGACGGACCATCCATCCGCGTGATGATCTGTTCGCGGGCCAGCTCACTTCCCATTACAGTTTCGGCGAGACGCCGCGGTATGTCGATCGGTTCTGGGGGTGTAACATGGGCATCCGGCGAGAGGTGCTCGATGATGTGGGGGGCTGGGATGAATCGATGGGGTGGGGCCACGAGGAGAAGGAGCTTGCCGAACGAGTGAACGCCAAGTACGATATCTATTATAATCCGGATATGGTGGTCGAACACGTGTACGCCGAGTCGTTACTCGATTACTGGCGGAAGCAATACCGACTCGAGAAGATGACGCCGTATTACCTAAAAAAACAGGGTGTTTCCACGGGCAGAATCTTCGCCCTCTCGCTCGTCGACCTCCTTACACCTTCCAGATACCTGGGGGCGTCGCCCGGCCTCATCCTCGCGAGAAGTGGCCGAAATATCGCCAGAGCCAGCGGCCGCCTTGTCGGGTTATTGAGTCCCCCGAAGGAAAGTGACAGCGATCCGAAGGCGTGATGTCCAGACTGTCACAGTACGCTACGTTGAAACCATCGACGAGTTCGGGGCTTTCTAACGGCGACCACGAATGCCTCGAATAGGATCGGGGCACGTTTAGATCCCTCCAAATCGGTGAATGTGCGCTTCTGTTCCGATCGGCGGTTGACCGGAGGGCGGGTAACTCACTGGTAGTGGCACACGGTCAGCCACATACTGACCTCATCCGCCCAGCGAACGCCCTCGACTACAGGAATCACTGAGACATCTCGCGCGATGGTGGATGCGTGAGGCTCACAGAATTACTCTACCCTTCATTGGTAGTGTCTGCACTGCCCCTAGTCTATCGGCCTCGGGGAAAACTTCTCCAAGAACGAATCGTGAGGCGACGCATTGAGCTACTGAGCAACGCATTCGACTGGGAGACCGAGTTTTCCTCGAGATGAAAGCGGGCGACACTGTCGGCGAGTTTCTTCTCAATCGACAGATCTAGCGGGGAGAAACTGTCAGGTGGAACCCAAGGAAACAGCCGACGCCACTTTTGCGGGCGAAAGCGACGCGTAATCGGCCGTTAACGAATACCTGTCGGAAGTGATTGTTTCTGAATGACGTATGATGTCGGGGTGATCGGTACCGGTGATCCAACTGACGAGAATCGGTACGCGATGGCCTATCGACACGCTCAAGGGTACCAGCGGCTCGATAACTGCTCGCTCGTGGCGTGTGCCGATCTCGTCTCTGATCATGCGCGATCGTTCGCAGACACCTTCGATATCCCTCCATCAGGCGTATTCGAGGATTATGAGCGGATGCTCACAGCGTACGAGATCGACGTGCTTAGTATCTGCACCCCGCCGTCGAGCCACGCTCAGATCGTCATCGATTGCGCTGAGACGGGCGGTGTATCCGCGATTCACTGCGAGAAACCGATGGCCAGGACGTGGAGTGAGTGCCGTGAGATGGCGGAGGTCTGCCAGCGTCATGACGTCCAGCTGACCTTCAATCACCAGCGGCGGTTCTCTCGCCCATATCAAGGGGCCAAGGAACTTCTCGATGAGGGACGTATCGGTGACCTTCAGCGCCTCGAAATGGGGGGTCAGGATCTCTACGATTACGGAACCCATCTCTTTGATCTCTGCGGATACTTGACCGATCACGCCCCCGTCGAGTGGGTGTTGGCCCAGGTTGATCGACGGAATCCGTCGAAACTGTATGGATTATACCAGGAAACCGAGGCCCTTGCACGGTGGCGTTATGAGGGGGGCATTGATGGATTTGCTTCGACCGGGGAATGTGGTTTTCTCGACTGTCACCTCCGAATCGTCGGGACGGATGGCATCATCGAGGTTGGTTCGGACGGGGGACCACCTTTGCGGATTCGTACCAATGATTCGGGCTGGCAACACGTCGATACTGGGCGGGATGGAATCTGGCGTGCTGGAGCACACCCGGTCGATCGAGTTCTCGGAAAAATGCCCGCCGTTCCGGACGCATTCCTCGGGAAACCAACCTACGTCGAACGTGCGATCGAGGAGGTCGTTTCGGCAATTGACGAGAATCGACGACCGGTCATCGGGGCAGATTATGCCCTTCGGAGCACGGAAGTCATTTTTGCATGCTGGGAATCGGCGAGACGGGGCGGGCGAGTGGATCTTCCGCTCGAAATCGGGGATAATCCCCTTGAAGCGATGGTGGAGAGTGAGGGGGTAGCACACAAACCCGAAAACGAGGTCGTGAACTAACGCGATCCCAAGAAACCACCCAATATGGAGTCAAGCTATCGACGTGGTTATTCTTTTTCCCCGATCCGGGCCCGTGAAGGAGGGCGACTTTGAGACACGTCGAGATGATCGGCGTGGCGGGCTCCGGTAAATCGACGCTCGCGGCTACGCTCTGCGAGTGCGATTCCACCTGTCAGTCCTTTACTGAAGCATATCGCGAGGCCATTTCCAAGGCTGTGTTACCCGGACCAAGCGGGATTCTCGCGAAATTATTACCCGATCCCGTACTGTCACACCTCGCAAGGGCGTTCGGCGTAACAGACCACGCTCTTCATTTGGCGAGCTTGAAACATCCTCACGTTTTTGCGACGGTCGGGCCCCAGATCAAGCGCTATTCGAACGACGATGATCGGGTGGATTTTGTCGCCAGAAAAATGCTTTCGCTGATGGAACGATTTGCAACGATAGATGCACACTTGTCGAGAGAGGCAACCGTTCTCATTGACGAGGGTTTCGCAGTGTGTGCGGGCTCGGTACTCCATCCGCCGTGTTCGGAAAAGCCGGTTTCCCAAGCCGATCTCACTGAATACATCTCGTCCGTTCCCACGCCCGACATCGTGGTGTTCACCCGTGCAACCCCCGAAACCTGTCTCGGACGGTGTCGAGCACGAGACGGTGGCGTGCCACGATCTTGGGAGTCATTACCCGACAGGAGTCAGTTGTCGCATGCTGAACGAGCGGCGAAGATGGCCCGCGCCGTTGCGGATGCGTACGCTGCGGCGGGTACGGTGGTTATCGAGGTGGACACCGAGGAACTCGAGGTTGCTGAGGCGACTGAGGAGGCTGCTCGCGCACTTCGGGCAACGATCGATTGAGACGACTTCCAGCAAGAAGCCTCCTTGGCGGATTTAACCCGGGGTGTGTCAATCGGCGGGCCAACTGACGCTATATCTGTCGGTACGATATCACTGTGCGTCGGGAAAACCGGTTCGCCACTCGGTCGTCCGGGTTTGGTCTCGGGTCACGACTGGTCAACGTCGGCCCCCGGCCCTGGTAGGATCGCAAGCACTCGAACCCGGTATAGGTCATCGAAACCGCCTCGCGTTGATGCTTAAACGACCCGCCGAGAAGAGCCCTTGGATGTGTAGCAGCGTTTGATTGGTTTCTCGATACCACCATCTGCCTGCAAGCAGTTGAGTAACGCAAGGATCTGCCTCGAGGTTAAAGACATCATCAGAAAATCATTATTCCGCCGTCGATGTCGGATCGGGCTGACCCGCTGACCCTCCGATTGAGACGAGCACACTCGAATACTCCGCAAGCGGTACTCGGGGTAGACTCCGGCCAATGAGGCGCGGCGGTGCCGTTTCATCCATGGATTAATCGCTTATTACTCATGTATTTCACGAACAAAGGGTGGTGTAAGGCGCCACACCTCACGATTCACATGCGAGTAAGAGTCATGATTGTGAGATATCTCCGGTCCAATCGACATTGACACCGTTTATGACCTGGATAGATGCGTTCGCACACGCCACTGATGACGAAATACCGGAGCCGTTGATACGACGCCATCCAGGAGAAACGCCGCCAGCTGGAGCCAAGGCGATTGGGCTCACCTCGAAACGCGGTAACGACGGGCCCCTTGTGTCGGTCGTGGTTCCAACGTTTCGGGATGCAGGTTACCTCCAAGATGCTCTCCATAGCGTCGGGGCACAAACACATCAAAACGTAGAACTCGTCGTTGTCGATTCCTCGGATGTGGAATGGATCGAAGCGATAGCGGCCGAATGTGAATGGATTCGACACATCGTGACAGCCCCGATAGGTGTCGCAGCCGCCAGAAACGAGGGAATTAGCCGCGCCAACGGTGACTTTATCGCGCTCCTGGATGCGGATGATTTTTGGCACCCGGAAAAGCTAGAACGTCAACTCCGTGGATTGTCGCCCGATGCCACGGCGAGCTATACTTCTCATTACTTCGTGAAATTCTGGGGGAACGAAACGCCACAGGTCAAACTACGGAATCGTGCCCCTCCGGAGGGGAGTTCAGCGGCTCGCGCTGCCCTGACGGGCGCGATTTACCCCCACACTTCTACCCTGCTATTTAACAAATCGGCCGTATCTCCCCGGCCGTTCGTACAAGGTATCCGGAACTTCGAGGACCGGCTGTTTGCCGTGGAATTGTTTCGCGACCATCCTCCAGCATTCGTTGAAGAGCCAATGGCGGTGCGGCGGCTACGAGAGGGGTCGTTAACGGATCAGCAATCTAGACGCGTAAAAACGAAACACAGGCTCGACGCGTACGATTACGTCGCACAGCACTACCCTGACTTTCGGCATATTGCGAGGGGGCGAATCGCTGAGGAATGTTTTTCCCAGGGTTGCCACGAGCTCGAGGCAAATAATGCCGCACTCGCACGGGATTATTTCACGCAGTGTCTGGTCCATTCCCCCGCTCACGTCGGCGCACTCGCAATGTACCTCGGATCACTCGTCCCAAGGGCCATGCGGAGCGGCATCTGGTCTGGAGTGCAGGCGTTGTTGCGGACTCGTGACCGCATTCGATCGGGAGGCGATGCCGGTAACCGGGAGGTGGAGATCACGGAATCCGTTCCAAATCCATGAGCTCCGAACTGGGCTCTCTGGGATTCAGCGACGCTGCGAGTGAACAGGTCCGTTCCGATCGGTTGGTACTCGTCTCTGCTAAGGATGATTCATAATCCAGTTTTCCGCGTCTCTTTGTGTCACCTGGTAAGGTAGTGAAACGATTCATGCTCTAGTTGCCCGCGAACATAGCACGAGCCCGTTGAGCCGTCAACCATCCCGGCCGTCCGAGTAACGACGCAAACATCTGCCCCCCGCAGCGAACCCGGGCGTCCTCCGCGTAATACGCGGCCTTGAGAAAACAGTAGATTGCCTGCGCCGACCACAGTTGTTGTTCCAATCGGAACTGTCCTTCTTCCTCGTACCTTTCGGCGAGCACAGCGCGCCGAATATCCGGGTGTTTCTCGTAAAGGTCCCGCTGGTGGTGTACGATCCGTTTCATTTCCGCAAATTTCTCGAGCCCGACCCATTTTCTGCTCTGTTCTTTCCGTCGATAGACCAGACATTCGTCGACGGTCGCGAACTTCGTCCGTTTCGCCAGCTCGATCTTCAGAGCGAGATCGTCCGCATAGGTCGGGAGGGGCAGGACATCCATCAGTACCTCACGCTCGATTAGCATCGTGATGGTACAACAGGGATACATTTTGAACCGCAGCGCCCATTCGAGCACATCCCCGGACACTTCGGGATGGGGATACTGGAACCCCCGAACGTCAGATTCGAGGCCGCTGTAAACGACACCTACACCCGGATTTGCTTCCAGCACGGCGGCGGTCTTGGCAAGTTTTTCGGGGAGAAAGTAATCGTCATCGTCCAGGAGATGAACGTAGACTCCGGTCGATGCGCGGATGCCAGCAGTATATGCCCCCGCCCAGCCTCGATTTTCCTCCAAATAGATAGGGGTCACATCGGGGTATCCGGAGAGCACCGGTTCGGCGTGACCCTCACCAGAATCGTCCACCACGATCAGCTCGACGGGTTCGTAATCCTGGTCGAGGACGCTCTCGATGGCGTCATGGACGAGGTTGTTACGGTAGTACGTCGCGATAACGACCGATATGGGAGTGGGCATTATTGATTACGGGCTACCGGTTGTACTGGACAATCATCTACAATCATGCGGCCCTTGCCGATTGCGCTCGAAGCACGGGCAGTCAAACCACACGGGATGAGGCACGCGCTACCGGCAAATTGTTAAAAACCACGGTAATGAGCATCTCCGAATTTACGGAGAGCATTACGGATGCAGCGGATCGTTGGTTCGAAGCGAGATATACACTGGCCGCATCAGGAACCTGGTTCGAGACACGGACTCCCTCAAACGTTCACAAGCGACCGTCGTAGGCAAGCCATTTGCCGACGTATTCCATCCCCTTCTCGTAGGCAACTCGTTGTTCCCAGCCAAGGAGATCCTTGGATTTTTCGTTCGAGACGCTCCCGAGGCTCGATTGCATCCGCACGAATCGTTCCTCGGGGAGTTCGTACTGCGGCGAGCGGGACTTGTCTGATCCGTTTGTTCGTTCAAGCTTGACTGGTTGACCGTTCGAGCCATCACCGATAACTCGATCGAGAAGCCGTTCGCGCACTGGTTGGGGGACCTGCTTGACAAGCGGCACGGCCCATGGCGTCCGGGCGAGTTCCGCCACTGCATTCTCTTGGGCTTCGTCCGCAGTCACCATTCCCCCAACGGCCTTCACTGGTGGGACGACACTGTCTCGGACCGTGTTTGCACGTTTCCTCAATCGAATTTCTCGGCGGGAAAGCTCCTGAAACGGTGGGTGTTCTGCAAGGATGCTACCGACGTCGCGATAAAATTGCCGCCAGGTGACGTGATCGTCGTCGACTGCAAGGAACGTCTCCCCTTTTGCGGCTGGCTCCCGCATTGCCAGGAGGATAACGTCGACCAGGTTGTCGATATAGATCTGATTTAGGGTCCCGATACCACCTTCGGCCAGGACCGCACCGGTACGGACGGTCTCGAGGGCACCGGTCACCCAATCATCGTGCGGTCCGTAGACGATCATGGGACGGATAATCGCAGGATCCGGGGCCGCACCGCCCTCGAACGCCGCGATCACTTCCTCTCCCTTCCGCTTCCACTCGCCGTACTCGTCGTCTGGCGCGAAGGGGGCCGACTCGTGAAGCGTTCCATCGAGATGGTGACCGTGGACGACTGCGGAACTGAGGTGAACGAAAGACTCGATATCGGCAGCTGCGGCCGCTTCGAGGAGTGTCCGCGTCCCGTCTTCCGACGTTTTTCCCATCCCAAACGCGCAGTTGACGATTGCGTCACAATCGGCGAGTAATCGCTCGAGAAGTTCCTTGTCGAGTACGGAGCCGACTTCGATGTCGACCGGGAGCCGGGCGAGCCGCATCGCGCCTGGGCCCGCGGGGGTGTGGAGTAATGCGGTGAGCTCCTCCGTCTCGCCGAGCGCGATCCGGTGTGCAACCCGGCCGCCCACGAACCCGCCAGCGCCGGTCAGGAGGACCCGAGTCGGTACCATCTCAGGATACCTCCGTCGCTCGCTCGAGTCCCGGTTGCTCCCAGGAATGAACCATCGATTGGCGTTGCTCGTAACACGTTTCGATCAGCCGGCGAACCTCGACACCGCTGGCCGCGGGGACATAGGTCGGTTCTTCGCCGGCGACTGCGTCGATGAACCGCTTTGCCTGGTATCCGACGCGAACGAGGTACGAATTTGGGACAGACCGGGTCGCTTCAATCGTCGTTTGCTCGTTGGTATCGGATCGTTCGAGCACGAGCTCTTTCCCACCCGGGTCGCCCCGTAACCGAGAACGATTGCCCCGCAACACTAATTCGTTCGACAAATCCCTGGTCCCCGTGATCTCCACTGTTCCGTTGACTCCAACGGCCGGGAAGGCAAGTTCCAGGGACGCATTTGCTTCGAGCCCGCCGTAGTTATCGTCGCAGTAGCGATGGAGCTCCCATTCGTTCCCGAACAACCATAACAGCACATCAAGCGGATGTTCGCCCTTGTCCGTAAGGACGCCACCACCCGCAGCCGCCCGATTCATTCGGTAATCGCTGCGAAATCCCCAGTGTGTTTCGTCGCCGAAGGTGATCGAAAATTCCGCGAGATCGTCCAGTGCCTCGCTTTCTAGCATCGTGGTCAACAACTGACAAACTGGTGTCTCGCGGTACTGGCGGGAGATGGCGAAGTGCCGGTCCCGTGATGTGGCGAGTTCGACCAGCTCCGCTGCAACCTCGCTCGATACCGCCACGGGCTTTTCCGTGAAGACGTGGACGTCGGATTCGAGACATGCCCGGGAAACGTCGGCGTGTGAGCCAGGTGGTGTCGCGACGATGACGGCGTCCGTCTCATCAAGGGCGTCAAGATAGTTCGCCCGATGTCCCACGGCCCCATACTCGGTTGCGAGACGAGCTGCCCGCTCTTCATCCAGATCCACGACGTACTGCAAGCGCGCCTGTTCGATTTCTTCAAGAGCCGGGAGATACGCCTCTTGGGAGATGGCGCCTGCCCCGACAATACTGATGTTGACCACGGATAGCTAGCGATCCCGTTCCCATTCCATAGTTACACTATCCATATTTGATTGGCCCACCACGGGTTTTGGAGCACGATGATGGGCACAGTTTGAATTGTCAGCATTATGGGTCGAATACTAATCACCGGAAACGGACAAGGTCGCCGCAAGCGTGATGATCCCAATCCGACTCGTGCTCCTTTATTGTGTCACTGCCGGTAGCACAAGCAAGCAACGTCAGGTGAGTTGACGTGGCCAGTCGTGTGCTGCAGAGTGGGGACAACGACGCTGAACTCGGGAACTATGGAATTCCTCCAATTGGCCTCGGTACCTATCGCGCCGGGGGGTACGAATGTTTTGACGCAGTTCGAGCTGCCCTCGACATGGGCTATCGGCACATCGACACCGCGATGGCATACGAGAACGAAGCGGTGGTCGGTCGGGCCATCGATTGTTCCGGGCTCGATCGAGACGAGATCTTTCTTACGACCAAGATCAAAGGATACCCACGGTTTCTCGATTACGACAGCGTGGTCGAGGCAGCAACCGGGTGTCTCGACCGTCTGGGGACGTCGTACGTCGATCTGTTGCTCATCCACTGGTGGAACTCCCGAGCCGACATGGAGGAAACCTTCGGAGCGCTGGCGGAACTCGTCGATTCGGGGTGTGTTGAGCGAATCGGGGTGAGTAATTTTTCCGTCGACCAGCTCCAACGAGCGATGGACGTTTCAGCCATCCCGATCTTCACCAATCAGGTCGAACACCATCCGTACTGGCGACAGGATGAGGTGCTCTCGTTTTGTCAGTCGAACGATGTCGTATTGACCGCCTATAGCCCACTCGCGGAGGGCCGGGTCGTCGGTGACGATGTGCTTACAACGATCGGTGCGGAGTACGATAAGACGGCGGCACAGGTCGCCATCCGGTGGTTGATTCAGCAGGATCACGTGGTCACCATCCCAAAGACGGTAAGACCGCCTCGACTCCAGGAGAACTTCGACGTGTTCGACTTCACACTTTCAGAAGCGGAGATGACGCGGATCGACGAACTCGAGGCACCCTTTTGGTATCGACACAACCGGGAAGGTGGCCTCGTGTATCGGGCGCGTGGGGTGGTCGGTCCGGTGGCCGAACGGGTAGTTCCCGCTTCAGTACTCGGGAAATTCACGTGAGTTCACCATCGATGTATTCGCGTACTGCTGGCGTATCCGATGGTTCTGGGTAATTACTTCGATCGCTTGGGCAGTAAAGATGGCCCCGCCAGCGCCCTGATCGAGACGCGGGTCTTTGCGCGGTCGGCAGCCGAGCGACGGCGACCGGAATTAATGCGCCGTGCGGACACTGTGCGATACGGCGGCAGTACTGCCCATCCCCACAAACTCATCTCGATCGACCCGGGCGTCGTAGAGTGGATGCTTGTCCCGAGGTACCTGGGCCTGGACAAGAATCGGTCCTACGTTCGCGGTGGAGAGTGGGATCGGAGTCCCTACACGACGGCAGTCGAATACTTGGGAACAAAGGAAGGATTCGCTGATCCAACCGAGCCTCGACTGGCTCGTATTTCCGATCTCGGATTCTATCGAGCCATGAAACGACGGTTTGATGAAGGCATTGCCTGGGAAGAGACCGATATTTACGAGCGATTTCGATCGGGGGCTATCTCGAAGCGGTACAGCACGCCGGACCGAATGAGGAATCGGTTTGCGGCGGTTGATTCGCTGTTCCAGCATATGCGCGAGCACGGATATCTCACTCAGCGGGAGCTACGCTCGCGCATCGATGCACCCATGGAAGTGACCACAACTAGGCCGCCGGAGCGGGATGAGGTGATGGTCAGTATCGGTCGAAACGGAGAGGTCATCTTTGTCACCGGTCGCCACCGATTTTTCGTGGCGCGAGTACTGGAGATCGATCGGATCCCGGTCCGCGTACATATCCGACATCAAATATGGCAACAAAGGCGTCATCGGTTTCGTACGATGGACCGCTCGAGGTTAACATTGCAAGAGAAACGACAGCTACGTCATCCAGACATGAATGATATCGTCCGAGGAGGATGAACCCGAGAAGTCCTCAAGCGGATCTGACGGTAATTGATGGACTACAACGTCCCAGCTATTCGATTAGGCAGGGAATTACCTCGATTCGTTCTGCCGAGAGCCCGATCGGGATGAACAGGTTGATGGGGTCTCTCCCGATCCGTGCCTGTCGGCTGCTGTGGCGTGAGGGTCCGACGGGATTTGTACGTGCCCTAGCACATGTTGCGAAGGACAGCCCACCATTGAAGAGCAAACATCCGACATTGATCGCGCTGAACTCCTACCGCCACCACACTCGGAATCGCATCCGGTACGACACACCTGTCCACCCTTTCAAAACCCTGCTAATTGAACCGAGCTCAATCACGCATCGTACCGGGATTACCTATTCGAGAGGCCTGGGCCGAGTGGGAGGCGGCGGTTGGGACGAGTCGGAGAACCTCCACGAGCTTGACGAACATCCCACGTTTGCCGGCATAAAACAACGATTTGAGGCTGGCCGTGAATGGAAGGAGACCGATTACGTAGCCCATGCGGCCGACCGGATCGACGCGGGACGGGAGGCGTACGGATACTCCTCGGTAGCAGATTTCATCGAAGGAAGATGTTCATACGTGGATGACTTGTTCGCCGACATCAGGGACAACGGCTACCGACCCGCAAGCGAACATGCCACGCCGAATGGTCCGGGATCGAGCCCTCACAATCTCGAGCCAGTGCTCACGATCGCCAGGGATGGGACGATCCACCTCGCGAACAGTGGGAAGCACCGATTCGCCATCGCCCAAATTTTTGATCTTCGTATTCCCTGCCACGTCACGTTACGTCATGAGTTTTGGCAAGATCGCCGCGACGCACTATATCGTGGGGACAAGGTCACAGGAATCAGGAGCTGAGCGCGACATCCAGATCTGCTGGACGTGACGAATGCCGACCGTCATTGATAACAGGAACCCATATCCCTATCATGTGAGGGATCTTTTCCACCTATTCTACGGCTTTACGTTCGAGGCACTCGGTGAGCAACGTGTGTGGCTCCATGTCACACGTGTCGATGAATTTCTCGTCGAATCTCGCTAACAATCGGTTCGGTCTCGCCGATATTATCGATATGAAGGACATTCGTCTCTTCCGAGAGCGTCGCTTCGAGGTCTAGACATAGTCTTCGGATCTTCCGCTGGACCAACCGTGGCTCATCCGCTTCCCAGCTTCGATCGGCAGTGACTCGCCCCCGCGACCGTTGTCGCGCAAGGGCGGTTTCCGGCGGGGCATCCACATGGATCACGAGCGAGGGCGTTGTGACAGATTGTATGTATCGATATAACTGCATGTCTGGATCTCGCCAATATATCGAGAACAATCGTTGCATAAAGCCCTCATCTATACAGAGAACCTCACCATCCGTGACCGTCCGCCGTCCCAGTTCGTAACGAGCAGTATCCCGTAGCAACCATCTGGTGATGTCTGATCGATCTTGTTCTACGCTATGCGCAAGAAGACACATGGTTTCGACAAATTCGGTGTGGTCGTTTAGGTAGGCGTCGAGAGATCGCTGGCGGTATCGATACCGGAGCAACTCGTTCTCAAACGTCCGCTGCAGGGATGATGGGAGAAGGTGGTAGCAGAGCCGGTACCTCGTTCGTGTGCCCTCAAGGAACACTCTTCGTAGGGCCCCATCCCCGACGCCACCGTAGCACTCGTCGTGTGTTATCAGCTGTTCCCAGAGGGATGTCTTGCCGACTCCCGGCGCCCCCATGAACTCGACGTGTGTCATGTAAGTCCGGTTGAGCCTGGAAACCGCAAGCGCTGTCGGGCGAAACCCATCGTGATTGTCGACGTGTTCTGTCCAATAGTCAAATATTCTACGCGGACATCATTAGTTATCACTGGGTTATCCGGGTAATAGCGTATACTCCGACCATTGATGTCTCGCTATCACACCGATCACCGAGTTATGAGTGCGTTAACGAGATACGGTCAATGAGGATCCCGTAGCTGAACCCTTACTAAGTCAAGTGAGCCGCCTTTTTGCGTCAATATGAGTGTCGGCATCGTCTACGTGGCTACGGGGGAGACATATCGTCGGGAGTGCCGGATTTCCGCCGAAAGCGTCAAAGTCCAGATGCCGAATATTCCGATTACGGTTTTTTCGGATGCCGCTATCCACTCCGAACATATCGATCACAACGCAATCATACCAAATCCGCGGGGGGACGGATCACACGACGTAATTTCCTGCCTTGGGAAATCGCCTTATGAGCGGACAATTTATCTGGATACTGATATTTATCTCGATGCCGATATCAGTGAGGTGTTTCAGATGCTCGATCGATTCGACTTGTGTTTGGTAATGGATCCGTCCCACGTCCGATCGCGAGAGAGCCCATTGGGTATCGTTCCCGATGGCGTGCCCGAGTACAATACCGGATTTATCGCCTATCGACAAACCAAAGCGGTCGAGGATTTGCTCGTGGGGTGGTTGCGCCTGTTCGAATACCACTCGGATACAATCGTTGATCAGCCGTCTTTCCGGACCGCCCTCTATCTAAGTACTGTCGAAATGCTAGTGTTACCACCGCAATACAACTGTCTCTACAGTCACTACCCCGGCTATCTGTACGGCCGCGTAAAAGTGTTTCACGGCCGGCTGTTGGAGACAGATGGCCAGAAGGGGCTAACATACAGATACGATCCGGCGAAGGGTCGGTCGATCCTCAACGAGTCGTGTGAGGCTCGGGTGTACACACATTCGCGTGGGCTCCGTATCGACACTGATAACCCCACAGATGTCGGGAGAATCAGACGATTGTACTACAGGACACAACGTGATGGCATTGTGAGTACGATTCGAGTGGTAGGCGAGTACTTGACGACGAGCACAGTGGGACGGTTACGGACTAGGCTTTTGCGCGGCTGATAAGATGGGGAGACGTAGCGAATGGCTCAAGCCAAGGCACGGCCGCCGGTACCCGTTACATCGATGAAATGTATTCGATAATAGTGAATGGCGCGGGGTTGGTCTCACTGCGCATTTCTCAACAGCCCCCCATTCGGCTATCGGATAACTTTCTCGGGTGACTGCCGTCGAGATATCGGTACTCTCCAGGGATGTGCTACTCGGGAGGCAACTACCACACCACGAGGGTTTTGAACGGGCAGAGTAATGCCGTCACACACTCCACGGGGCACCATTGATGGTTGTCATCGATTTTTTGGTGATTGGAACGTTCGTATTGATCTCATTACGGTATCACCGTGACAACAGCAGATAGTCCGGGGGTGGGGTGGATGTGAACTCCCACTCGGTTTCCTCTCTAAACCTCACCAACCCCAACTTGTTAGCGTCCGGTACAGTTTCGAGACATCCCTTTCAGATCTAAATATTTCGACATGCAATACGCTGACGCATCTGAGATGTCCCAATCGATGGCCCCGCAGGGTGAGCCCCACTTCGTTCCGTTCCTCGCTTGATCACTATCACGCCATTGTGCAGTTTACGGGTGATGTTCAACTGTGACTCGTTTTCTAGCGGTTCCGAGGGGAATCAAATCCCCGGAAATACGACCTAATCGCGAATTAACAATCACCACTCCACGGCGTTTTACATTGTAATGATATCTCCACCGCCGAAACGTGCGTCGAGAGCGCCAGAGCACGTCTTCGTCTTCCTCGAAGATCACTCATGTAGTTGATCTCAATGGACGACTCCATTCCGGACGACATTACGCTCAAGCAGAAACTCAGCGCACTTGCAACGGTTGCCCGTTTTAATCCGCCGCTGATCGGCCTCATCGCGATATTGGGGATTGTTGCGGCTGCCCTCGAGGGGATCGGAATGACGTTTATTGTTCCGATTATCGAGATCGTGCAAGCAGATGATCCAGTGGCGGAAGCGGAAGGAATCACGCTGATCTTCGTCGAGATTTACCAGTGGGTGGGGGTGCCGTTCTCGCTTGGTTACGTCATCGCGGGGGTTGCGTTGGTAATGAGCACGCGCTATTCCGTTTCGTTCCTCGTCGCCTGGCTTCGAGAGCTTCTCCGTTACTCGTATCGGGCATACTTGCAAAAGCGGGCCTTTGATCGGGCACTCGATGTCCGCATGTCCTATTTTGACCAGGAGGCCTCAGATGAGATGCTCAATGCGATCCTCACGGAGGCATCCGTTTCCTCGAACGTCATCAAGAAAATCGTGTCGATGGCGGATCTCGTCTTCCTCACTGGGGTCTATCTCGCGATTGCGTTCTGGATTTCGCCGTTGCTCACTGTAATCGCAATCGCCATTCTGGGGGCACTAACCATTTTATTCAGGGTTGCGTTGGAACCCGGATATCGCGTCGGTGAGCGTGTCGCCGACGCCCAGCAACGTCGCCATCAAACGTCACAAGCGGGAATCATGGGGATTCGTGATATTCGATTGTATCAATTGCGGGATGAAGTATACGCCGGGTTTGCCGAGGCAGTGGAGAAATATACCTACAATAAAGCCAAACTGCGACGGAATGAGGCCGCCATCAAGGACTTTTACCGGCTTTCCATCGGGCTATTCATTTTCCTCCTTATCTATATCGCGCTCACGTTCGCCGATCTCTCGTTCGGGGAGCTTGGGTTGTTTCTGTTCGTGATGTTCCAGCTGGGCCCAAAGATGAGCAGCATCAACAAATTGGTCTACCAAATCGAGAATAATTTGCCACATCTCGTCCGCACTCAGGCGTTTATCGAGGAACTTGAACACCGGTCTGAACCCACCAGTGGCGAGCAGGACGCTCCCGATCGAGTCGAAGACATCGCATTCGATGACGTGACCTTCTCCTACGATGGTGAGGATGAACTCGTCCTGAAAAACGTCAGCTTCGAGGTAACACGAGGCGAATTCATCGCGTTCGTCGGCCAATCCGGCGCCGGGAAGTCAACCATCGTCTCCCTGCTTGCCCGGTATTACGATCCCGACAGCGGTCGAATTTATGCGAACGGTCTGCCCATCGATGAGATGCATCCGCGGGAGTGGCGCGATCGCCTGGCTGTCGTACGACAGAGCCCGTTTATCTTCAACGACACGCTCCGGGGGAACCTGACGATCGGAGCCCGGAATGCAAGCGACGTCGACATCAGGGAAGCCTGCGAGATTGCGAAGGTCGACGAGTTTATGGACGAGCTCCCGCAGGGGTTGGAAACCCAACTCGGCGACGAGGGTGTGAGGCTGTCCGGGGGCCAGAAACAGCGCGTTGCACTCGCCCGGGCCCTCCTCACCGATGCGGATGTCTTAATCCTCGATGAAGCCACGAGCGATCTCGATTCGAATCTGGAAAAGGAGGTCCAGCGAGCAATCGAGTCGATGGAGCGAGAGTATGCAATCATTACAATCGCCCACCGTCTGTCGACGGTCGTCAACGCCGATCGGATCTACACCATGGAGAATGGGCGAATTTCCGAACACGGTAACCACGAGGAGCTGGTTGCGAGTGACGGGAAGTATGCGGAGTTGTACGCGATTCAGTCCTAATTCCGGGGTGCATCCCTCGGCGGAGAGGTCGCCCCAGGCACGCTTTTGCGACCTGTTCCTGCCATTGAACAACCGCACCGTCGGCAGCGTCCACCCAATGGATGGGGATGAACCGGTCCAGGCTATTGGAAAAGGGTCTCGATCGACAGCCATTCTTGGCAAATTATCCGCCTCCCGGAGTTCTAGGGCCCGTTAGTAGCGGGCTACTTTTTCCACGGGGATGAGGATGTCAACGTAGATGTATCGGGCCGTCGTGAGCGCGGCGAATCATCCGGATCCATACAACCCCTACCTGGGGTTGTTCAATTTCCGCTCCATTCGCGCATTGACCGATACCGGCGTCGATGCAACGGTCGTGGCCCCCCGGCCGTTCGCCCCGCCGATCGGCCCGTACGCATCTTACCGGGAGATACCGGAGTACCACGCCTTCGACAGTCATGCTGTTCGATACCCACGCTTTGCGTACCTCCTTCCACAGCGTCTGTTTCGATATACACTCTCCTCTGCCTCCGTCGCCAGACGACTTCCCGCCTACCTCGAGAAGCATGTCGAACCACCTGATATCTGCCATGCCGGCCACATCCACTACGACGGGTACGCGTTGCTCCCTTACTGTCGCCGCCACGATATTCCGTTGACGGTGATGGGTCGTGGCAAGCTCCTTAACGACTACCAAGAGTTGCCACGCCGTGGCCGACGAAAAATTCGGGAGACCTTGACCTACGCGTCCGGCGTATACTGTGTCAGTCAGTCGCTGGCCGATATCGCAGCGGATCTCGTCGATCCAGCGAAGGTCAGCGTTCTCCCCAACGGTGCCAACCCCGAGCGGTATCCGGTCGCGTGTACATCGGCCATTAAACGTGAACTGGGAATTCCAGGGGACACGGCCGTCGTCCTGTTCTGCGGGGGGTACACCGAGCGAAAGGGGATCCACGAGATCGTGGCCGCGCTAGACCACATCCCTCACGAAGACGTGAAGCTAGTGTTTGTCGGTCATTATGGCGATTTGCGCCCGAACTTGCTGCAGGCACTCACGAGAAGCGAACACACCGGGTACGAGGTACTGTGGAAAGTCCCCCCGTTGGCGCTTCGACGGTGGCTCACGGTGGCCGATATCTTGATAGTCCCGAGTCACGCCGAAGGTCGACCAAACACGGTGTACGAGGCGATGGCCAGTGAAACGGCGGTCGTCGGAACTGACGTCTCTGGAATTCCTGAGCAGGTAAGGGCCGGAGAAACTGGCCTTTTGATTCCCCCGAAGGATCCGACAGCTCTTGCCGATGCCCTTGCCGACCTTCTTGCTACCCCGAAGCGGCGAGCGGAGATGGGCCTGAAGGGACGTGAACGGCTCGTCGAGAAAGGGTGGACCTGGGACGCCCACGGCGAGCGGTTGGCATCTCACCACGAAACTATTGTGGAACAAACGGGAAGATAGGCTCAACCGTGTCCCCCGCAGTGACGAACGGGCCTTCTATGGGAACATTTCAGTTAATGGGAACGAATATGGGTGCCGATAAATCGCTCGTACTCGTCCATCACGGCGTCGGGGGAGAAGTCATTAGCCCGAGCACGGAGCGTTTCCGGCGGGACGGGGTCGGACAGGGATTTGTCGACGGCGCGGGCGATGGCATCACTGTCCCCCACCGGGGCGAGACGCCCGTGCTCGCCGTCAGAAAGGATCTCTCGGGGTCCACTCACACAATCGGTGGCCACGACCTGGCATCCACAGGCCAAGGCCTCGATCAGTACTGTCGGTAGTCCCTCATACTCGGACGTCAGCAGAAAGGTACTGGCCTTTTTCATGTAACGGTACGGGTTGTCGACATAGCCCGGCATCGAAACCCGGTCCGCAATTCCCAGGGTGTTCGAAAACTCCTGTATCTCCGCTCGCTGCGGGCCGGTCCCGGCCAGGACCGCCCGCACGGACGGGTGACGATCTGCGACTTTCTCGAACGCTTGCAACCAGGTTTTGAGCCCTTTTTGCTCCGCATGACGGCCGACGAAAAGAATGACGGGCGTCTCCTCGTCTTCAATCCATTCGTGTTGTACCGGTTCTCCGGCCATGCTCCTGACCGTTTCGAGCTCTACCGGGTTGTGCAGTACCGAAACGTCATCTCTCGAGACCGCGGTCTGTTCGACGATACTCGCGGCGACACCTTCCGAAACTGCGATGATCCGGTCGGACCGGGGGTACAGGCTGGGGACCAGTCGGCGCACGACCATATCTTTCGTTGTCTCGTCCGCACTCGCTCCGAACGCGGAATGGTGGGTTGGTATCACCGCGGTGTCTAACCCCGCCGCCCGATCAGTGGCAAGACACACCACACTCGGGTGTTCGAGATGTGGGATGAGCGCGTCGGGAGAATGTCGTCGAACATACCGAACGATCGCCGGGGCGTGGGCAAGCACGCCGATAACTGGCGTTCGGGCTGGAGGGAGCGTGCGAACGGTGACGCCCGAGACGAGTTGCGACCGTAACTCCCCCTCGAATCGCGACAGCAGGAGGTCGACGTTGTACCCCCTTCTTGCGAGGCCGTTCGCGATGTTCACAGTGACCTGCTCTGCCCCACCGACTGTCAGATCAGGAATAAAAAACGCGATGAGCGGATTCCTTCCTCGCTCGTTCACCACGCTGGATCGCGGCTCGGCCGCGTCCGTACTCCCGGTGGCCGCGGCCTCCTCGAAACATCCACCGGATTGCGGTCTTGTCGCCATTACAAGAGAGTGTCAACTGAAGCGTTTGGTTAGCCGGCACCTTATCGAGGTTGCGAGACGAAGTATCCCATGACGGGACAGCAGATGCTAATTAGCTGGCTCAGCGACGGTCGAGGGGACGTCCATCTCTTCGAGCAGTTCTCTGGTTGCCCGGCGGACCGCTTTCTCGCTTTCGTATCGGGGTTCCCACCCGAGCGCGGCAAGTTTCTCGATCGACAATCGCATCCGCGGGACATCACCCATCCATCCCCGATCACCACCGGTGTACGTGAGTTCAGGTGCGAGATTCATTTCTTCCGCGACGATCGTTGCAATTCGATCGACGGCAGTGGTTGTTCGGGTGCCGAGATTGAGGCTTATCATCGAGGGATCGAGTTGCTCAGTAACGAGACGGATCGCTTCAACGCAGTCGGTCACATGAAGATACGATTTCTCCTGGCGTCCATCCCCAAGGATTTCGAGACGCGTGGGGTCTTGTTGTAGTTTCTCGATAAAGTCGGGGATGACCGCTCCCCTGAGGCGCGGCCCCACGATATTAGCGAAACGGAAGTTGTACACTGACAGTGGCGAAGTATGTGCCGCAGCCGAGAGAATACCTTCACACGCCAGTTTGCTCGCCCCGTAGGGGCTGATCGGTTCTAGCGGACCGAAGTCCTCGGGTGTGGGTTGCGGGGCTTCCCCGTAGATTGTCGAAGATGATGTAAAGACGAACGAAGAGACACCCGTGTCGACGGCGGCCTCAACCAAATTGTACGTCATCTGCGCGTTCGTGTGAAATTGCTTGGATGGTTGATCGTCGTCAACGTCACTCTTGGCAGCCAGATGGTAGACTGTCTCGACCGTTTCCGTGACGACCTCGTCGGCGACGGCAGGATCAGTGAGGTCAGCGGCATGTACCTCGGTATCCGTAGACAACCATTCCTCCCGGCCAGTGGACATATCATCGATGACAATGACCCGCTTGCCATCATCGAGCAGGGCGTCGACCAGATGTGACCCGATGAACCCCGCGCCTCCCGTGACAAGGACAGTTTCGGGCTTCATTGCCAAATCCGTGGACGGGATGACGCGTCGACCCGGTCTTGCGCAACATGACTCTCGAGAATCCAGCGATGTCGCCTTTCCGTGCTTTTCGCTTGTCCCAACGTATGATTGATACTGTAAGTCATGGGCGTTTGGCAACATCCGGCGTCTCAGGACAAGGTTACGCGGCGCCTATTTGCTGCGGCATCGCGGTGAGGACGGCCCGGAAACGGTCGGGGGGCTCCCAGCGCCCCACCGTCGCGCTCCTTGCTAAGATTAGTACAACCCTGGATCTCGTGCTTGACTGCCTCGGATTCACCCCGGCGGCGCCGACGAGCTCATTTTACAAGCGTTTGCCACGTGCGCCGGAGGTTGGCGGCTAATTCGTAGGTTGCCTTCCCACCGAGCGACGCGATCAGATGAGGGTGCACTGGTCGGTAGAGAGGGTTTGCCAGAAATGCACGGATGAAGTATTTTCGACCCTCCCGGTATCGTCCCACACGCATTGCTGATCGTGCTAAATTCATCCGCATGGTCGCCAAGAACGTCCGCGCGTACCAGTATCCGTGTTCTCTTCCCAGCTCGTAATGCTTCTCGATGAAGAGAGGATACGCAACATCCCGTTTCGCTTCGAAGCGTTTGGTAATGCTGTCGGGGAGTTCAGTGCGCCGATACGTGAGCGTTTTCGGAACCGGTTTGAAATGACAGTGCTGGGCCAACCGAAAGAGCCATTCTCGATCCTGCCAGGCTGGAAATCGTTCATCGGGGAGACCTGCCTCGCTGATCACGTCCGTACGGACCATGATTGACGAGAATTGTCCGAAGCTCTCGCCGGTCAATAGATCCTTGACGACATCGCCGCGAGCAGATGGACTCGTGACGGTCGTTCCATTCGGACTCTCGGACCGTCGTCCGTTATAAACCAACCCGACCTCCGGATCGGCGGATAAAAATGCCCGGACTTGACACGAAATTTTGGCGGCGTCCCATCGATCGTCGTCGTCCAGAAAGGCGACATATTCACCGGAAGCGGTTCGAATGCCGGTGTTTCTTGCTGCGTTTGCTCCTCTGTTTTCTTCATGTCGAATATACGTCGCTCTCGTTAACCCGCTCGTGTCGAGCGACGCTAATGCTGTCGTGGCGGGAGTGGGGGAGCCGTCATCAACGACAATGAGTTCGATGTTCGGGTAGGTTTGATCGATCACGCTTCGGACTGCTTCTGTGAGGCGCTCATTCCGCCCATAGGTCGGAATCACGACGCTTACAAGCGGCCACGGCTCCGCCCGCGGTCCATCAAACGACAATGCCATCGGTACCTAGAACCGTCAGCTGGGAGGTATTTGGCTAAGCCATCGCTAACTGGTTCGGGTGTCCTTTGTATCGGCATCGGTACTCGATGTACCCGATGATCTCGGGTTTGGAATCCGGATCCACGCGCTTGTCACGAGGGAATGGCTTGGAGTTCACAACACGTCAATTGCTGTTAACACATCCGTCATCTTTGCACTCCTAATGTGGCGGAATGTTCTCCGGAGTGCTCTGTCCAACGATTCGTCTACGATTCCTCGAATCCCTGGATCCCGACATCGTCGCGAGCGGGAACCGATGGTTCGAACGGCGCTTCCTCCTCTTCCACGTTGAACACTGAGATACCGCCCGAGTCCCCGAGTCCCTGGACAGCCGAGTATCGGATGGTGTTCACTCTACCGGTCGAACCGTCCGTATCGAATATCTGTCCGTCGCAATCATGCACCGACAAGCGGTCGATGTCGACGTCGATAAACCGCCCACCGCTTCGATTCCGAATCACTTCATCGTCGTTTAACATGTTGGCGTTGTGGATTGCGAGAAGGTCCCCCGTCAACCTGAGTTCACCTTGACGTGATTGAATCGCATAATCGGTGATGTCACGGCTTTCGACATTGTCGAACTCCACCGTTGCGGGACCTTCGCCGGTCGAGCGAACTCGCTGAATGAGGTTTCTTCCCATGAATCCATCGGACGGACCGAGATCCAGAAGTTTGGACTCTAATGATTCCGTGTTTGCACGGTGGAATACGTTCTTTAACTTGAGAGTGCCACTGGAGGAGTGTTTACACAGGTTCGCCCCGGTTCCTTCCACATAACACGATCGTATCTCTACGGTACCCGAACCGTAGGTCCAGTTCACTGCACTTCCCCCAGAATCGATGAAATGGCAGTGTTCGATGAGCACCTCTTCGTCACTTGAGGGATCGACCGAAAGATGATGTGAGATCGAATCCCCCTCTGATTCGTTGTGGACCTTAATCCCATTATCTTCGAACGTACAGTAAGAGGCTGTGCGGAGGAGCGATCCGGCTCTGCATCCGTTGAGCTGCCATCCTCGAATGCGGGTGTTTTTCAGATGTAACTCACCTTCTCCGTTCACGTCACATCCACGAGATCTACCACCAGCGCCCCGAATGTTATATTCAATATTTTGATAGTTCCCGTCCAGGGTAACGTGTTTTATCTCAAAGGTCCCGTGGTAGGTGCCATCGCTCCATCGGAATCCGTCCTGTACACCTTGGCGTTCGGGATTGATATGCCGGGACAGCGTCAAGATGGATCGGTCAGGCCCGTCTCCAACGATGGAAATACCACTCGGCTCCCGCCCGCCAAACTCCGTGTGTGGATCAAGCCCGGTACCACTGTGACCGATGTGAAACTGCCCTTCCGGTACGTAAATCGTCCCACCATCCCCAGCAATTCGAGCGGCAATACGGAGTGCCCTGAGGTTATCAGCAGCCTCCTCGGCTGTTGCATCGTCCGGATTTGACCTTGCGCCGTAGGCGGTTATGTCCACACCTGGCGGGGAATCGGTCCCATCTTCGTTTCGATCGCGGGGATCGTCGTCAGAGGGAAAGTTCCCCCCATTCACCGGGGGTTCGTCCCGGATTACCGGGTCCTGCACCCCCGCCGGCAGACCATCGTCCGCCATCGTGTCAGGATCGTCGCTATCACGGGAGGCAGCCAATCGATTTCGCCCCGCGAGAACACCAACCCCGGCGGCACCTATGAGTGCGAGCATTTTCCGTCGGCTCTGCCGGTTAAGATCGTCCAACGTTCGCTTCATTTGTGCGATACCACGGCAAATTCAGACCGGGACAAGACATTATTCAGGCTCGAGGGGGGATGTAACGACCAGGCAACCATTCGATACGGGAAGATTGGAGACACTCAGCTTTGGTTATTGATCGCTTACTCAGCGCGGCCACGGCCACCGTGTGATCCTCGCTCCCTCAGCTGCAATCTTATTATGAGTCAGTTGCTGAGTTCGCGCGCTGGATGCTCGTGTACTCACCCTCGCAGTGGATAAAGCAGGTTGCCGACTTCTCTTCTCGCTCGATCCGGGAAGTGTCGTCCAGTTATGCGTGTCGTAACTCGACGTAACACATCGTCCGTGGCACGTCGCAACAGGGTGTCATCGAATGACGATCGGACGCGGCGCCATTCACTGTGAGACGTCCCTACCTCATATACGGCTTGGTTCGACACATCACCGACCAACCGTCATGCCCGGGAATTCATGATATGTTCTAGATATAAAATCAGATATTTCGTGAATGTCACTCCGTCGTTAATATGTAATGAACGAAACACTTATTGCGATTATGAAGGGATTAACGCCTGCATGGCACGCAAGCTGGCACAAGAAGGGTCATCCACGGACGATGGTCCTTGTTCAGACGACTCGAAGGCGGGACACGGAAGCGCTCGACTCAACAGGCGCCAATTTGTGAGGGTTGGCGTGGCGACAGCAATCGTCGGGGTCAGTTCTGGGGCGATGGTTTCTGCTTCCTCGACTGGGAGTGCCTCGGACGTGGACACGTTCACCACCGATTTTCAGGAGTACTCATCATGAGTCGGCCTGATTACGTCCCGGACGACGCCGAGGACATCACCAATTACGGTGCCGAGCCCAACTCGGACGATGACGACGTCGATGTGGCCGAACGAAATCGTGAGGCGATCATTGCTGCAGCAAACGAATCAAGCGGGACGAACGTGTACGTCCCCGCAGGCACCTTCCACATCGGTCGATCGGGATCGGGTCCGCGAATCCGGTTTGGTACCGACGCGGATGCCGGTGGGTCGATCTATGGAGACGGGCCAGAGGAATCGGTCATCGCGATCTCCGCCCGTGGCGATACCTCACGCGTGCAAACGATGTTCGAATTCGAATCGGACGAAGACCACGGCACTTGTGAGTTCCACGGCGTGCAATTGTACGGCAACGCCGGCAATTTGGACAACCCGGGTGACGGGATCGATTGCAAAGGAGATAACAACCTCTCATTGCGGTTGGAGCGGGTCTATTTCAACGATATCTACATGCGTGCGATTCGAGCTCGGGATATTGACCTCGAGGCGAGATGGTGCACGTTCGAGCGGATCGCCATCGAGCGAAACGTCGCGACGGATGGTAGTTCGATCAGTCACGCGATCTCGTGGAACCCGAGCGACGGGAACGAGTTGGACCTCGAGCGATGCCGCTTCGTCAACATCGCAGGCAACCCGATCAACGACTCCTCCCCGAAGACCGACATTCGCGTTCGCTGGTCGTACGTTGAGGGGGTCGGGACGGGCTGGTCGAAACTCACCGCGGCTGACCTTCGATTGGAACACTGTTACATCAAAGCCCACACGGACGAGTTCGAGAGTTTGATGGAGAGCGGCCATGACGGTCGCAAAGCGTGGTATGTCCACGATGGGGATTCCGCGACGGTTGTCATGGACCACGTCAAAGTCGAAGACACAACGGAGTTCGGTGTGGGTGTCCGGAACGGGAGGGAAGTTACCATTACCGGCGATAACGTGGCCTTCCACAATATCGGGTTCGCCCGGGAGAGCCGTGGCTGTTTCTGGGAGCGTAACAGCGGTAGTTCCGACGAGATCAATTGGGACAGCTTCGGTTCACTCTCGGTACACGGTGTATCTGGGGGCGATGACCCGGTCTTTCAAACTCCGAACGCATCCGGCGATATCGAGTCTCTCAGCTGGGACGACGCGGACGGCGTCGGTTCAACCGGGAGCCTCTCGATCGACAATATCGACGACGGCGGCGAGCCGCTCGAACCCGATGTTCCCAGTTTCGAGGAAACCGGTCACAACGGTTCGGCCGACGGCAATCCCTCCTCGGGCAATGAACCGGATGAGCCGCTATACGATGACTGGTCGCTGCAATGGGAAAGCGGTGCTGATGATTGGGATGTCGTCGAAGGTGACGCGTTTGCTGGCGATCACGCACTCACCTTCGAGCACGATGGAGGTCAACGGGCACGGTATGCCCTCTCTTGCGACCGATTGGGCGAACCAGACGATGTCGAGGTGCTCGACAAATTCCGGGTTCCGGAATTCACCGATGACTCCGATCTGGGGTTTCACGCTAGATCCCACATTCGGACTTCCGGCCGGCCCGGTAGTGCAGACGGGTATTGGGTGGAAGTCGAGAACCGGGAGAATGCGTTCCGCCTTGCCAAGTACACCGACGGGCGACTCTCGACGATGGAGCGATTCGGCACGCCCGAGGAAGATACGTTCTACTTCCGGCGATTCCGAGCGGTGGGCAGCGATATCAAGGTGAAAATCTGGCCCGCGGACGAATTGGAGCCGTCGGACTGGGACGTCGAAACATCCGATGACGATCATTCGTCCGGGTGGGTCGGCCTCGGCTCGTTTGATGCAGGCCGAGTCGAGTTCGACGTGTTTAGTGTCGGATTAGACGGAACCACTGCCCCGTTTCCGGAGAGCGTAGATGAGTCCACAGTCGAGCTCGCCGTCGAGGCAGACGAACCATCGGAGGTCGACAACCCGAGCGCCACTCTCAATGGTTTGCTAACCTCGTTGGAAGGCGTAGACGCCGCCAGGGTTGGTTTCGAATGGGGAGTCGAGGGCGATGATCTTCCCCACACCACCGAGGTGAAGTCACTCGAAGAAACCGAGACGTTTGAGGCCGAACTCTCGGAGCTCGAGGCGGACACGAGCTACGAATTCAGGGCATTCGCAGAAGCTGATGGTGTTCGTGAAACGAGCGATATCGTGAGTTTCGAGACGAGTGAAGGGAATCCGAATCCCGTCGTCCCGACCATTGAGGAGTTCCACGTCAGTGATCGAAGCAGTGACGACTGGCAACGCTACGACGTCGATTGGGAAGTCGCTCACGAGGACGGAAAACTGGATACGGTCGTGACGAAACTGATTACTGACGACAACGTAGTGGCCGCTGAGAGCACGAGTGTCGCAGGCGACTCCGCCGCCTTCTCTCACATCCTCCGGGTCCGTGGAGAGGTCGACGAAGTGCGGGTGTCGGTCAACGATACTGACAACGCAGTGATGAGTGAGGCCATCGAGGTCTAATCCACCTCGACCCGCGTGTTAGCCGACCACCCAACCCGGGGACCGGACCCCCTCCGGTGTGGCTGGGCGGAATGCCAGCCACTGGGGTTTTTCGAGCTGAGCTCGTGCATGCGAATCCCCGAACGATTGAACACGTTCGGTGGCTCCGAGTTGATGTGATTCTCGTATCGGGGTAGATCACGGGGTAGGCTACCCGTAACAAAGCCGAATTCGAGCGACGTGAGACCACCCCGGATGTTCGCCAGTTACCGAAGAGCCGCACGCGAGGCGAGTCGCCACTATCCCCTTGAATCTACAGGCACGGGAGCGCCGGTGCTTCACAACGATACCCGAGACCTCAGTGGAGTACTGCCCGGGTTGTCCCGTGGATGGTCGCCTGGGTGGTAGTGATGACACACCTGCCGGATGATTGGATTCCATTTTCCATTCTTGAACCATCGAGCCGCGCCGAGAACCTATCTATGATCGTCAGAAAGCTCGTCTATAGCTCTTTTTCAACGTTAGCTCAGCTCAATGCCTGGGTTCATCACGGCCGAGAGTACAGCGCTCCCATTCGACCCGATCGAATCATATGGCTCGACCCACAGGTGGTCCAGCGCAAATCGGCGACGAAACCGCCCTCGAACGCCGTTCGGAAACCACTCGTTGTCGGCGGCGAATGGGATCGAGAGCTCGTTCCTTTCGCTGATGATATCGTATACGAGGCCTTATTCCAGCATTTCGAGGAGGGAGCCAGCTGGGAGCGCACCGGATATGTCGAATTTCTGTCGACGGGTGTTTCCGAGCACGGCAACGTCGCTCCCGAGAAAGCCTTCGAACGGTGCCGGAAACTGGACTCATTGTACTCGTATCTCTCTACCAATGGATACAGGTCGCAATCCGACCTCGAACGGACCGGCGAATTGCTCCACGATTTCGAGATCTCTATCTTGCCACCCAGGTTTCGCGAGATCGCTGTGAACATCACGCGTGATGGTGAATTCGTCTGGGATGGGGGGATTCATCGACTTGTCATGGCTCAGTTGTTAGACGTAGACCGGATTCCTGTCAGAGTGAACATCCGGCACCGTGGCTGGCAGGTAATCCGGGAAGCCGCATACAACGGAATCGACGTTCCGGCCTTCCACGACCACGAGGACGTCGAGTATCTCTTACGCTAGGGGGAGATCCCGCTATTTCCCTGTCTTTTCTAGCCTGTGTATCGTCGATCGGACTCGACTGCCCCAACGCCCCTCACTGTGAGCGTCTTACCATCGACGGCGGCGGGACGGGCGGGGGATCCAGCGCTTAAAAGACGATTAATGCCCTCAAATCTGACAGCATATCGTGAGACAGGCACGTCAGACGAAAACTGGAGCTGGATCGGGGCCCCTCACCAAAGCGCAACCCTTCGTCGTATGCCTATTCAATCCCTGTGGTTGAGTCAGGACGGTAGCACGGCCCGTGAGAGGCAAACGGATACCAAGCTCACCACGCCTCCAATCCGAAGCCCGACCGGATTACTCACAAACCACATCCAGACCCCGTCGTCTGGTCAGGATGTGTTTGGGGATGCGAGAACGACTTGTTGTACTACGCAGGAATCCTCGCCAGTCTGAGCGGGACGGCTGTCAACGGATCTGCCTGGTGTTACTGGTGGAGATTCAACGCACACGTCCCATGCCCGTTGGAAAACGGATTCCACATTGGTCGAGTATGATGTGCTTGGAGTCGCGCTTCGGGTCGAGTGAACCACTCACTCCTTTACCGCAATCAATCCGTAGGCTTTCTCGATCGCAGGCAACTCCTCCCACGTCTGGGCACTGAAAGTCACATCGAACGGTCGTCCGGTAACGATCCCCCGTTCGACGCCACGGATCTCAAACCCGGCGGCAGCGAGCAGTTCCGGGACCCGTGTTGCTTCCTCCTCGTCGAAAATGTTGTTATGAACTTCGATATAGAGAAGCAGTGGCCCCTCACCGTTGATGACTTCCTCCATCCCTTCGAGGGCCTCTAGTTCGTAGCCCTCCAGGTCCATTCGCACCACATTCACTGCCTGTGGATCCCGTCCCTGGGACCGAAGAAACTCATCCAAGGTCCACAATTGGGTTTTGTGAGACCCGCCTCGCCTGTCGGAGACGCGTTCGTGTTCGATCCGATGGAGGTTCGATCGTCGCGATCGTTGGAGGATTGCCGTCCCTGTTCGGTCCCCGATTGCGCCCTGATGGATCGAAACTCGCTCTGTAAGCCCATTCAGATGCACGTTCCGCTCGAGAAGCCTGGCGTTGTCTTTCGCCGGTTCGATTGCGAGCACTTCTGCGTCGTCGCCAAGCGATGTCGATTCGAGCAACGCATAGTACCCGATATTCGCACCGATATCGACGACCAGCCCGTTGTTCAGTTCCCCCCCAAGTTTCCGTAGCTCCTCTTCGAACAACGTGGCAAGTTTGTCTTCCCATGTCCCGAACAGAAGTAAATTCCGCGATATTCCGAGGTCCTCTATATCGACTAACATCGCATAATCCCGAACTCGAATCATCACGATGTTCGTGCCGAGCAGGTCAGACGCAATCGCTGCGTATCGCTGATACGTTGCAAGCGAGAATAGTTCACTTAACAGATAGATGGAAATTGACGTGGCTCCATTGTGCCGCCATAGTGCTATCAAGTTATTGATGTTTACAAGTGCCCCTTCGAGCCGTTCGGTAATCGGAATCCGGAGCCCGCCAAAACGACAAATCATGCCCGACGGTCGGGACAGGATGTCTCGGTCAATCATCGCCGCCGCCCAAACACCGGTGTGCAATAATCGCGACCTGATGCAGGCGAACGACTCCCTTCGTCAGTTGGCTGGTAACTCGACCATGAGGTACCGAACCGTCCCAGTAAAGCATACCCATGAACCCCGGCCCATATTGATGCCAGAACAGGCATCGTTGTACATTGAAGGGGGGCTCTCGCTCGCACTCGCTGAATAAGTCATCTAATTGCTCGACAAGCTCGAATTGGTCTCCCGAGACGTTCATCATTCAGAAAGAACAGAAGCAGTTAGGCCATAGTTAGGGGGCTTGTATCCCTCTCGTACGTGGGCCATTCCTCGATGCCACCCCTGAGTGGAGCTCCAAGACACTACGGACGTGATTTCGAGCGGGTCTGCTCAACGGACCCATCGTTGATGCTCTTGAGCACTGGTCTGTCCCGGAGATAGTTCGGAATTTTGTAACGTAACTATCCCGTTATCCAGCAGTATGCAATTTAGCATTATGACAACGGAAAAATAGGCTGTCTAACTTTACCAAGCTTCTCCCAAATCTCGACGGAGGATGAGTGGTATTGTGCCTTCGCTCGGCTCTCTCGGCCCTCCCGGTCTTTTCGGGCGAGCGATCGATACATTCAGAGACGAAGGAGTGTATTCCTTCCTTCGTATTGCTCGGGAGTTCGCTTTCCATTGGAGTGTTCTCGCGTATTATGCGTGCTCCTATCAGTTGCGATATGGCGAAACTGCACCCCGTACGCACGAGCGACAATGGTTCGATCCATCTGAGATCGAGTACGTCATGAACAAGGTCCTCCCGAAGGATGCCCCGCCGTTTGGCGTGGTCCCAGGTACTTGGGACGAGAAAAAGGTGCACCGATTCGAGTATGGGGTCATGTGGAAAGGTCTGCTCGAACGGTACGAGGAGGGAAAACCGTGGCCTGATACGCAGTATTATCAGACCGGAATGAGTCGACTTTCGGAAGGAAAGTCCCTCCGGGTACTGGATGGGGACGATCAGTCTGTCGAAGCGTTTGAATCGTATACGGCGGAACTCGACCGGATGTTCGAGAACATACAGTCCGAGGGGTTCGATGAGTCCGCCGCTGTACCCGTAAACGTGGGTCGGGACGGATCGTTAATCCTCTTTGCTGACGGCAATCACCGGACCACACTCGCGCAAGCTGCCGGCATCGACTCGATCCCGACACGTATCGTGTATCGCCACGAAGAGTGGCAACGCGTACGAGATGAGGTCTCCCGAGCGAATTCGTATGTCGATTTAAGCAACGATGCCAGAGAGTATCTACACCACCCGGACGTTTGTGAGTTAGTTGATTTTTCCTAGCTAAGGGATGTTCACCGAGGGTATTGCTCCTGCGCATGAGTTCCTCGTGCTGGCCGCATCATTCGTGGCTCCAACCCATTCGGCAGTAGCGCCTACCAATTCCCGCTACTGTGGGCAGCAAACTGCTGGAGTTGCCGGGTCTCGGTCGCGCCGTATCGATTCCACCAGATCACAGGGTGGCGGTGTTGGGAAAGGTGAGTGTTGACGACGATGGTCGGTAAGCGCCCCGCTAATAAAGACGGACTCTCACTCACTTTCAGGTGATATGAATGGTTCGAGGATTGTCGAACTCGAATTCGGGCGAAGCTGCTCACAAACTATTGATCGGGCGTACAGGAGGTCCTGATCGATGGATTTCCGTCACGAGGTCATCGACGATTCGCCACCGTGCGGTAAACTGGGGTTTTGTATGACCACCGATCTCACGGGGAATGGTCGAGATGACGTGATCGTCGGGGGCGCTGGTGTGGGATTTCCCGGAAAGCGATTCATCGATCGCGCGGCCGAACAGCACTTGCCGACCTTCCGTTCGCTTCGCAAGCGTCTGGGCCTGGCAGAAACGAACGTGTTTTGGTACGAGAATCCCGGCTTTCGCCGCCACGATGTCGCGGTCGCTCCGTATTTGGATGTCGGAGCAACGCTCGGTGATATCTCGGGGGACGGGCGTCCGAATCTCGTCGCGGGTCAGGGAATCGGTCACCAGGAGCTGTACTGGTTTGAGGTGCCGCGAGATCCCCGGCAGCTGTGGGTGCCACACGTGATCACCGATCGATTCGAAAAATACCACGACCTCTCCGTTGCGGATATCGATGACGACGGAGAACCTGAAGTGGTCGGTATCTCCCAGGAGTCAGAAACCATATTTTATTTCGACATCCCGGACGATCCAATTCAGTCCCCTTGGCCGAGCGAGTATCTGCACATCGTCGCGGAGGACCGTCTGGCCGAGGGGCTCGTGGTCGTGGATCTCGATGGTGACGGCAATACGGAGCTCGTTGCCGGCACCCACGTCTATCGACCCGATACGAGTTCCAGGACCGGTTGGGTCTCGGAGGAGATTGCTCCGGATTGGGATCTAACGCGGGTTGCGACCGCGGATCTCACCGGAAACGGTACCATGGACATTGTGCTCTCCGAGGGCGACTCTCCAGAATATGGCACGGGGCCGGGGCGGGTTGCGTTTTTTGAGCCCCCAGACTGGGAACCGACCGTGTTGAAGGATAACTTGTTCTGTCCGCATTCACTCCAGATCGCAGATTTCACCGGGAACGGCGACCACGATATCTACGTGGCGGAAATGGGCCTCGGGAAGCATGAGACTCCTCACCACTTTCTCTTTGTCAATACCGGCCAGGGGGAGTTCGAGGAACGGGTAATCGCTTCCGGAGTAGCTACCCACGAGGCGAAAGTGACTGATCTCAATGGGAATGGGCGGCCGGATGTGGTTGGAAAATCCTATACACCGGACCACCATGTCGACGCGTGGATCAACGACGGTTGAGAACCTGTTGCTGACGGCGCTTTTTCTCATCGGTCACTGAATGTATGTGACCGCCAAGCTCGCTCCCGGGGTCGAGCGCACTGGCGGGACAATCTCATATCAGTCCTCACGTCCAGCGGTCAGGCAGGGCTATTCCCGGGAGTCACCAGGCAATGTCCACATTCGGATACCGAATCCACACAATCACGGAGATCATTACCGGTGAGCCGTGCTCACGTCGTCAGCGACTCCACCGGGCAGGGTGGCTCAATTATGCCGCATCGGTGGCACGGACGAGATATGTGTTGTAGTCGCCGTTATCGTAGGCCCGGTCAACGGTCGGATCAACCTCGAGACGTTCGTAATCATCAGGTGTAAATCGCCAATTTTCGGGGTAGTTGGGGAACCCTTCCGGGTAGACCACACGCCCGAGCTCGTTAATCACGAGATGTTTGTCATCCTCGTAGAATTCCCCGAATGTTGGCCCTGCCTGATAATTGAAGTGATCCGGTGGTCTTTCGCCTTGCACTGTGAACTCGTGTTCGACGCCGTAATGGTAGTGGTGGAACCGACGGTGGCTCAGATCAAACTCTACGACATCATACTCTTGGTCACTGTGATTGAACGCCCACTCGCTCCCTTCGATTTCCATTTCCGTTACCTGTTGGTTTACCTCCGAACCGAGTGGCGATAGATGGAGACTGAATACAGACAACAAGATCAGTACCAGCAGAACGCCGGCAATCGCGGTGTAAAACGATCGTAGCTGCCACGTTTGACTTTGAATACCGATATTACCCGGGTACAGCGAGGCGAACAATTGCCCAACCAGCACGATTGCGACGACCTTGGCGATCTGGAACGGACGTTCCATCGGAACAATCAAATCCAGGAGCAGGAAACCGACGCCACCGACGCTAAAGAGCACCAACGTCCCGAGGAAGGCAAACGTAACGGTGTCGGGGCGGTCCCCCCACTGGAGGTACTGGAGGGTCATCAACCCGAGGAACGCAAAGCCCAACCCGAACAACACGAACTCGAGACCGTATCGGAACGCGATCACCCGAACGATGTCGAGTACGGCTGGCGATGCCTGCTCGACGGTGGCCGCGTACGCGTCCGCCCGCGTTTCGGTTTCTTCATCGGATCCCACGAATTCGTGATAGGCGCTCTGGAACCGGACGATGATTCCGCTATAGTTCGAGTACCACGCAACGAACACGGCTGCGGATAACGAGAATACGCTCGTGGGTGTGCTATACCGGTCCTGGGCGAGTGGTAGATGTTTGGCAGTAACGTAGATGAGCACGAGCCCGGTAACGAAGAACGCGGTCAACGGATGGTACAGGAGCACCGCGATTAGCGCGATGACGGACATCGCCCGAATCGGAGCGAACGCCTCCTGATGGCCCTTGGCCAGAAGATACAGCATGATCGGTAGCAACATCACGCTCAAATCGAATGGGCGGAGCCCGAGGTGACCGTGTCGAAGCACGGGGAGCGCAACGAATGGTAGAGTTAACAAGATGACACGACGGGTGTCGAACACCGTGAAGACCAAAAGCCCCATCGCACCGAAATACAGGAGGGTAAACAGGGGCGGAATCAGCATGCCTACTGTGACGGGATCCATTCCGGTCGAATCGACCACCGCACGGATCAGCAAATGAGCGGGGGGATAGAGGTTCCCATCGACGGTTCCGAGGATTCCGATGTCGTGGGAAAATCCGAGATGAGTCATCGCATCTGATCGCCCAAACATACGATATCCCCGGATAACGGGTAACAACACAAGCAGTAAATTAGCGAGTATCATCAACAAAAGCCCCCACCGCCATGTGTGGTCGGATTTGCGTAGAGCACTCCCCACGATCACGAAGGCACCAACGCCAATCGCGGCGACGAGGAATGCCCAAAAAACGGATGGAAACGCTTCGTAGATCGAAAGTTCGTAACCCGGGGCCTGGGGCATCGAAATCACCATCACGATGGCACCGATGAGAAGAGACAGGCCGACCAGCACAGCCATTTGAAGTGCATCAGCACTTCGAGTCGTTCCCAAACTCATGCTACTGGAATAGTCGAGTACGAATCATGGTGGCGCCAGTTGTAGAAGAGCTGTCCACCCGCGTCCACCCCCGGTGGCACCGTCACGACCCACCCAGGACCGTCCCCGATACATCCACTCGATGCTTGCGGTTGCCTCGAAGCGCGTATGGTCGTTTATCCTGGCGAGGCCAGCAGGCGCGTATATCCATGTACGAGCAATGGCATGGTTTGAGGTTTGTTATGGATTGACTATCCAGAGACTGCCTGGTGATATGAGCTCCGTAACTTTGCTCGTCCCTCCTGGATATCGGCTCAATGGTCCTTATCTCCAGTTTGATCCAGCGGGTGTCCCCTGTGACGATGCAAACGTTGAAAGCGACCCAGGCGCAGCTTTCTCTCCAAGAGTTTATGGAGACTACCCCCCGGCCGGTGGCCCTTGGCTTCGGTCTAGGTATGCTCGTGGCACTCGCCACCTTATTTGTGTTCGGTCGTTTGTCACTGCGGTCGTTGTTCATCGTGAGCTTTCTCTGGTTGCTCGTTTGCAGTGAAGTGTTCATCACCAGCTACGATGCAACGTTTTCGGACAATCTCCGGTGGATCAAAGTCGGCGGCTGGGTGATCCTCGCCTACATCGTGTTTGAACGGGTCACAGCCGTCGTCTGGTAAGGGGTATCTCCGAGCCTTCTTCTCACTACAGACTTGCTAGCGAGCCTAACACCCCGCCAACGCTGATCCCGAAGGGATCTCATAACTTACCGGATGGGGGCGTAGCCTGTCCATAAGAAAGAGTCCGAGCAGTCATGGACTCAGTTGATGTCCGATCTCGGTCATATCGTGTTCGTCTCTCAGCTGTTCCCACCGGAGAAGGGTGGCAACGCCTCACGTATCCACGACACCGCCAGGGAGCTCCGGCGTGAGGGGTGGAAGGTGACGGTTCTTGCGCCACCACCCAGCGTGCCACCCGGTGCGTTCGATCGGAGCTGGCGTCGGATCGATACCGATACGATCGACGGGATCACCGTCCACCGACTCTGGTCGTGTCAACCACTCGTCGAGGATCCTGGCATGGTCCGACGCCTGCTTTACTATCTCCTCTTTGGCATACATGCGATGTTGTGGTTACTCTGGAACGTCCGTCGCTACGATATCGTCATCACTTCTACCCCACCGATCTCGACCGGGGCGCCCGGGCTCCTGGCCGACGTGCTCGGTAAAGGATGGGTCGTCGATATCCGTGACCTCTGGATCGACGCTTCGATCTCCCTGGGATATCTCTCTCGGGGGAGCGCGCTGGAACGAATCAGCAGGCGGTTTCAACGGACGGTGCTTCACCGGGCAAACCGAATCGCGGTGACCACGGACACCCTCCAGGAGTGCGTGCGCGCGGAGTATGGCGAAACGTTGGCAGGGCGGATTATGATCGTCCCGAACGGGGTCGATACGGATCGGTTTACACCGTTCGCGGAGCCTCCCGGGCGGTTATCCGAATCGAGTGTAAATGGTTCTGTGGCCCTCGTTGAGTCGAATCGCCCCGCAGAACCTCAAGGAGGGAGTAGTGGATCAACGGATCAACCGGTTATCGTGTACACCGGAAATCTTGGGAGTGCTCAGGCACTAGATATCGTCGTCGAAGCCATGGCGTATCTCGATCACGAAACCGCGGTCTTGCGGCTTGTGGGCGGTGGGGACCGGGAGTCGAGTTTGCGAGAACTCGCCGCTGAGTGTGGGGTTGCGGACCGAGTCGAATTCGTGGGTGTCGTGGATCGGGTTGCCGTACCAGCCCACCTCCATGCTGCAACGATTGGCATCGCTCCGCTCAAGGAGAACGATGCGTTGCGATATGCGATGCCCACAAAAGTCTACGAATATCTGGCCTGTGGCCTACCGACTGTGGTGACCGGCAGCGGCGAGATTGAACGCTTCATCGACGTATCCGGTGGCGGTGTGCATGCCGAAAACGATCCCGAACAGCTCGCCCGGCACCTGGACTGCTTGTTGGAACACGATGATCATCGCGAGCAACTCGGAGCAGCCGGGCGCGAATTCGTTATTGACCACTACGATCGAGAAGCGATTGCCAAGCGGTTGAGTGCAGCCTTGATGGAACTTCGGGAGGCCAATGACTAGTCCGGGACTGCGTTCGGCCCCGCCGAAACACGGCGCGGAATCGACCGAGTCACCGCTCCAAGAACACTGGCGAACGCTGTATGCGGGTGGGTATACCCTCGCCAATCTGGAACGGAATCAACTGCTCGGCATGTCGACCCGGACCTTGAAAGAACAACTGATCCCTCGACTACCCGTCGATCTCGATCGTCACTACGAGCGTAACATCCCAGATAGTCCCGAACTCTCGTTGGGCCCGATCGCTGCAAATTCTGCAGCCTTGCGCGCGTGCCTCGCACCGTCGACCAGGGAACTAGCGCGTGAACGGACGTGGGAAGCTGCCGTAGGTGAGCCCACGTTCATGAACCACTCGCGACGAATTTACACCGACAATGCGATCGCCTGGGATCGCGAACGATACGAGGACCTGCCCCTTCTCTGGCCGCTCAAACTCTATGCTTTCGAGCCATTTTCGTGGATCGTGCGCGGCTTCGGGCCTGGACACGAGGCATGCGGGCGGCTACGCGCTGCCTTCGACCCGTGGATCGGCGACTGGTTGCACAACGCGACGATCGGAGACGCTCACTACCTACGGGGGATGTGGACGCCGTGGGCGGTGTCGCTTCGACTCCAGCGGTGGCTCCGGTACCTCGCCTGGGTCGAGGAGGGATCGTCCTCGCAACTGCGGCGGTCGGTGCGGCGAGGTGTGTTCAAACATGCCCGGTTCCTGGCGTCGAACGTCGAGTGGGATGTCGGCGGAAATCACCTCATCGAAAACGGTGTCGCCCTCGTCATGGCAGGCCTCGCCTTCGAGGTGCCCGAGACCGACTGGACGAAACAGGGGATATCGATCCTCGAGACCGCGGGGGCCCGACAGTTCCTCGCAGACGGGTGCCATTTCGAACGGAGCTCGATGTACCACGTCCTGACGCTCACACGTTATCTCACCGTCGTCGACCTCCTCCGGCGAAATGGACGGCAGGTTCCCGATACCATCAGCGGGACCGCAACCGCTGCAACCGACTTTCTCCGCCATCTGGAGCCCCCTGACGGACGGCTACCACTGCTCAATGACGCGGTTCAGGGCGAATCGTTGCCACTCGCTGCGTGCATGAGTTATGCGGAGGCCGTCGGTGTGAGCCGGCGACCGAACGAGGCCATCACTGCCGATCGGTCGATAGCCCCCGGTGGCTCCGGCTACGGTTGGCTGGAAACCACGCGGGGCCGCATGCTTATCGACGGCGGACCGGTCGCCCCGGCGCATCTGCCCGGTCACGCTCACAGCGACACCCTCGGTTTCCTTCTCTGGTGCGGTGGCGAGCCGGTATTGACCGACACGGGAACGTTCGGGTACGTGGCAGATGAGCGACGTCAGTACGCCCGTGGGGTGAGTGGGCACAATACCGTGCAAGTCGGAGAGCTCGAGCCTATCGTCATCGCCGGCAAATACCTGATGGGGCCGCGTCCGACGCCTTGCACTCGTTGGGTCACCGATCCCGTAACCATGTTCGAAGGCCGTTACCGTGCACGGCCCCTTGACGGCCCGGCATATTTACATCATCGGGCGATTTTCGCCGGACCTGCTTGGTGGGTTCTCGTGGACACGGTGGACAACCACGCCGGTCGCCCGGTAACCAGTAGACTCCATTGCCATCCGGCGGTATCGGTCGATGTCGGGAGTGATACCGGAACCCTTCGGCGACCGGCGGATGCCCCCTCCACGGCCGTTCGCGTTACAGCGCCTGATAACGCGATCTCGATCGCCCGTGGTCCGTATTACCCGTCTTTCGGTCGCGAGCTCGAACGCGACGTCATCTCGATCGAGTCATCGCCCCCCGCTGGACGACGTGCTCAACTCATTCTCGCGCTCACCGCACCGAGCATCGCACCGGCCGATATCGACTTCGAGAACGCGAACAATACGCTCACCGCGGTCGACATCGATGGGAATCGAACGGAGCTCCCGAGCCGTGAGCTCCTTCCCGGTTCATCGGTGTAGGAGCGGCGCGAATTCGCGTCTCCTCCCACTGCGGTCGTGCACAGAATCCCGCGTGCTGCAGTGTCTCCACCTGCTCTCTCAAGAGTAGACCCTAGCGGGGCGTGTCGTTAGGAGTGTTCGCTAGCGATGAGACACTGCCCAGTCGGGAAGTGCTTCCCCGAGAATCCGGGCCACGAGTGTGAGCCCATGGGTGAGAGGATGCTGGGAGTTGGCGTCGTCGACGTCGTAGTCGATTTCGGTCGGCACCTCGGCAAACCGGTAGCCCTGCTGAACGCCGTGAAACAGGATTCCGAGGCTTGCGTCCATCCCGTCACCGATTTCCTCGCAAGACGCCAGTGATTCGATCGCCTCCCGATTGTAGGCGCGGTACCCACTTTGGGTGTCGGAGATGCCGAGTCGAGTCCCTTGGACCCGCACGACGGCGTTTGTCAGTGTGTTAACCACGCCGAGGCCGAACCGACGATAGAGCGGCGTCTCGGAGTCTGCCCCTTCCACAAAGCGGCTTGCAATCACGATGTCGGCCGCCGACTCCTGTTGTTTGCTTATCAACTGGGGAACGTCGATGGGATCGTGCTGTCCATCACCGTCGAGAATGACGAGATGATCGGCGTCGGCGTCACGAGCATAGCGAAACGTTGTCGCGAGCGCCGCCCCGTATCCTTGGTTTCTTTCGTGTTCGACGACGCTCGCTCCGGCTCGTCTGGCCCGGCGGGCGGTTTCATCCCCGCTTCCATCGTCAACCACCACCACCTCGTCAACGAAGGGTTCAGTTTCCGCCACGACGTCCGCGATGGTGTTGGCCTCGTTGTACGCCGGAATCCCCGCGATGATTGTCGGATCCATCCCGCTCAGTCGGGGTTCTGTGTGACGTGCGCGCGATCTGGGCTGTGAACGGCCGGCCGCCTCGGTTTCTAAAACGTCGCGTTCGTTCTCCGTTCGATCCGCTCCGACCGTCGAAGCCTGAGACGCTGAATGTTCTGACACGAGATTTCCACCTCCACCGCCTCACGGGCGCTGAAGCGTGACGGAAAAGGGGTCGAACACTGCATTGTTACAACGGTGTTAATGGGAGCACCCGGTCGGCGAGGGGCGTAAGCGACCTCCCAAGGTTGCTTTCATTCGATCCCAGCAATGTTCCAATACGAAACGTGCTAATGTTGACTGAGGAGGGGAGGCGAGCCACGCACGCGGGGATTTAAGACGAGGTTACCGCCGAACACCGTTTCGCTCACTCGTGAATAGCTATGGCTTGGAATCGGACCGTCCCGCCGATCTGTGCTCGAAAGCGCTGAATAACGAAGGCCAACTCGGGATACCTCTCCAGTAACGGCGTCTCTCCGATCTCACCCTCGGCGGTTCGACGCCAGCGGATTACACCAGCACTTCCCATGTATCAACGGCATCAGGTTCAGATTCGTACCTCACGTATCGATTCCGGCGACGTCTCGTCCAGCCCCGCTTTCCGCTTGCGACGACGATATTCGATCATCGGGGGCCGATCACCGTGACCGATGGGCTTGCGATCGTCCTCGGGACTCGCCCGGAGATCATCAAACTCGCACCACTCATCCAGCGGTGCGAGGCCGCCGACATCCCGTTCGTCGTCATCCACACGGGTCAACACTACTCTGATTCGCTCGATGCGGTGTTTTTCGACCAGCTCGATCTTCCCGAGCCCGATTATCATCTCGGTGTCGGCTCCGGCCCGCACGGCGCCCAGACGGGTAAAATGTTGACAGAGATCGAACGGATACTCACGGACCGATCGCCTCATGGGGTCGTCGTTCAGGGCGATACCAATAGCGTACTGGCCGGAGCGCTCGCCAGCAGCAAGCTGGACGTTCAATTGGGCCACGTGGAGGCCGGGCTCCGGAGTTTCGACCGCGAGATGCCAGAGGAAATCAACCGGGTCGTGACCGACCACGTCGCCGACCGGCTTTATGCTCCAACGAATCAGAGCAAACAGTACTTGCTGGCCGAGGGGATCCCGGATCGACGCATTCTGGTGACGGGGAATACCATCGTCGATTCCCTCCGTCGCAACCGTGAACTCGCTCGCGAGAAGAGCAACGTGCTCGAGGAACTCGCGGTTGACCCGGGCGAGTTTTTCCTGCTCACCGCACACCGCCCGAAGAACGTAGACGACGAAACCCGCTTTTCTTCGTTGCTTGGCGCAGTTGCCGAAGCTGCGCGCGACCACGATGTCGATGTTATCTATCCGATCCACCCGCGGGGCAGAGAACGGCTTCGGGCCTTCGATATCGAGGTTCCGAAACGAATCCGGGTGATCGAACCCCTTGAATATCTGGATTTCATCCGGTTGGAGGCGACAGCCCGGTTGATTCTCACCGATTCCGGCGGCGTTCAGGAGGAAGCCTGCGTCCTTGGGGTTCCCTGCGTGACGCTTCGGGATAGCACGGAACGACCGGAAACGATCGAGGTCGGTGCCAACACGCTTGCGCACCCGGATGAGTCAACCGTTCGCCGGAACGTTGATGGGATGCTTTCGCTGGATGCCGACTGGCGGAACCCGTTCGGCGATGGCAGGGCGAGCCAACGGATCCTCGAAGATCTTCGCTCCGATGTTGAAACGGTCCACGCATGAGCAGGGTTTGTATCCATGGCCTCGGATATATCGGCTTGCCGACGGCTGCGATCCTTGCAGTAAACGGTTTCGAGGTGTTCGGGTACGACGTCGACGCGGAGCTTCGCAGCGAGCTTCGGCGGGGGGATAGCCGGTTCGAGGAGCCAGGCCTACATGGACTTCTTATGGAGGCGATCGACAACGGGTCATTACACATTGTCGACACCCCGGTAACGGCCGAGTACCAGCTGATCTGTGTTCCCACCCCGCTGGATCGCGAGGAGCGACGGGCGGATCTCAGCTACGTCATCGCGGCCAGTGACGCGATCGCGACCCGATTGCGGCCGGGAGACACAGTCATCCTGGAGTCGACCGTCCCCCCGGGGACGACAACCGATGTTGTCGCTCCCCGGCTTGAGGCCGGTGGTCTCACTGCCGCGCGAGAATTTTCCCTCGCACACTGTCCCGAGACGGTACTCCCCGGCAAGATTCTCCAGGAGCTCCGCGAGAACGATCGCCTGGTCGGTGGAATCGATGGGACGTCAACAGACGCGGCAGTGAATCTCTATCGTTCGTTTGTGGCTGGCGATATACGAACTGTCGTCGATCCGACTGTCGCCGAGTTCGCAAAACTTGCCCAGAACACGTACCGTGACGTCAATATCGCGTTGGCAAACGAATTTGCGCGGCTCGCCCGGGATTACGAGATCGACACGCGGGAGACGATCGAGATGGCAAACACGCATCCCCGGGTCGAGGTCCATCAGCCAGGTCCGGGAGTCGGCGGCCACTGTCTCCCCGTCGATCCATGGTTCTTGGGCCAATCCTCCGATCAGCTTGACCTGGTCGCGACCGCCCGAGCAGTCAATGACGGGATGTCACGGTACATCATCGACCTCCTGCATACCGAGTTGGGTTCGCTCGAAGACCGACGAATCGCCGTGCTCGGTGTTGCCTACAAGGGAAACGTCGGGGATACGCGGATGAGCCCAGGCCTGAAATTGATCCGCGAGCTTGGGGAGATGGAAGTAACTGCGACTACTGCGGTTTCGGATGGTGGGATGCCGGGTGGGATCGAAGTCACTGCGGCCGATCCGCACGTCACGGACGCAGACATTCCACTCATCGAGGCAAAACGTGCACTTGCCGGGGCGGATGCCGCCGTAATAACCGCCGATCACGACGAATTCCGTGCGCTCGACCCACATGATGTGGGCAGGCGTATGGCTGGTGAGCTGGTCCTTGATACCAAAGGAATCCTCGACCAGGACGTCTGGCAGGATTCGTCGCTCAGCTTTCGTCGGCTCTAGGGAGGGAAATCTGCCGAGATCTGAGAATCGGGTGATGCTGGCCGCAGCTGCTACGTGAGGGCCCACCGTAAAGGGCGGTCAGCCCGTCCTCTACGTGGACCGTCGATGTGAACCCCAGGCCTTCTTGGGCCCGTGTGGTTTCTGCACAACTCTGTCGAACATCACCCGGACGCGGGTCGGTGTACACGATCTCTGAGTTACTCCCCGTTAACCGTCGAAGGAGCTTCGCCAGTTTCTCCACCGTGACACTCTTGCCTGTTCCCACGTTGTACGCTTTCCCGACCGCGTCGGTGGTGGCGGCAAGAAGGTTGGCTGTGACGACGTCATCGACGTGAATAAAATCCCGCGTTTGCTCGCCGTCGCCGTATATTGTGATGGGATCACCGCGCCGCGCCTGCCCCACAAAATTCGTTATTACGCCAGAATACGTGCTCGCTCGTTGTCCCGGACCATAGACGTTGAAATACCGTAATGGGACCGTGTCCAGCCCGTATAGGTCGTGATAGAGCCGCGTATACTGATCGGCAGCCGATTTCTCGAGGCCGTACGGAGAATTCGGTTCGAGCGGGGCAGTTTCTGCAATGGGTACCGTATTTGCGTCACCGTAGACGGCAGCACTCGACGCGACAACGAGACGAGGATTCTCTTCTCGGGCTGCCTCGAGGACGTTTAGCGTACCCGTGACATTCGTCTCGTGACTCGACTTCGGCGAGGTGACTGAGGCTTTCACGTCCACGGACGCTGCCTGATGAAAGACAATGTCGACGCCAGCCATCGCCTCTGCGACGGTCTCCGCATCTCGGATATCGCCGACGATGGGTACCGTTCCGGGAGGCGTGTCCTCTGTAATATCGATGTCCAGGATTCTCACCTCGTTGTCCGGCTCCAGTGCACGAACGAGATGACTGCCGATGAACCCGCATCCGCCAGTGATCAAGACCCTGGCATCCGAGATCACGGCTTGATCCCTCGGAATTGGGTCCCACATTCATGCCGCCGGGAGTTAGTGCCGGTCGATCGTCCTGGTCCGTCTCGATGCGGATCACATCGTTTGTTGACTACACGGGTACGCATCCAGTGTGCACTACACCTACGTCCTACTACGTTAGTTCGGAGTTACCCGTTCGAGATGATCTCGTCAAGTGCCCCCCGGGTTCGTTCCAGCCGTTGGGTGGCTTCGTCGGCCAACCGTACCATATCGGCCTCTTGGGTGTACTGAGCGAGCTCCGCTCGCTCCAGGATCGGGATGTCTTCGTGATACAGCGAACAGTAAATATCGAGCACCGGCTGCGGTTGCGGTCGGTCGATGGCTGCGGGCTGCTCTCGCGCAGCGACGAATTCCGCGAGATCAGCCAGACTCACCGTGTGGTGGCGTTGAAGACAGTCGAGGGCGTCTCGCCGTCGTTTCCTGGCCAAGGCACGGAAGATAGAATCGAGCGAGGCCATTTAACGAAACAGTACCACCCGCAAATTTGAACTTGTCGTATAGCATCCCGCTATTCGGCCGTTACGAATGGTTTAATACTACTTCCGCCGCTGGGGGATCATCGTTTTTACGGGTTGCAGAGGGTGTCACGGTAGCATCCGCGCCGTGGCAGCCAGGGGAGGTTGCCTTCGTCAGCCTGCGGTGAATCGTATCCTTTCGGCGATCACCTCTCAATTCATCAATTCAAATCAATATATTGCACCGTCACTCGAAGAATTCGTGTTACTCGTTCAGACTGAACTACTGTGTGATTGGGGAGAGCAATCACAGTGACGACATCCGGAACTATTCCGTGTTTCCGTTCGTGCCAACTTCCCGCATGTCGGGACGCACGCACTCTGTAGTCCCGGACAGCCGGGGACGCCTACCGCTTTCCCCGTCGGACGCATACGTGACCTGGACCGTCAGAGGTTGACGTAGCGCTCTTCCCAATCTCGTCTACTGCGGAGCGCTTCGCTTCCCAGGTCTGTCAGCTGATAATAGTTTGTGCGCCGATCGTGCTCGCCCTTCTCGACGAGCCCTTTGTTCACGAGCGTGTCCAGGTTAGGGTACAGGCGCCCATGGGTAATTTCGCCGATCTCCTGTTCGAGTTCCTCCTTGATGATCTGCCCGGAGGGCTGATCCTTCCCGCCTGTTACGTAAAGCAGGTCCCGCTGAAATCCGGTGAGTTCGAAGATTTCGCCAGCCATGTCAACCGTGGATTTTACACGTATCCATATTGTTATAAGAATCGTAAAGTCACGGCCGAAGAACCGACCTTATCCCCCTCGGTCATCGTTCCCCGGCCTTAACCGCCCCCGGCTGTGCGGGGATGCACATTATGGATAACTTAGCAAGCTAAAAGGGGACGGAGATCCCGCACTCATGTTTCGTTACACCCCAACATCGGAACAGCGGACTTGAATCCGGGCGAGTGTGTGTTCGCTGATTTCGATCGACAGCATTCGGACGGCGGTCGGTGCCGCCCGCTCGAGGAAGAATTATCCCAAACTACATAGGGTGTATCATATGATCACGGGCACTGAATTGGGATTGGGACGACGACCTTCGATGCTCCCGGTTCAGTGTGGGAGCGTGTCAGTGGCCACGGGCCCGACACCGCCGATGAAAGGCAAACATGGGATGTTAGGATACGTGATTATGCGATGTCTTCTCTTTAGTACTGGTAGCGAACTTCCCACCATGTCACCCCCCATTCATCTCGAAGTCCCATGTCGTGAATGCGGTCGCGAACGTAACGTCTGGATGGAGGAGGAGCCGATGGATTCCGGCATTCTCGAGCGATATAAATGTCTCTCGTGTGGACGTGAGTGGACGGAGGCACTGGGGCTCGATCCCAACTAAGATGAAGCAAGGGGGGCGGGTGCCATATACTGGCTTATCTCAACTTGAGTGATGTCTCACAGAACCCGCAGACCGCGAATAATCGCTGCGGTTTGTGGACCGCGTCCGATTCGATCCACAGGTCGTCTCTCGTGAGCATCGAACCGCAGTCCGGACAGTGGCCGATCCGCAGCGGTCGGCTCGAGGGCCTTACGAACGTATCGATCTCGTGAGCGGAAGCGATGCGCGGGGGTCTGTACCCGTAGCGAGCCAACCCACCCTTCACATGTTCGAGGTGTTTGAAGCGCATTAGATCACCCATCATCCGGCGAGTTGCGTGGCTTGCTCTCGAATACCGCCCCGATTTGGCGGTACGTGGGATGATGACTCCCCGACGGCCCTGCGACTGGATTCGCTCCTGGACGTCGTAGATCGAACGGGTCGCCGTCGTTGTACACATTTTCGGTATTTTTTCCCCACTCCGATACCCGACTAATCCCGCACATGGGCCGCCTGGCGGCACTGGCCCCTCGATCGCCTTCCATCTCGGTCTCCTAGTGCCGTGAGAGGTGTCTTTGGTATGATTATCCTGGAAAAATCGCCGGGCTAGAAGGGGTTTCCAGCTGCCAGCATAATCAACCCTTGATCGTGTCAGCAGGGGATTGAGCGTTGCTGGTCGTGATGAATCTTCGACGCCTCGATTCCATCGCATTTCCGTGGGTCGTGGCTGGAGAATTCATATATTCCAGCGCTCCTGGCGAACGGAGTTGTCGTTGATGCCCGCCCACTGGAAAATGATCGATCCGATGTCGTTAGGCGATGATGAATGGTTCTCGTCGGGTGAACTTTCCAACGTTGAGGCGTGTGAATCGCTGGTTTCGATGGAGCGGGGAATAGCTCGCCGCTATCGATCCGGTCTCCCACCCGCGACACAGGACTGGTCGGGCCAACTGTATTCGCTGTAACTCCAGTCATGGTGGTTCCGGCGAGCTCATAGAAGCGTTCACACGTCCAGTACGATGACAATCCACTTTCCATGGAAGACACACCCACGTAATGGTCGGTTAACACCCGACACTCGCCTTTCCGATCGGAGTATATCGTTGGTTACGATGTGCTAAATCGTGATTAACTATCGGCTAGACAAATCATCAATAGGTCGAGATGGCCAGCAAACTGGACCATGCAGGGGTCGAGATCGTTTCGCGAGGTTTGACGGTACATAACCGGCAACACAAGGGGAAGCTCTCTCGCGATCAGATCTTTGAAATTTTGAGCAACGAACGACGCCGGCTCGTGTTGCATTACTTGCGGGAAACAACCGCACAAGAGAACGTGTCGCTCGGGGAACTCGTCGACCAAGTCGCCGCCTGGGAAAATGGTACCCGAATCGAGGAGCTTCGCGCCGACGAGCGAAAATGCGTATACACGGCACTGCGACAATCGCACCTGCCGAAACTCCAACGCGAAGGTCTGGTGGAATTTGACCGACAACGCGGTAACGTGACCCTACAAGATCGTGCCGCAGAAATCGAGCCGTATCTTGAGTACGTTCCCGGTGCTGATATCACGTGGAGCCACGCGTACGCTGCCCTTTCGGTCTCGGGCCTTCTTCTTGTTCTCCTCCACTGGTTCAGTCTGACCCCGTTTGGAAGGGTCGGGGGAGGAATCCTCGCCGCTATCATCGTCACGATCTTTGTGGTTACGTCCCTCGCGCACCTGTATTCGACCAAGCGGAAACGAAATGGTTACCGGCTTGATCTCGCGCGGTTCCAGTCTCACTGATGGAACATACACCACGCTCGGATACTCTCGGTCTGACACGGGTGAGGCAAAGATCAACACGAGCGATCGCGCATCGACGACACAGAAATGTGGGTATCGTGGCCCCGCCAGCGGCGGGCTGGAGGGTTGGATTCGTGGGCCTCACCTCTGAGAAGCCTGACGAATGTATGGCGAATCTCGCAGCGAGGTCCGAGACCGCATTTGATAGACCATCACGCACGGACACGTACGGTTACATTGACAGTTGGCGGCAGGATCTGAATATGATAGGATCTAAACCAATCCCATACTTTAAATCCGATTGGGTTGTGCCCACTAGTCTCGAAACCGTGGGAAACCTGGGGAGTTGGGAGCGAGGCGATGCAGTCAACGGGTTCGAAAGGGGACCGACCGATGAGGGGCTTACAGAAGACCAAAAACACAGCCGACACGGCAGCCGAAACTGGTAACAAATCACGGTCAAGGTATCGTGAGCAATTGGATGATGGGGATGGAGTGGCTCGCCCTAACACGTCGAGCGTATACGCCTTGTTGAGCAACGATCGCCGACGCGCGGTACTGGAAAAGATACGAGGGGCGGATGAGGCGGTGAGTGCCCGAGACCTTTCCGAACACATCGCGGGGGACGAGCAGGATCAGATGCCGCCGCCACGGGACGCCCGCCGCAGTGTCTATGTTTCGCTAATCCAGACACATCTCCCCAAACTTGCGGATCACGGGGTGATTCAATACGACGAGAGTTCGAAAACGGTCGGTGCCGGTGAGCACCTTGACTGGGTGCTGGCGTATGTTGATCGTGCCCCAAACAGGGACCAAACACGTCAATGGCCACGGTTGATGCGGTGGCTTCTCATCGGTCTGATTGTAGGGGGCGTCGCGACTGCCATCTTGCTCGCGGTTATGCCCCTTCACCTGTTCGTGTGGTCGATCGTGATCGGTGTGGTTTCTGTGGGATTGCTCCCAGTGGGCCTGACAGTCGTCCACATTTATCGCCAGGGACATCTCTGATCGTAGGACCACGTTTTCCATTCTGGGTACTTCCTGTTGTTCGGGCGGTCCGGTAATGCGTCGATCTTGCGCAGGGTGGGTTGGGCGTGGCCATTTCACCGGAATGACCGACTCATGGGAACGCGAGCTTTCCGGACCGTACCGGTGGTTCCAACCTGTCACTAGCCAGCATATACTTATCAGCAATCAGGGCCTAACTCGGGTATTCTAAGTGAATTCTTCGCACCGACGTTTCCACGACGTGTGCTTGCAGGAGTTGCGTGAGTCGGATCGAGAGGTTTCATCGTGTGCAACAAGAGCCCCCGTGACACTTCTTGGTCGATCTCCCCTTCGCGATTGTCCGCGTTTCACCGTAGTGATTGGGCTTTGTGTTGGGGCGCTTGGGGTGATTCCCACGGAAACGACTGCTCACGTCCGATACGTCACCGAGGAAGAAGGCGAGGAGATACCACTGGTGGAGTTTCTCCTCGAAGTATTGACGGTGCCGACAAATCTCGGAATACTTAGCGTGGCTGGTTTGTGCTCGGTTGTAGCCGTGTGGGCCTATCTTCGCTTCCGACCAGGGGCGCTCGAGATTGCGGTCATTCGTGCCACCCTCCGTGAGTATACCGATCTGGTTCCCTGGCTCCTTCGGTTGGCGATCGGTCTACCGTTGGTGGGGGCCGGCTTTGCCGGGTATTTTTTCACGCCGGAGGTGCCGGTCGCGTTTCGACTGTTTAAGGTGACCATCGGGTTCATGCTGTTGTTCGGGCTCGCGACCCGGATCGCTGCCGGCATCGGTCTTCTCTCATACCTCGTTGGATTCATCATTACCAGCGAACTCGCGCTTGCGAGCGAATACCTGGGCGGGTTCCTGGCGATTATCGTGCTGGGGAGCGGTCGTCCCAGTGCGGATCAGGTACTCGGCCAACTTGCCGAGGTGCAACAGTCACAGTTCCGCCGTTTTTCGGACTTTCCTCGCCCGATGCAGTGGATCGAGGCAAAGACATCGCGGTACGGGTTCTACGCACCCGTGTTCGTCCGGTTCGGCCTGGGCATCAACTTCATATTTCTTGGCCTTCACGAAAAAATCCTCAACGCTGGCAGGGCGAAGATGGTGGTGGATCAGTACGACCTGACGGAGGTCGTTCCGGTCGATGCGGGTATGTGGGTCCTCGGAGCAGGCCTCACCGAGATCGTGCTCGGGGTTGCCCTTCTCGTTGGATTCTTCGTTCGGGCGTCGGCCTGCGTGGCCTTTTCTATGTTCACGCTCACCTTGTTTGCGCTTCCGGACGATCCGGTACTCGCTCACATATCCCTTTTCGGGATGGTTTCAGTGTTGCTCATCACGGGCAGCGGTCCGCTCGCGATCGATCAGCGGATTGCTTCCCGGTATCCGGAAATCGAGACTAGTGTGAGTGGGGACTGACATCCTCCCGCGAGATAAACTCGCTTCGGTTCTCCTTAACTTAGTGGCTGCCACGCCGGGCGTTTGCCATGCCGCAGGACGCCACGGAGGATCAGTATGCAATGCTCGTCCAGCTCGATTCGGCGGATGTCGAGAACGTCCAAGCGATCGCGTCTGTTTGGGGGGATATCCGTCGGGAATGCAAAGAGTTCGAAGTCGAGATCGAGGAGTCGTATACGGTGTTGGGTCCAGCCGACTTTCTGGTGATTCTTCGCGCCCCCTCTCGTACAGCGGTTCTCGAAGCGGCCGTCATGATGACACGCCACGGGCTTGACGTCCGGACGATGGGGATCATTCCCACCGATGAATTCGCCGACCTCGTCGAGGACCAATAGTCTGAGGATCTAGTTCGTCGCCACGTCGATGGCTGTTCCGATGTCGTCGATGATATCGTCGACGTTCTCGATTCCGACCGAGATCCTGATGAGGTCGTCAGTTACCCCGCTGGCGAGTTTTTCTTCCTCCGTCAGTTGCTGGTGTGTCGTGCTCGCTGGATGGATGATGAGCGTCTTCGCGTCACCGACGTTTGCCAGAAGACTGGCCAGTTCCGTTGCGTCGACCATCTCCCGCCCGGCGTCGTATCCTTGCTCGAGGCCGAACGTGATCATCCCACCGAAACCGCCGTCGAGATACCGCTTGGCGTTGTCGTGGGTTTTGTGATCGCTGAGCCCGGGATAGTTGATCCAGGCGACCTCGGGATGGTCGGCCAAGTACTCGGCAACGGCCATCGCGTTATCGGAGTGGCGTTGCATCCGCAGGGGGAGCGTCTCGAGTTTCTGTAGGGTGACCCACGCGTCGAATGGCGCCTGCTGGTTACCCAGGTCACGGAGGCCGCGCGTCCTCGCCGCGATCGAAAACGCGGCTTCGCCGAACGTTTCGTAAAAGTTCATCCCGTGATACGCCGGGTTCGGCTCGGTGAGTTCCGGATAGTCCCCTTCGTCCCAGGGAAACGTCCCGCCGTCGACCAGGATTCCGCCTATCGTCGAACCGGCCCCGTGCATCCATTTCGTGGTTGAGTGCCAGACGATGTCCGCGCCGTGCTCGATCGGGTGGCAGAGATACGGACTCGCGAACGTATTGTCGATAAAAAACGGCACGTCGTGTTCGTGAGCGATCTCCGCGATTCGCTCCAGGTCGGGTACGTCCAGCGCGGGGTTTCCGATCGTCTCACAGTGGACATAGGCGGTATCTTCGTCGATCGCTTGGGCGTACGCATCGTAATCGAGCGTGTCGACGAACCGGGTTTCGATTCCCCGTTTTGCGACCGTATGTGTTAGATACGTGTACGTTCCTCCATAGAGGCTCGAGGCGCTCACAATGTTGTCCCCAGCCTCAGCCAGGATGAACGTCGCCAGATCCAGTGAAGCCATTCCCGACGCGGTAGCCAGGGCCCCCACGCCGCCCTCGAGTGTAGCAATTCGCTCCTCGAGCATCGCGTTGGTGGGGTTCATGATCCGCGAATAGATATTGCCGAATTCTTCGAGGCCGAACAGTGCGGCGGCGTGACTCGTATCCTCGAAGACGTACGACGTTGTCTGATAGATCGGGGGTGCACGAGCACCCGTCGTGGGATCTGGCTCCTGTCCCGCGTGGACGCTGTCGGTGTCGAACGAATATTCCGTCATACGTCCTCATCTCTCAACGCCGACGTATTCAATCGCCCGCATTTCTACGGTCTGTTGCCTTCCTCACGTCCCCTTCCCGGTTCATCCATACCACCTGTCAACGGGCATTCGTTGTCATCGTCCCACCATGTGGGACGAGATACACCCCTCGTCGTTCCAGCAATGGAAATACCTCAGGCCTCGTCGCGTGGGAGGACGACCGGGCCATCGTCCCGAACCACGACGTTCCCGACTTCGTCGTACGGATAGACTGCGGCTCCGGTTGCCCGGTTGACCAGGTAGCCGTCCGCCGTCGCCCGCACCTCCTCCACATGGCTACCGTCTATGGCCATGACGTCGGCTATCGTCTCACCTTCGTCGAACGGCTCACCCGGGGAGATCCGATGCCGGAGGATTCCTGCTTCTCTCGTGGTCGGCGCTTCGGCGCGTTTGACGGGGAAGTTAACGCGCCCAGCATACCCTGGGTCTGCGTCGGCGATTCCGGGCGGCACCGCCTCGATCATGTTCATTGCATTCATGACTCGGTAACAGCCGGCGACACCGGCGTCCACCACTTCATCTCGAACGACGCTATGTTGACCGAGTTCCACCGTCATCGCCGGGATGTTTGCAAGGTTGAGTGCGGCGCCGGTGGTCGACCGATGGAGCTCTTTCTCTCGATACTCGTCGTACTGATTGACAATCGGCAGTCCGAACGCCGTCATCAACTGCTTCTGTTCGTTTGCCAGCGCCTCCGCATCGTCTCGACTGCGGAACTCGCCGTAGAGGACGCGATGTCGGATGTTGAATGGAATGGCGCCAATATTCGCCGTATGGAGGTCGATCAGGGCGTCGGCGTTTCCCGTGAAAGCGTCGAATACCCGATGACAGATCTGCTCGTCGAGCGATTCGGGTTCCTCGCCGGGAGATTCGGGAAAACACCGGTTCAGATCACCCCCGTAGTAGGGTCTGCGCTTGTTACGTCGCAAGCCGGCAGGATTCAGATTTGGCAGGCACACGACCGTCCCGCGAAGCATCCCGGGAAGATCTTCCCGCATCACTTCGTGAGCGACCGCCAGGCCGTTGGCCTCATCACCGTGGATGGTTGCCGTAAGCCACAGGGTCGGTCCATCGCGCTCTCCTTGGGCAATGATAAGCGGTAACGTCTCGGTAATGCCAGTCGGGAGGGAAGCCACAGGCAGTGACCCTCTCGTGATCGCCCCAGGTCTCGACTCCGTGTGACCTAGCTGCATGACCACAGAGTGTCCAGCGGCTCAATAAGGGTGTGTCGATGGGGGAAACGTATACTCCGCTCGGACGTGTGTAGGGTACATGGGAGAAGATCAGCCTGCAGTCACGGCCGAACCGCCGGAAAGTCCGATACGGACGGTAGGGACTGATCACATCACAATCTGGGGGAGCAACGCGAGGGACACGATTGCCTTTTATCGCGACCTGCTCGGCATGCCCCTGGTACTTCGGCAGCCGAACCTCGACGACCCACAGCAAAGTCATCTCTTTTTCGACACCGGCGACGGTCGTATCCTCACTGTGTTTGTGAACCCGGACCGTGCTTCGAACACAGGGCGTCTCAGAACCCAAACGGGCGGCGTTCACCACCTCGCATTCGCGATTGCCCCCAAGGAGTTCGAAGATACCATGCAGGCGTTGGAAGACGCCGGGCATCGGTACAACGTCTTCGACCGCGGCATTTTCTTTTCGCTCTACACGACCGACCATAACGGGCTCGTCATCGAGTTGACCACGGACAAGTACGACATCCCTGCCGACCGAAAGGCCGAGGTGTTCGCCACGACACAGCGTATCCGCGAGGAGGCAGGGGCCGAGTTCGCCCAAGACGAACATCTCGCGGCCGCGCTGGAGGAACTCGGTCTCGATTCGACGCCCGCCGAGCTTCCCGACGCTACGAGCGGTGTGGGTGGTCTCGGGTAATTGACACCGGTCCTACACGGTCACCGTGAATGTTTTCCATCAATGGAAATCCCTCTCCTATTCAGGGGCACAGCCGTTGCCTAACAAGGGTCGTAAGGATCGACTCGAACGGTACGTGACCGCGAACACACCGGGCCAGCGAGTGACGAACGCGACGGGTGCCCGGTGACCCTCGACAACTTCCGACCCTCATCGGAATCTTTTGCGTTCGGATCTCTTGTCCCCGACAAGCTTTAACAATCCAGTCTATCGCTCTCGTCCGTGGGTAAACCGACCGCCACCGAGGTTGTCACCAGCCACACCGCGAGGCCAACTGGTAGGCGCTCACGTGGAATATCGTCGATCGAGCCGGCACCCTCATGCGGAACATGGTAGCTCGAGAGGGGGGACCGAACTTGAGTTCGTGGGACCTCCTATATGGATCTCGAGAATCGCGCCGAGATGACCGATCGGAGGCGACGAGGACCGCCGCTCTATCAACTCCGGGTGTCAAGTCATCAAACGGTGACCAAGATCAACTAGGAGATGGACTCCCGTGGAGCTGGGGGTGGTGGAGCCGCGCAAACAGATATCGCACGAAGATCGTGAATCCCGGCACCTTACTGTCGGCTGTCGGTCGTGGCCACGCTCATTTCTAATCCCGACGGCCCGCCGAGACGAAATGAAACCACGATCGGGCGACACCGGTACTCCTCGGGGTGTTTTCCATTATCGGCGATACGTTTTCTACGATCGAGCAGGCCAGCTTCCTCCATGGCGTTGAGTTTTCGATAGGTCGTCGACAGTGGTGTGTCCGCGATGGCAGTGAGTTCCCGGGCGGTCAACCACTCAAGGCTCATTGCACTGAGAAAGTAGCGGTTGGTGTCGTCCTCCAGATGGGCGAGGATCGAAGATGCATCGACGGAGTTCCCATCTGAACCATTCGTGGTTCCCGAAGTGTCGACTTGCGATAACGGCATTGCTCGAACCTTGGCGATCGAATGCCCTTGCTGCTATTCCCTGATAAGCGGGGGTGTTTAAGTCGGGAACCGCATTCGACTCGCGATACTCATGGAAAGTCTCCCGTCGCTCAGTTCCAAATCTTTCGATTCGAATACGTGGTCACCCCTTCGTTTTGGGCAATCTTGCGGATCGGGTCTCTCGTTCGAGGCCCCACGGTGTTAATACGACCTTTTTCGCCCGCGAATCGGCACGCGTTGTGGGGTTAGCGGTCTTCCCGACGCGACCCGGGATCACTGCTCCCAGACGTCGAACGGCGGCTCGATCCCACCCGGAACCGAGCATTCGTAGTCGTTTCCGGTACGAGCAAACTCCGCGGCCGCCTCCCCAAGTAGCTGTGGGTCAGCAAGGAGGTCGTATGCGGAGGCCGCCAGGACCTTCGCGGCGAATACCATCCCTTTCACCCCGAAGCTCCCATTTGCCGCCACCGCTTGCCAGGTGTGACCTGGCGTCCCCACCGGATACGTCGTCGCTCGAAACTGCCCCGTGGGAGTGATCCAGCTGACGTCACCGACGTCAGTAGACCCGCCACCCGCCTCTCCCGCATTTGTCGCCTCGACAGGGTTTGCGTAGACGGCATGACCGTCGACTGCCGCGCGATCCTCGTCGGTAAGCTTCTCGAGACTGGAGTCGATTTCTCCGGGGTCCAAGCTGGCCTGAAGCGCTTCGGCAAACGATCGGTCTTCCTCGGCAAAAGCGACCGGTTCTACCTCATGGAGATTTTTCGTGATCACGTCGGTGATCGTCCCGTTGGGTCGGTAATCGTAGCAACCTGTCAGGTATTGTCGGGAGACTTCGGTCTGAGTCATTATTGCGGCACCCTCGGCGATGTCGTCCAACCAGTCGCTGATGGCTTCTACCTGCGAACGCTCGGGAGATCGGACGTAATACCAGACGCTCGCGGATGGCGGCACTACGTTCGGCGCGTCGCCCCCGTCCTGAATTGAATAGTGTACCCTCGCGGCCTCCGGGACGTGTTCTCTGAGGTACTCCACGCCGGTGTTCAACAGTTGGACAGCATCGAGTGCACTCCGGCCGGCCTCCGGCGATGCAGCCGCATGGGCGGATTCGCCCTCGAATCGGTAGACGATCGAATCGAGGGCTAACGACCGGTCACGCGTGGGCCGCGTGAGGTCGCTGGGATGCCAAGTCAGTGCGGCATCCAAATCATCGAACGCCCCATCCCGGGCCATGTACACCTTGCCGACCAGTTGCTCCTCGGCGGGGCACCCGTAAAACCGAAGTGTTCCTTCGAGGGTGCCTGCCTCGATTGCTTCTGCGAGAGCGAGCACAGCTCCCACCCCTGCAGTTCCGAGGAGATTGTGCCCACAACCGTGTCCCGGCCTCCCGTTTTCGACGGGCTCACGTACAGCACTAACCTCCTGGGAGAGGCCGGGAAGTGCGTCATACTCACCGAGGATCCCCACACACGGTGAGCCGGTACCGATCTCACCGACGAACGCCGTGGGCATCCCACCCACGCCTGTCTCGACGCGAAATCCTCGATCCTCGAGCGTATGAACGATCCGCTCCGCCGATTCCTCCTCCTGGAGCCCGAGTTCCGGATTTTCCCAGAGCTCACCCGCGAGTGTTTCGAGTTCCGCGCGACGCTCCTCGACGCGATCGATCGTAGCTTGTTTGCCCATCAGTGGCATACACTCGGTAGACCGTTATAAGATCCGACGATTCCCGAGCCACTCACTCGTTCACGGCGTAGGCAATCACAGCTTCGACCTGGTATTCCCGGTTTCCGCCGGCCAACTCGACCCCACGCAAGCTCGTTTCTGCCCACTTGATGTTCTCGTATCTCTCCTGTGCCTCCTCGATGGCGTCATCCGTCGCTTCCGTGAATCCTTCTGTACTGGTGCCGATGATGGTCGTTTTCTCGTAGGCCATTCCGATCGTCGATTCTTTGCAACGGCCAAAAAGTATTGTCCCGGATTTGCCCCTGATATGTGTTTCACTCTTGCCTAATCTGTGCACGAAAAGCATGGCGGTTGACAAATAACTACATTACGGTCGTGTTGGCGCCCCAACGGTCGTACGGTGAAACCTCGAGGGGTCAAGCGAACGACTCCGTCGCCTGGTGGCAACTCTGATTTTACCGGAAAACATTCTGATCGCGGCTGTATGTTCTTTGTAACTGTATGTGAGCGAGCCAAGGTACACCTATGGTTACACCTGGATCGGCGTTAATCGGTACACCAGTTGCCGCAATTCATCACCTCGAACCGGTTCTCTTCCAGCTGACTGGCGGGTTCCTCGAGTTGGCCATCGTGTTTTTCGTCCTCGCAATCATCGCCGCAGCGGTCGGGGCGAGCGGCGTCGCTGGAATCACGATGACGATCGCCAAATGGTTCGTCATCCTCTTTATCGTACTCGCGATCATCTCATTATTGCTCTAACACGGGTACATCGACACAATGTTGCAATTACTTGGCGTAGTCTGGACTGTTTGGAAGGTTGCCACCAAGCGATTTGGCCCCGCCGTAGGTGTGCTTGCTGCGGCTGCCGTCGTGGTCGGGTATATCCTGCTCAAACATCGGTTGACAGATTCGACTGCCAGAGAGTCACACGAGATCTGATAGGCGTTCGAGCTCCTCGTTGTGATGGTCGAGTACGTCCCGGGCAAGGGAACCTCGAAAGAGTAGGCGGTACCATTGATCCGGTTGGGGTAGAGCAATGAAATCGAGTTTCGTACACAGATCAACGGTCCTTGTATGACTGGCAAAGACCGAAACTGTGTAGGAGGCGTGGCGTTCGGTGATCTCGGTGACGAATTGCTAACTGGATATGCTCCTTGGTTAAGAGGGAAATTCCGGATCGCGAAGAAGACGAGAGCTTGTTACCGAAGACCGAGAACGATCCTTTTGGAGATTCTCTGCGCGTGAGATCGCTCTCACTTGAGTGCTGCCGCATCGATGAATGTAGCGGGTTGGAATGGTTCGTTGCACGGTTGCTCGAGACGAATGTGGTTCGGTGGTTGGTAATGGACGACCCCGGCTCCGTGAGTGGGAGAAACAACGTCACCAACTCGTTTGCGGGGATTCTCACCGAATTTCTCCTGAGATCCGTTCGCGCGGCGCACTACTGGTCCAGACGGGGACAGCCCGGAATGCCTTCTAACCGTCACACTACCCATATATTGTTCGATGGCGTGTGGCTGGCTCGACTGGTCGGTGAGTCAAGCACGAATGAATTCGGAAAGAGTGACGCGACGGGAGGTCAGGGAGGGATCTGCTCTTTGCTCGGTTTCACCTCCCGATCTCTCGCCGGGGTGTTACCGAGCATTTGGTCTGTCGCGTGGGTGAAAGCGACTATTAGGGTCCCTTACTGGTGGGGCGACTGACCCTGGGTTTGTTGCAGTTGGCGTTCTTGCTGCCCTTGCTGGGTCTGCTGCTGTGGCTGCTGTTGGAATCCCTGCTGTCCTTGTTGGCCCTGCTGCTGTTGTGGTTGTTGCTGCTGGCCCTGTTGCTGTGGCTGCTGTTGGAATCCCTGCTGTCCTTGTTGGCCCTGCTGCTGTTGTGGTTGTTGCTGCTGGCCCTGTTGCTGTGGCTGTTGTTGGATTCCCTGCTGTCCTTGTTGGCCCTGCTGCCCCCACTGCTGTTGTTGGGGCTGTTGTTGCTGACCCTGTTGCTGTGGCTGCTGTTGGAGCCTCTGTTGACTTTGCTGACCCTGCTGCTGGGGCTGCTGTTGGAATCCTTGCTGACCTTGTTGCCCTTGCCGGGTCTGCTGCTGTGGCTGTTGTTGGATTCTCTGCTGGCCTTGCTGGCCCTGCTGCCCCCACTGCTGCTGTTGGGGCTGTTGTTGCTGACCCTGTTGCTGTGGCTGCTGTTGGCGTCCCTGCTGCTGTTGTGGTTGTTGCTGCTGACTCTGCTGTTGGGGCTGCT
>SKQO01000049.1 GCA_007118975.1 Halobacteriales archaeon | reverse complement strand
GGCCATATCGCCTCGGCAACTTCGAGATGAGGGGTAAAGCCTCCTGTTTTCCCGGTGGGCGACGTTACGGGATCGAAATTTCCACCGGCGTGCCATCTTCGGCTGCCTGATAGGCGGCACGCACAACGGCCAGATCTCGGAGGGCATCCATGGGTGGAATCGGCATCTCCCCGTCAGCCTCGACGGCGGCCGCAAACCGTTCGAATATGTTGCGCTCGACGGGTTGTGTTTCGACGTCGTGCCACGTGTCCCCCTCGCCAAGCCGTGTCGGTTCGGCCGTATTGATCCGAATTGGATCCGAGATGACGATCGTCCCACGTTCGCCGTAGATACGGTCGTACGGACCGCCGTCCACACCGGCTTTCGCAAAGCTCGATCCCTCGATCGATCCGATCGCCCCGTTATCGTAGCGAATCGTCACGCAGACGAAGTCCTCGACCTCGACGTCGGTCACGAAGGTATCGGCTTCCGCGTACACGCGGCGTTCTGTGAGTCCCGTTACATAGCGGAATCGATCGATCGCGTGAATGCTGTTCATCACGAGGATCCCGCCACCGGATTCTGTGGCGGATTTGCGCCAGTCCGACGGAACTCGACCCGTGTATCCACCGGTCCAGTAGCTGTCCGGTTTCCTGGCGAGCGAGGATATCCGTGTCCCGACCACCGAGCCGATAAGGCCCTCCTCGACCAGTAGCCGGGCAGCTTCCGCGGTCGGTGTGAAGCGTGCCAGTGGCACGGTCAGTTTCACCCCGGCAGCCTCGCAGGCGTCGATCATTTCCCGACCATCCGTCACTGACGTTGCGATCGGCTTCTCGATCACGACGTGTTTTCCGGAGTCCGCCGCACGGATCGTTTGTTCGGCGTGCAGATGATGCGGCGTCGAGATGTACACGGCGCCGACGTCCGGGTCGGAGAGGACCTCCTCCTCGTCTGTCGTGTACTCGATATCGAACCGTTGGCCGATATCCTTCGCCGCCCATTCCTCGATATCCATCGCGAGCTGGAGTTCCGTTCCCTCCGCGCGGTCGATCTGCTCGGCGCGGCGCTTGCTGGTGATTTCCCCGCAACCGATAATACCGAATCTGAGCGTCATGCGTCCCCTCGTGGGGTGACATCGCCGTTCGAGCCATTCGGTGCCGCTGCATCGAGTGGGCGTCCCGCTCCCGTGCAAGAGACCACCATGGTGGTCACGAAAACGCTTGGGATGGAGACGACAGGTGCCGGAGTTCGCCGATTGTCTTTGCTGTTTTTCTTCCGAGAAGCGGCGGACGCAAGGAGAATCGGACCGGATAGGAATCCACTGTCGGGCCACAGGGGACCGCCAGCAGCCTGAACGACCTGGTCTCGTCAGTGAAGGTCATCGCCGGAACACGGCACGAGATGCGTGCTGTTGCCCGTCCGGCAGACCAGCTTTCGTGGCGTGAAATGACGCCGGTGTCATCGGCTTCCAGCAGATGACGGCAGCCCGCTTCCGGTCGTCCGTCGTCGCGTAAGCCACAGGCTGTGCTCTCGTCACCGACGTCAAGGTCCCATCTGTCGGCGGTCTAATGGGTTGCCCTTCGACCGCGGGGGTACCGTTACGTTCCCCCGAGACGTCCATGTACAACCAACATTCTTCGAGATCGCTGGCGCCCAACCTTCCCGTGAGCGGATCGTCGCACACCTCGACATCGATGTGGCTCGCGGTCTGCACGCCCCGCATACCATCGATCATCCTGATCGGGAGTCGCCCGATCCTTCGATCCACGACGCCTGTTTCCTCGTCGTGTTGGGGGTATGGTAGGTGCTATCGGGGAATTCCGCTGCGATACGCTCGTCCCCATCGAGTGCCACGGAGCCGATCCCCCCTTCAGCACCATCGTCCCGTCGACGACGTAACGGGTGTCCGAACGGGTTACACTGATCGTTTGACGTGCTCTCCCCCTGAATGGAAGGAAAGGGCGTCAAAACGATCTGAGTGCCCGCTAGGTTACGAGTTCCCAGATGCCATCGAAACCGTCGTAGCGTTCAAGCGATCGGTCGGCACGTTCGAGGGCCTCCTGTTTTCGTTTCGATACCCATTTGTCCTGTTCGACGTTCTCGATGGCGGTAGCGACTATCTCCGGTCGATACACCGACGCGCGAGTTCTCACGTTCTCGGTGTTCTCGAATATTTCCGCGAGTTGTCAACCGATTGAAGATGATGCGGTCTGACCGCGGTCGCCGGCACCTGACCGAACCATGATGCGTGTCGGCCTGTGGGTTGTCCTGAACGTTTAACTGCGTCCACGTGGGGTTATCACACATGAGAAACCGATCGGCTGCTGCCCGGAGGTACCTACCGTGCCGGGGGAGAGCGTCCCTGCGAACGGGAGCACGTCACGCGGTGGCGGTACGATGAGCGCGCGAATCGAAAACTACGATTCAGATCGGGCGTATCAGGGCTACACGCTGTTCGCGTACACTCAGATCGACCCCGACGAGCCGGCGGGCATCTATCTGATCGACATGGAGGGTGAGCTGGTCCATCAGTGGAAAGTCGAGACGGCCCTCCAGTCCTACTGTAAGCTCCTTCGGGACGGGAATCTCCTGTATCCGACACGTGACCGGACCGATCTCTCGGCGGCGGGTATCAGGGAATTGACACCCGATAGCGAGGAAGTCTGGTTTTACCACTGCCGAGCCGACCACGATATGCAGGTCGTCGGGGTGACCGACAACGAATCGCCACATATTCCGGACGGTCGCCTGCTGATCCACACGCTCGATGACCACATGGTCCCGCATATCGGCAATGGGCTCAAGCGAAATCCGTACATTATCGATGTCGATCGCGAGGGAAACCTCCACTGGGAGTGGCGTGGTGAGGATCACTTCGACGAGATCCGCGAGCTCCTCCCGGCACACGACTGGGCCTTCGTCGAGGACCGAATCAAAAACCGTTACGGGTTCGACTGGGCCCACAACAACACCGCCCAGATCATTCCACCCAACAAGACACACGAGACCGAGGTGGCCGATGGCGCCCCGGAACGGTTCGCCCCCGGGAATATCGTGTTTTCCTATCGGAGTCTGGACGTCATCGGGGTGATCGACTACCCGAGCGGGGAGATCGTCTGGGCGTGGGGGCCAGGCGAACTCGACGGACAACATCTCCCGCACGTCCTCCCCTCCGGCAAGATCCTCATCTTCGACAACGGGACGGAGCGGGAGTGGTCGAGAGTGATCGAGGTCGATCCCCTCACCCAGGAGATCACGTGGCAATACCCCGCGGAACCGGATCCTGAATTCTACAGCCCGGCGATCTCGGGCGCCAAACGACTCCCGAACGGGAATACCCTGGTCTGTTCGGGGAACCAGCGCTGGTTGTTCGAGCTGACCCCCGACGGCGACATTGTCTGGGAGACCACGGATCCGTGTCGCGAGCTGGACGTCGCCGGCGGGAGTGTCTACCGTGCGCAACGATACTCGCCCGAATACGTCGAACCGTTGCTGGATCGAATCTGACGGCCACCCACGCAGCCGTGCGTATTTGTAGGAGGGATCTGAGCCATTCGTATGAAGGTCCTTGTGGCAGTGGCGGCTGGCCGGTCGGGTGATCGAAAATGAGCGTCACACAGGCGGCCGTGCTGGCTGCCGGGGCGGGAAAGAAGTGCTGGCCGTACACGGACACCCGCCCGAAAGCTCTGCTACCAGTGGCGAATCGGGCACTTATCGACCGGTTGCTCTCCCAGCTCCGCGAAGTTGGCGTCGAGTCCGTCGTCGTAGCCACGGCTCCAGGCGAGAACGGCGATGCCCTCCGGCGACACCTCGCGCGCGAGGTCGACGTGACATGTGTGACGGTGGAACCGACAGGGACGGCGGCGGCTCTCGAGGGGTGTCTGCCGGCGCTTGACGACACCCGTCCGATCCTCGTCGCCTACGGCGACATCGTCACGCACGGGTCGAACATTGACGCGCTTCTTTCGACGGGACAGCGGGACGACGTGGTGCGGTGTCTCGTCGACGGGTTCCCGGACGATGAGCCCCGGGGTTGGATTGCTGCCGAGACCAGTGGGGAACAACTCGATAGACTGGTGGGTGGCGCCAGGTCGGGATCTCGCCGGTTGAGCGGTTTGTTCGTGCTGGGACCGTCGTTTCGCGAATTCGTTAAAGGCGCTCCAAACCCGATGCGATCGGTACCGGTCGGGGGGATGCCGGGACGGGAAGCGGAACTCGCATCGGCAGTCAACGCGAGCATCGAAAACGGCCACGATGTGGGGGCCGTGGATGCGCCAGAATTCCACGTCGATGTCGATAAACCGTGGCACATCCTGGTGGCAAACGTCGCGGTGGTAACGGAACGCGTCGGCACCCTCGAGGATGACGAGATCCATCCGTCGGCATCGGTTCACGAGGGAGCCGACATTCGCGGCAATGCGTACCTCGGCCCGGATGCGACCGTCGGTGACCGCGTGGTCATGGACGGAAACGTCTGGGTTGAGAAGGGGGCGACGGTGACGAACGGCGCGATCATTGGGGGTGACTGTCTTATCGGGCGAAATGCGTCTGTCACCGATTACTGCCACCTCGGGTCGAGATCGGTGGTCGGCGCCGATTGTCGGGTCGGCCATGCAGCTGAATTCGGTGGTGTGCTGTTCGATGGTGTCGCCGTCGTGCACTACAGCCAGCTCAGCGGCATCATCGGCGAACGAACCGATATCGGAGCGGCCACGGTCAGCGGTGGCCTACGATTTGACGACGGGAAAACAGTCCACGACACCAATGGCTTCCGCGAGCAACCCGACGTGGGAGCGAATGCGGTCTATCTGGGCGATTTCAGCCGAACTGGAGTCAACGTGGTACTGCATCCGGGCGTCAAACTCGGCGCGTATAGCTGTGTGGGCCCCGGTGCGATCCTGACAGATGACGTCGACTCGGGTACCCTGGTAGAGGTCAAACAGGAACTCGTCGAGCATTCGTGGGGACCGGAGCGATATGGCTGGTAGCTATCAGCCGGCACGACTTCATCCCGTGAAACTGCGCGAGCCGGTTTAAGGGGCACGTCACGGTAGTTGGCGGTGATGAAGGGAGACGCCAGCCGACGTGAGACGTCGGGACTCGTCCGGTTACGAATGGAACAGTGCATGACGATGGTGACTATTTGTCTGGTGGTTCTCGCTGCCGGATTTGCGCCGATCACGGCTTCTGCAGCTCCGGCAGATACGGGTTCGGACCCTGCGGGCGAACCGCTGGATAGCGAGACGATCGACGAGATCGTCGAGCACTCCATGGAAGAATGGGAAGTAGCAGGCGCGACTGTTGCAGTCGTGGAAGGTGAGGAGACAACCCATCTCGAGGCGTACGGGTATGCGGACTACGAAGCCGGTGACCCGGTCGATCCCGAGGATACGTCCTTCATGGTCGGCTCTGTCGCGAAGCTCTTGGTGTGGACGACGGTCATGCAGGGTGTTGAGGACGGGACGCTCGCGCTGGACGAGCCGATCGGCACGTACCTCGAGGAATACGAGTTCGAGGGGGATGACGAGATCACCCTGGAACATCTGGCCACCCATTCCGCCGGCTATGAGGACCGCTTGCAAGGGTTATTCCTCGAAGACGAGGATGCGCTTGCGGACTGGGAAGCGTCCCTCGAAGACGATATGCCGGCGAAGATTCGTCAAGCCGGCAGTGAGATCAGTTATTCGAATCATGGGACGGCTCTCGCGGGCTTGGTCGTGCAGGAGGCCTACGACGAACCGTTCGAAGAGCACGTCGACGAGCAGATCTTCGAGCCGCTCGACATGGATCGGGCGACCTTCGAACAACCCGTACCGGATGACCGAGACCTCTCGAAGGGGCACATGCCCACCGAAGACGGGTTTACGTCCCACGATCCAGCCATTGTGGGTATTCCTCCGGCTGGATCGATGAGTGCGACAGCGCCGGATATGGCCAATTTCGCCAGCGCAAAGCTGCAGAGTGGCGCTTTCGAAGACGAGCGGATTCTTGCGGCGGAGACGGTCGAGGAAATGTTCGACGAACGTGCCACCAATCAGCCGAATGTCCGGGGAATCGGCTTTGGCTACATGCTGTCGGAATACCGTGGCGAGCGCGTTGTCTACCACACCGGCGGCACCGCCCACTTTCAAACGCTGTTTGCGCTCTTTCCCGAACACGACGTCGCCCTCTTCGTGAGTTTCAATACCCCCGCCCCGACCACTGACGTCGTCGACCGGTTCATGGAAGAGCGCTTCGACGCGACGGGCGAGGAGCGTGAACCTGACCCCGCAACTGCAGAGCGTGCGGATCGATACAATGGAGAATACCACCCGCACGTTTTCGAGACGACTTACGAGCGGGTGCTGAACCTGGCGAGCGCTACGACTGTTTCGGTCGATGACGACGGCGTCGCAACCGTCTCACAGCTCGACGGGCCGCCACGCCAGTGGGTAGAATCCGAGGAAGGTATTTTCGTGCCCAAGTCACCGGATGACAGCGCCCTCGGGGTTACGAGGATGGTAATCGAGAACGACCGGCTCTACATGGGTGGGATCGCGCCACCGTATGAACGTGCGGGTTGGTATACCACGACGACGGTACAGGCCGGCCTCGCGCTCGGCTCTCTCTTGCTGTTGTTTTCGACACTCGTCGTCTGGCCGATCAACGCGTATCGCCACCGCGGCTGGGGAGAGATGCGTGCGTATCTTGGCGCTCCCCGGCGTGTCATTCTCGCCAGTGTCGGGCTGCTCGCGGGCTTCCTTATCGGTGTCCTGCTATCTGCACCCCAGGACCTCATCGAGTTCACCACTCCGTTTTCGATCTGGTTCCGCGCCTCGGTCGGGCTGCTGTTTGTCGTCGGACTAGCCGGGATAGCAGCGGCCGTTCTCACGGGCCGCGAGTGGCATCGCCGAACCAACAGCCCGGCTGACGCGATGAACACGCTCGGGCTGGTGTATCTGTCGATCATGATGCTGGCGATCGGTGCCTTGCTCTGGCAGGTCTGGTATTGGAATCTGTATACTGCGGCATTCTGAGTCCGATTCAGGACTGGTTGGTTGCCGTCTGAATCGCTCGCCAGATTGCCTCGTCGGTAAGGGGCATATCAATGTGTGTGACCCCGCGTTCGGCCAGCGCATCGACGACCGCGTTCACGAGTGCTGGTGGGGCCGCTATCGTCCCGGCTTCACCGATTCCTTTCACTCCGAGCTCGTTCCGCGGACTCGGCGTGACCGTCGCGTCTGTCGTTATCTCCGGCACGTCAGCGGCTCGTGGTAATGCGTACTGCAACATCGTATCGGTCCGCAACATGCCGTCTTCGTCGTAGAGGGTGCGTTCCGATCGTGCCTGACCGAGGCCCTGCGCGACGCCGCCATGGACCTGGCCGTCGATAATGCGTGGGTTGATACGCGTCCCGCAGTCGTCAACGGCGACGTACCGACAAATCTCGAGTTCACCTGTTGTGGGATCGATCGCCACCTCGGTTGCGTGGGTCCCGAAAGTGTACGCCGTCCCCTCCGGTGCGTAAAACGTCGTGGCCTCCAAGCCCGGCTCGATGTGTTCCGGAACCCCCCCAGCCGTATGCCATTCCAGCGACCTCCGAGAAGGAGAGACGCTGATCCGGAACGCTCGGTGCAAAGAATTCCCCGCTTCCGTACCGAACGTCGTTGGGGTCGACACCCAATCGGTTCGCGGCAAGCGTCCTGGCTTTCTTCAGCACGGTTTGTGCGCTCTGGACGACGGCGTTGCCGCCACCGATGGTACTACGGCTTCCGAAGGTACCCGTCCCGGTCGGCACCTCCTCACTGTCACCCTCATTCACGTCGATGTCTTCGTAGGGGATCTCGAGTTCATCCGCCACCAGCTGGGCGTAGGTCGTGCCATGGCCCTGTCCGTGAGAGTGGGTGCCCGCGTACACGGCAACGCTGCCATCGGGATGGACACGCACGACGCCGGTCTCGTGCCCACCGCCCGTGGATTCGGTGTAGCACGCCACACCGACCCCTCTAAGTCGACCGTCGGAACGCTCTCCTCCCAGTTCGCGACGTTCCTCGTAATCGATCGCCTCGAGCGCCCGGTCCAGTGCCGGGGCATAATCGCCGCTATCGTAGGTGACGCCAACGGCTGTTTCGTACGGGAAGGCATCGGGTGGAATCAGGTTCGCCCGCCGCAGCGAGATGGGGTCGATTCCCAACTTCCGCGCAGCGACGTCGATGACCCGCTCGGTGACGTAAATCGCCTCCGGGCGCCCCGCCCCTCGATATGAATGGATGGGTGCGGTCGTAGTGAATACCGCGCGCGTCGAACAGTGAATCGCTGGAATCGCGTACTCGCTCGAGAGCAATCCGCCGTACCTGGTCGCCATCCCGGCTGACCCGCCGAGTCCGTATGCCCCGGCGTTCGCGATCGTTTTAACGCGGAGGCCACGCATGGTGCCGTCGCTGTCCAGCGCGAGTTCCGCGTCGGTGTGATGGTCACGCCCATGTGCTCCTTCGCGATAGTTTTCGCTCCGTGTGGCGGTCCACTTGATGGGTCGATCGAGCTCTCGGGCGCTCCAGGCGGCCATCGCCTCACCCGGGTGATGGTGTCCCTTGTGGCCGAAGCCACCACCGACGGCTGGTGCGACGACGTGGACGGACCGTTCCGGAACGCCGAGAGTCTTGGCGAGCTTCGACCGGTGGCCATGCACCGACTGGCTTGCGAGTTCTACCGTGAAGCGATCACGACTCGCGTCATACACCGCCATCGCCACCCGTGGTTCCAGGGCACTCGGGATCAGGCGGTTGTTGCGGAGGGAAATATCGACGACGACTTCCGCGTGTTCGAAGGCACGGGTTGTTGCCCGTTCGTCGCCAACTGCTGCCGTCGCAATAACGTTGTCCGGCGTATCTTCATAGAGTGCCGGTGCGTCGGGGCCCAACGCTTCGACAGCGTCGATCACTGGTTCCCGCACCTTGTAAGTTACTTCGACGGCTTCCGCACCATCTCGAGCGAGGTAGGGATCTTCCGCAACTACTGCTGCGATCGGCTGTCCATGATACCGCACACGATTTTGAGCAAGAACCGGATGGCCCGGGACGTCGTGTTCGAGCCCGCCAGTACTGATGGGCAGGACGCACGGGGACGAGGAGGCCGCCAGATCGTTCCAGGTGTATACGGCAAGTACACCGTCGCGTCCAACTGCATCCTTCGGATCGATATCCTCGATCGCGGCGTGGGCGTGCTCGCTTCTCACGAACGTCAAGTGGGCACAGTTCGGTCGTTTCAGATCGTCGGTGAACGTCGTCTCGCCCCGAAGGAACCCCTCGTCTTCACGCCGCTTGAGCGGCATCCCGGCAACCCGCGTCGGATCGCTCGCTTCCTCTACGGAATCATCGGTTGGAGCGGCTTCCCTCGATTCGCTACTCATTCTCACCACCCCTGGCGCGACGCGGTCGCTCGCGACCGCGATCGCTTGTCCAGTGTACGACTCGAGGAGCTGGTGACGATACGGTCCCGAGACGTTTGGATCCGCCCGGACGGCCGCGGGTTCCGGATCGGCAATACGAACTGTTTGGTCCGGTAGCGATGAGGGTGCCTTGTCGATCAGCCTCTCCTCCACCCCGGGTAACCGCCGCGGGGTTCGCTCGATCCCGGTCGCCACGACGCGTGCCTTGGCGATCGTTCCCCCGTCGGTCACCAGACGCACGGCAATTCCCACGAGGGCGTACCCCGTCGCCGGATGGGTCTTGCGAAGATACGCCCCGCCGGTGACATCAGGAATCCGGACTTCAGTAGCCAGGTCGTCCCCGTTGGTGATGGCCGCCGGGTGATGGTCGTTATCGGGATCTTCGTAGAGTTCGTCGACCGGCACCGTCCGTTCACCCTCCCCATTTCGGATCGTAAGCATCGCGTCCGCCGCGACCATGGCAGCAGGAATATCGGCACCCGCGTCCGCCTGGAGGAGGTTCCCCACGACGGTACCCCGACTCCTGATCTGCCGGTCTCCCACGGCAGCGATGGCCTCGTGGACCATCGGAGCGTTCCGCTTTAGGCTACCGTCGGCCAGTATATCGGCATCCGTGACGGCGGCCCCGATGACGGTCTCGTTCTCCGGTCCGTCACGATCGATGCGATGTAACGCCGAAATATCGCCGATGTCTACGAGTGACTCGGGACTCGCGTTTCGTGCCTTCATTGCCGGAAGCAGGCTGTGGCCGCCTGCAAGAACACGGGTGTCATCGGAGGCAAGCGCCGCAATCGCCTGGTCGATCGAATCAGGCTGGACGTACTCGAACTGTGGCGGAAACACGGTTAATCGCTCCGCTCCGTATCCAGCGTTTTCGCCGCCGTTTCTACTGCCTCGACGACGTTCTGGTAGCCAGTACACCGACAGATGTTTCCTTTCAGTTCCGCGCGGATTTCTTCGCGGGACAGTTCCTGGTGTTTCTCGAGGAGATCGAGGGTGGACATCACGAGCCCGGGCGTACAGTAGCCACATTGCAGGCCGTGTTCTTCCCGAAACGCTTCCTGAATGGGATGTAAGTCGCCATCGGCCAGCCCCGCCGCCGTCAGTATCGATGTTCCGTCGGCCTGAACCCCCAACACGAGACACGATTTCACCGGTTCGCCGTCGAGCTGGACAGTACAGGCGCCGCATTTCCCGCTCTCGCAACCAACTTTTGGTGCGGTGTTGTCGAGATGCTCGCGTAACACGTGAACGAGGAGCGTCCTGGGTTCGACCGTCGCCGTTCGCTCGCTACCATCTACTGTGAGTGTGATCTCGTGTGTGGACACTGCCGGAGCCGTTCGTGGCCAACAGTAAATGTTTGTCCGTGAGCGGGACCTCACCCGGAAGTTCCACCTCTGCTCGTGATACTGACGCCACACCGGCGGACAGATCGGATTGGTTTTACGCAGCTCCCGTCGCGGAGTTGCGATGACCCGGGACGATGTTGGGGTTCCATGCGGTTGCCGGCTTGAAACAACCAATTCCCCGACCTGTGTTCTCGATCACCGGCTCCTCGAACAGGCGAAACTGAAAGAATGAGCGGGAGCGCAGCATTACTAAGGGAGGCCATCCTTGCAATGTCCGGGGTTGAACGGTGGTCTGTAAGGGGGAACTGGACGAATTGAACACTGATCTGTCGCCCGAAGTCGGTGGAATCTTGTCTTGACCCGTGAAATCACTCGTATGGCGCTGTCCTGGGGGGAGATCACCCATATAACCAAAGTCGATCCCGCCAAGACGCTCCCGCAGGAGCTGACGGTCTTGAGGGATACCGATCTCGTCATGGTGGGCGGGTCGGACAACGTCACCGAAGCGAACACCCTCGAGACGGTCGATCGCATCCGGACCAGCGTTCCGGACATTCCCATCCTGCAGGAGCCGTATAGCTCAGGACAAATTTCGAAGGAAACGGTCAAGGCGGTCGATTACCTGTCTATTCCGGCAGTCTACAACGGCGATCGGGATCATTTCTACACCAAGCACCTGTCGTTTTTTACGTCGTTGACGACGAAAGCAGAAGAGATCACGGGGACGGGACTCCCGGTGGTCGGCGATCTCATCGCATCGAAAGGACGTGACGCAGTGGCTGACGTGGCGGCAAAACTCCTCCCCGAGGGGTACGTCATTCAGAACCTAGACTCGAAAGCGGCCCGGGTCACCGGTGTGGAACGGCGGTTTAGCGAAGACGAGATCGCGGGGACAGCGCTTGCGACAGAGACGTTCTATCAGTTTCCGATTATGTATATCGAGTATTCGGGGATGTATGGGGGCCCGAGTGACGTCGAAGCGGCCGCGAAGTTCCTTGACGAGACCGTCCTCCTCTATGGTGGCGGGATCCAATCCCACGAGCAGGCTCGGGAGATCTTGTCTGCCGGGGCAGACGCCATCGTAGTCGGGGATTGCTTCCACGACGATCCGGCCCGGTTTCGGCGGACGATTCCGTAATCGGTCCGGACGTGAGTTGCGACCGCAGTTTTCCGTGGTACTTCGACGAACGCCTCGTGCTGCCGTGATCAAATCCGATCTTTGACACGGATCGGTTCTACGCGAAGGTAACGCGCCGAAAGATAGCTAGCGGGACCGCCGCAATCGACCCCCGACACGAGGAGTTTGGCGTCGCCGTAATGAACCTGATGTCTGTAGCGGCCAAGGCGGTGAGCGAGGTTCTTGAGTGTCTCTCTGGGTGCTACTTTTTCCGATGTATTCGGCGACTGACGATGCAAAACTTACAAGCGATCCGTGAGTGAGGCTTCCAGGCATGGCAACCACCGGCACTCGCCTCACCCAGACCGAGATTCGGCTGTTTCACAACAATGGGTTTCTAAAGCTCGATCGAGGACTCCCGGAACCTGTCACCAGCGAGCTCGAGGAGACGATCTGGCGGCACATCGACGAGGAAATCGAACCGGTGGTTCGAGGCGACGACGGTACGGTCGGTCGCATCTCCGACGTTATCGAGCGGGACGATCAAATTTTCTGGGAGGTTTGTACCGGTGATTGGGTGATGGAGCCGCTCGAATCCCTCCTCGGGCCCGATATCGTGGTCCACAAAAAACGCCACAACCACGCCACCCTCCGACGCGGTACTGATACCAAGGGTTCGACGGGATTCCATCGTGACGTTCGCCAGTGGTCGCGCCCGCTGGTGACGGCGTTGTTTTATCTGACGGACACCAATCTGGAGAACGGGTGCACGCGTATTGTCCCGAACTCCCAGTACATTCCGAGCGAGCGATTGTACGGTGAGGACGGTCGTCTCAACGAGGATCACGGCATCTTCACCCAGGAAGTGCCAGTTCCGATGCCTCGCGGCGGCATCCTGCTCATCAACAGTCTCATGCTCCACCGCGTGGGGATGAACCACACCGACGAGGCTCGTATGAGCATGACGATCGGGTATCACAGCGAGGATTCTCTGACAGCGGCCGACGAACCGAATCATGCCGTCGTGCATCGGGGATCCCCTGAACCATGATCGTCGAGGTGAGCCGTCGCTCGGAATCGGAGTAATTACGCTTATTCGAGAAACAGGATCGCGAACGACGGATGATCGACTGCCATTTTCATCTGTGGGCAACCGACCACAGCACCGCGGCGAAACGGGCCGAGCGCGCCGAGCAGATCACGGACGAAGCGGATTCGCTTGGGGTTGATAAAGTCTGTTTGATCGGTCCTTACGCGCTGGGGGAGGAATATGAGAACGTCCACGACAGCGAAACCGCACCACCCCGGGAATCGAACAACATCGTCTCGAAATACGTCGAGGAATATCCGGATCGATTTCATGGATGGGCGCAGGTCGACCCGCGGGCGGACGACGCCGTCGACGAGTTCCGTCGAACCGTCGAAGAAGAGGGGCTCATTGGGCTGAAACATCACTTTCTCGGCTCGCAGGTAAAACTTTCCGATCCTCTGTTCGATCCGATTGCTGAAGCCGCTGTGGACATGGACGTCCCGATCCTCGAACACGTGTTACATCGCCTGGAGCCCTATCCCGAGCAGTATCCCAGCGAGTCGTACACTGAGGACGTGGCGGCGATTGCTGAACGGTTTCCGGACCTGAAAGTCATCTCCGCCCATATCGCCGGGGGCGGGGACTGGGAGTATCGCATCAAGAACGTCGCCCCCTACGACAACGTGTATCTGGACATCTCCGGAAGCGTACGGGACGCCGGTATCATCGAGATGGCCGCAGAGCATCTCGGCGTGGAACGGCTGGTGTTCGGGACGGACACCTGGTTTGTCCCCGGGGTGGGGAAACTCAAAGGTTGTGCGCTCTCCCCGGCGGAAAAGGCAGGGATCGCCTACCGTCTTGAGGAGCTTCTTCCCGAGACCGTCCCGAACGCCCTCGGGCCAAAGGAACTCGAGGAGCGACGGGAATCGTCCCGGGATTGGTTCGAGACCGAAGCGGCCCCAGTCGAGCCGGAGCTCACCTGTGTGAACGGGTTCGTCGGGGAGTATGCCCACCGGGAACACGATGCGTCGGCCGAAGACCTGCTCGCGGTCATGGATGCCACGGGGGTTGATCGAACCGCCGTCTCCGCGGCGGAGGCCTTGATGTACCGAAATGTCCAGCCTGCAAACGAGCGACTGGCGACCGCTGTCGATGGCTATGAGAATCGTTTGCTCCCTATCGCGACGATCAATCCCACCTATCCGGCGTGGGAGACGGACCTCGTAACATGCATCGAAGAATACGGGATGCGGGGTGTCAAGATCCTCCCCGTTTACCACGACTACGATCTCGACCATCCGGCTGTCGAGGAGTTATTCTACGAGTGTGCGGAACGTAACCTTCCCGTCATCGTCACGGCCGTGCTCGAAGATCAGCGGCAACGACACCCTCGGGTCAAATTGCGGGGTTTCTCGGGGATGGGGCGATCGAAGTGGTGGAGCGGCGAACAAATCTCCGCTCTCATCTCGACGCTCCGGGCCAGTCCATACACGGATGTCATCATTGCGGACACATGGGCTGGCGCCAGCCGGATCGCCAACGCGGTCACGCGGATCAATCGAACGGGGGTCAGGTTGGACAATCAGGTTCGGGAGGGCGAAACCCTGTTTGCGCTCGGTGATCTCAACATGTACTTTACCGCACTGGGTGAGGACGTCGTCGCCGACGTCGGCGTCGACCATCTCGTGTTCGGCCCGAAGCTGCCATTCAAGAATTTCAGTGCCTACTACGAGTACGTGGAGCAGCTCCCGGTCGATGAACCGGATCGGGATCGGATCCGCCATGAAAACGTCGCCGCGTTGTTCTGATCAATCCTTATAGGGAATTCCTCGACATTCCATGCATCAAACCGTCGTCTCACCTGCTCCGGCGAGCGGTCGCGCTACCGGGGGGAATGAGCCCCTGGCCTACTCCTGGGGTCACGCCATCGATTGAATCTTCACGGCTCCAAGAGTACTTTGATCCCCTGGGCGGATCGTGCAAGTTCGAACCCGGTTTCCCAGTCGGCAAGTGGCAAAATATCCGAGATGATGGTCGAGACGTTCAAATCGCCCGCGATCATTGCATCGGCAGCAGGTTCGACATACTCGTTTTTGCCGCCCCATCTGCCACGAATCGTGATGTTTCGCCGGGCCACTCGACGCATGTCGAGATTGTAAGGGCCACTCCCCATTCCACTCACGACAATTCTACCTCCAGAAGCAACGTAATCGGCTGCAGCCTCGATCGCCGGAGCGGCCCCGGAGGTTTCGAACCAGACATCGGGCGGGTGATCCTCGATCGATGTAAGTGCAGTATCGCAGAATGTTGCTGTCTTATCGGCACCAAGTTCCAACGCTGCCGGAAGCCGGGTTGTTGCGTCCGCGTCTGTCCCGAGGACGGTGATGTGACCCGCGCCATCCATGCTGGCGACGTTGGTAACGAGCAGGCCGATCGGGCCGGGACCGGTAACGACCACCTTCTCGCCGGCCTGGAGATCAGCCATGTCGCGGACGATTGTCATCGGCGGCCGAACGGATTCGAACTGAGTGGCCTCCTCGAATGACAGCGCGTCAGGAACGGCCCACAGGTGCTCTGCCGGTGCTTTCATGTACCGGGCGAAGCCACCGTCTGCGTCGACTCCCGGGAAGGGACTCCAGGTCCGACGAAACCCGGCACGATCACCAACGTGGAGGGTCGAGACCTCATCGCCCGCTTCGATGACTGTCCCGCTGAATTCGTGACCGAGCGTTACCGGGGGCGTACAGTCGTGCACACCATCGAAAATATGGAGATCCGACCCGCAGATGCCACAGTAGGCGATTTCGAGCAGCACCTCAGTTTCTCCGATTGTCGGCCGTTCCCGTTGTTGCAATTCGACGTTACCGTTACCGGGTGCGGTTTTCACAAGCGCGTCCATACAACTGACTGCGGTCGGCCGACCGTCAGGTTGACGAATATAATAGCGACTGTATCGTAAAAAGTGCAGTTATCGCTGCTCTTCGCGTGACGGTTCTGGTAATAGGCTCAGATACTCGTGATCTTGTTTCTCACTGTTCGAGGGTTTCTTCAGTTTCAGTTGTCCCCCCGATCGGTTGCTCTGCAGCCTGTTGAAGCCGTTGGCGTTGATCGTAGAGGATGTACCCGCCGATCGCCGCCATCAACAGCCCGAGGATGAAGAACACCATGAGCGAATCGAGTTCGAAGAGCGAAGCGGCTGCGATCAGGATACCCACACCGATCACGATAAACCACGTCAGTCGTTTCCTGATATCGGTGCCGCAGTGGGGGCAACTCCCCGCATCGAAGGCGATCGTCTCCCGACACTGTCGGCAGACGATCTGTCGTTCACCGGCACTCATACTCGTTAGTTCGTCTCTCACTGGTACTTATACATACGTGGTTCGGTGGTCGGTTCTCCGCTTTTAGGTACATTCTACACCCGGGCGACACGACTAATCCAATTTTATCGAGGTTTTGGTATTTTGTCGGCTAGCGGACGGGCAGACGGTATGGCTGTCCTCAAAACGTGCCGCAGGTCCTGGGCGACCGAACCCCGAGCGACGCGTTCCCGGCGCTCGGGAACGAACCTCTCGGCCCCGCCAACCCCATCAAAACCAGCGCGTTGAATTTGATGCGGATCACTCGTTGAACCGGGCAATTCGATGAAGGCGCCGCAATTTCCGTGTCACTCCATGACTGTCCAGAAAGATATAAGCGTGTCCGCCCATCAATAATAACCATGTCATACCTGCGAGACAGGATGATTCAAGCCATTGTCACGGTATACCTTATCGTGACACTCACCTTTTTTATGAATAAGTCCATGCCGGGTGGACCGATGGATTGGCTTGAACAAGATATTTATCAAAATCCGGACTTGTATGGATTGCCACCGAATCCACAACCCGAGGAGGTCCAGGAGGTAATTGAAATGTATATCAACATTCCTCCGGACGAACCGATACACGTCCAGTATTATAGCTTCATGTACGACTTCTTCATCCACCAAGAGATGGGCGAATCCATCATCGTTGCCCCACATGCGGACGTCGGCGACCTTATTCTGACCTACGCCCCTTGGACTGTATTCCTCTCGACGATCGCAATGATCTACGGACTCGTCGTCGGGGTCATTCTCGGTTCCTTGATGGCCTACTGGGAGGGCAGCAGGTTCGACGTGGGGATGACGGTGACCATGATCCTCACCGGCGGTGTTCCGTACTTCATCGCTGCGATCTTCCTCCTCTACTTTTTCGGCTTCCAGTTGGGATGGTTCCCGACCGGTGGACGTGCTGATCCACGAGCCGATGTCGGAATGAACCTCGAATGGGTGTTATCCGTATTCTACTACGCTTCGCTACCGGCGCTGTCGTTCATTATCACCGGCTTCGGAGGATCGGCGCTCGGGTTGCGCGCGAACTCGATCCGTTTGCTCGGTTCAGAATATGTACGGAGCGCTCAGCTCCGCGGACTGTCCACTTACCGGATCGCAACGACGTATCTCGCACGAAACGCGATCCTTCCGATCTGGACGGGGGTCGTCATCGGACTGGGTGGCTTGATCGGGGGGTCCGTGATCATGGAAATGATCTTCCAGTATCCGGGAATGGGACTTCTCATGTTTGAAGCCGCCATCAGGCGTGACTTCCCCGTCTTGATGGGGGTCTTTGCCGTCATTTCGATCCTCTTCGTGATCGGCACGCTAATCGCCGACTTCACGTACCCTTTGATCGATCCCCGGGCGGACGTCAAGGAGAGCAGGGAGGCATAATTCATGGGAACTGACGAACCTTCAGTCTTCGAGATCAAGGCGGACTACGAGGAAACCAAACTACAGGAGTACGAGCGGGAGTTCGACCGCTGGGTTGGGGGACCGACAAAGATTCTCTGGGACGACTATCGTGGTCGTTTCGGGATTATCCTGCTAACGATTTATCTCTTGATGGGGACGATCGGGACGGTGGTGTGGCCCTCGACTAGCCCGAACGCAGCACCCCGAATGCTTTCCCCGTTCGAAAGCCTCCGGTACCCCCTCGGGACGGACGGGATGGGCCAGGACTTGGCGGCCATGATGATTCACGCGACACCGGCGATGCTCCAGATGATTCTGGCAGGGGCTATCTTTGCGAACCTCCTCGGCGTCTCGGTGGGCTTGTTTTCCGGCTACATAGGCGGGACCACCGACAAGGTGATCATGACGCTCACCGACACGACGATGTCGATTCCCGGAATCCCGCTGTTGATTATCCTGGCGGCGATTCTTGAGCCGACCAATCCCTACCTCATCGGGATTATCCTCAGTATCCAGAGTTGGGCAGGGACGGCTCGTGTGCTTCGATCACAAGTCATCCCGATCGCAAATGAAGAGCATGTCGAGGCTGCCCGGGCGTATGGCCAGCCTACCTCGAGCCTGCTGGTCAAGGACATCCTTCCCCACCTGATGCCGTACATCTTCATCGGCTTCCTGGGTGGTGCGACTGCCATCGTGTTCGCATCCGTCGCTCTGTATTTCCTGGGCATCCTCCCCTTCGACCAGCAGAACTGGGGGGTTGTATTGAACATGGCCTACCAGGAAGGCGGTGCAATGTATTCACTGCAGGCGGCCCACTGGATCGTGGTACCGCTCGTGACAGTGATTGGGCTCACAGTGGGATTTACGCTTCTCGCTCAGGCGTTCGACCAGGTGTTCAACCCGCGAGTGCGGGCCAGACACCGCAAGCGGAAGCAGGACTCGGACGAGATGGTCGATGAGGATGCGTCGATGGGTGCAGAAAAGGCAGAGTCCCAGATGGGGACGCTTTAACGCGGAAACGACGAGATTAATTACCAACAATGTCAGCAGAAGCAACTGAGGTCAGGGCAGAGACGGATAACGTCCTCGAGATTCGCGATGCACGCGTTACATTCGACATGGCACGCGGTCGCGCTCGGGTGTTAAATGACATAAGCGTCGATATCAAGCGAGGCGAAACGTTCGGGATTATCGGCGAGAGCGGCTGTGGCAAATCCACCTTCGGGTCGGTGCTGATGGATGCTGTCGAGGATCCGGGGATCACGACGGGTGAAGTTCTTTATTACCCGGAGGAGGGTGCAGAGCCCGTCGATATCCTCGATGTGACAGACCGCCAACTCCGACAGATCCGATGGGAGGAGATCGTCATGGTTTCTCAGGCCGCGCAGAATGCCTTCAACCCGACCATCACCGTCCGGCGTCACTTCACCGATACCTTCGACGCCCACAATGTCGACCGACGGGAAGGGCTGGAACGTGCGCGTGAGGTACTCGAGGACCTGCGCCTCGAACCGGAGCGCATCCTGAGTTCCTATCAACACGAACTCAGTGGCGGTGAAAAACAGCGCGCGTTGCTCGCGCTAGGCCTGATTTTTGATCCCGAGGTCGTTGTCCTGGACGAACCGACGGCGGGGCTCGATCTGTTGGTTCAACGCGAGATCTTGAGCCTGCTCTACGAACTCAAGGAGGAATACGGTTTCACGCTCCTGTTCATCAGTCACGACATTCCCATGGTCGCCGGGTTTGCGGACCGACTCGCTGTGTTTTATTCCTTCAATATTATCGAGATCGGGGACATCGACGACGTGCTCCTGAACCCCGAACATCCATATACCAGATTGTTGACGCTGACACACATCGACCTCGACATGGCAATGGAGGACGTAAATACCGTGGAGGGGGAGACCCCCGACCCCATTAACGTCCCATCGGGGTGTCCGTTCCACCCGAGATGTCCGATCGCCGACGACCGGTGTGTCGTCGAGGAGGTCGAGCTTCGTGGCGAGGAGGGGACCAATCACAAGGTTGCGTGTTTCTACCCTGACGTTGCGACTGATCGAATCCCGATTCATCCCAGTCTCGTGGAGGGGGGTGAAGAGAACGTATGAGTGGTGAAGACGAACCGATCCTCACGATAGAAGACCTCGAAGTGCACTTCACCGAGGAAACCGCCGTCCAGCAAGCGACGCCGCAAGCGATCAGGGAGTACCTCGGCTGGGTTCCCCAACCCACCAAAGCTGTCAATGGTATCAACTTAGAGATCGAAGAGAACGAGATTCTGGCATTGATCGGGGAGTCCGGCAGCGGGAAGACGACGCTCGGCAAGGCTGCCATAGGCCTCCAGGAACCGACCAAAGGGAGTGTGAAATACAAAGGATACGACCTTCAGGAACTCCATAAAAAGAACGTCATCGACGACATGGAGTGGGCCGAGGCCCGGCAGGGGCTACAAGTCGTTCACCAGGACCCGGGCGCCGCACTGCATCCGTACAAGACGCTCATGGCGTCCCTCCAGGAGCCATTGAAGATCTGGTACCCGGAACTCAGCAAGGCGGATTATCGGGAACGCATTCTGGCCATGTTCCAGGAATGTGGGTTGACCCCCGTCGAAGAGTACGAGGATCGGTATCCACACGAGCTCAGTGGTGGGGAACAACAGCGCGTAACGCTCATTCGAGCGATGCTACTCGAACCGGATCTGATTCTCATGGACGAGCCGGTCAGCGCCCTGGATCCGTCTCTGAGCATCGATTTGATGGATCTCATGCTCGAACTCCAGGACATCTTCGAGACGTCTTTCCTGTTTATTTCGCACAACCTAGAGCATGCCCGGTACATCACGTCCCAAGTCGGTGGCGACGTGGCCGTGATGTACATGGGTCGGATCGTCGAATACGGGGATGTCGACGAGGTACTGGAGGATCCCCAACACCCCTACACACAAGTGCTCAAGTGGGCAACCATGCCCATGCACCCCCACGAAGCCCGTGAGCGCCTTGAGGCAGACACCCCCTTGCGAAGTTTCGAGTCGCCGAATCCGGATAACCCGCCGAGCGGCTGCAAGTTCCATCCACGCTGTCCCAAAGCCCGGGAGATCTGCGCGGAAGAGCGCCCAGAACTCGAGGAAGGCGATCAGTGGGAGGTGGCTTGTTACCGTCGCGACCAAAACCATCCCTACTGGGATAGCGAGTGGCTCGACGAAGAGGGCGAAATGGACATCCCGGTTTGACCTTCTCTCCACCCTAAACGGACGGAGATACCTCTGTGTATGGTGTCCAGCCATTCTGACCGTCCCCGGCGGCAATTTGCGGGCTCGTGGACACTGTTTCAGCCCCTTGTGGGGCGTAGCGGATCGGATCTCCGCACCCAGCGGCCTCCACCGCAGCGCCCGAGCGTTGTGGAACCCTACGCCCGTTTAGGTCAATGGGTCACGGGCTCCGCCGCCGACCTTTTCCACCGTCGAAGTCGTTCGAGCGAGCAACACCCTGTGGTCATCACGAACGACTCGTGGTCCTTCGAACGATCACTGAGCCGGGATGAACCAGGCGGGCGCTGCGATTTGGGTTTGTTTCGCGGTCACCGGAACCTAACCCAACTGGCCAGGTTGTTGCCTTGTTGAATACACGATCATCGGCAGTTAACTAGTGTAACAGCTTACCAGGCGTGGTGAAATGAATCGTGAGGGTACTGCCGCTGTCGGATTCATCCCCGCCCTGACAGGACGGGGCGTTCTCCGCAATTTTCCGTAACGGACTGAACTCGTTGACGTTTTTTCGGACGTGTTCCTCCGGTGCCCAGCATGCGAGTATCGTATAACGACCCCGTTCTGCCAGAACGGTATACGTTTACGGCGGCGTCGGATGCCGTTGATACATGCGGATCACGATCACCAGACATGGCGAAAAAGCGTCGGTGAAACCGAACTACGACGGTGGTCCTAACCCATCCCTTACCGATCGTGGGTACGAGCAAGCCCGCGCCTTGGGAGCGTATCTCGCCGACGAGGGAGGCGTCGATGAACTCTATTCCAGTTGCCAGTTGCGGGCGCTCGAAACCGCGGCTGCCGTAGAATCGAGTCTGGCGTGTGAGTGGCACGTCTGGCCCATGTTCTACGAGACCCATACGAGGCGATGGATCGAACGATTCGATGACGACCAAGGTGATGTCGATCAATACGTGGCCTGGCCGATGCCGGTGGATGACGTTGATGTTACGGCGGACACCCGAGACGATCGGTATCGATACGTACTGTCTGAGGTACCCGAGCGATTCCCGGGCATTCACGTAGATCAGCCCTTTCCGTGGCCGGATGCATGGTGGCTACCGTTGCAGCGCCGGACCCTTGCGACCGGGTACGCACGTGCAGATTTCGCGCTTCAGGGACTTCTGTCGAGGCACGAGCAGGGCGATCACGTATTGGTTGTCTCTCATGGAAACATCGGCGACAAACTTGTCACCGCCCTTCTGGACTTACCTCGTCGAACACCGCGCAAACGGTTTTACTTCGGGAATACGGCCATGACTAGTGTTTCTCGAGATCAGTCCGGCGAGTGGGGAATCTCGTACGCAAATAAGCAACCCCACCTTTAAGGAGGCAATCGAAGGCGGGAGTACGCGTTTAACTATGACTTGTTCGCGCTGTCGAGTGAATCGTCGACGAGGGGTAATCCCGCAAGCTGAACAGCCGTCAGTTGCACGCGACAGTGTTCATACCCCAGCACGAACGACTCGAGCCGGTCGTCGTAGGTACTGATCGGATGCAGCCAGGCGTCCGTTCCCGCCGGGCCGACCTCGAGGACCGTGTATGCGTTCGGGTACGGACCAAGGGACGGAAGTGAGAACTCGCGAACTCCCCGGTTATCACGGACGGTTGGTATGTGAACGTGGCCGGTTAACACCAAGGCCGGATCGTGAGGTTGGAGCACGTCCACGAGTGTGTCCGCATTTTCGAATGCCGGTGAGCCGCCATCCACTGGAAGCTCCGAAAGTGCGTCCATGAGCTGTTCTCTGCTCGCTGGAAGGTTGTGATGAACAGCTACAATCGGATCCGACACGGTTGCGAGCTTGCGGTCGAGCCAGGAGAGCGTCTCGTCTGAGAGTCGTCCGCGGTACGTGTCGGCGACTTTCTCTGGGGTCGAGCTGTTGCTGTTGAGCGCAAGGATGTCGACGTCACCGAACCTATGATGGACTGGGTAGGCGTTCGGGGCGTAGCGATCGACGAACTCCGGTAGTGTGAGTGCATCACCGTCGCCCCAGTCGATCAGGTCGTGGTTCCCGGGGATCGCAAACCACGGAACCTGGAGATCATCGATCACTGCATCGAATGCTTCGTATTCCGCTGGTCGCCCGCTTTGTACGAGGTCGCCCAGAAACAACACGCCATCGAGATCCGATTGTCGGTTGAGCATGGCAACGGTCGTTTCGAGACGGTCGGTAGTCCGGTGGGAGACGCGCCAGCTGCCAGAATCCGTCACCGATAGATGGAGATCCGCCAGGACCGCGATTCGTGTCCGTGTCTCCGCGGTAGGCCGTGCAAACCGCGCCAACAGAGGCCCGTGCTCAGTCATCGTACACCGCATTTGCGGTGAGTCGGTTAATTCTTGGGAAGCGCGCTGGTGCCATGTCGTCGTCAAACAGTTTTTGACGCACTTTTCTCGGAACGCACTGTCGTTCGCGTTTCCGGGGGTATTCGCGGGCGGGACTCAGATCAACGTGGCGAAATTGTACGAGCCCTGGATGACGGCCCAGATGATGAGAAGAATGTGGGCAGCGATCGGAACGGCAACGAGTTTCATCGCAGTCTCTCGTGGGAGGTTTTTGGCTTGCTCGACCGTGTAGATCATAAGCCAGCCGGACCACACGAGCGTGAGAATGAGAATGGCCAGTGATGCCAGAATCGCTGGCTCCGTGATCCCCGCGTACAACACCGAGTCCATCTGCTCGGCCGGTCCAAACCCATCGAGATTCCCCTCGATGTCGAAGTCTTGGTACGTCCACCAGAACGCAGCAGACTGTGCGAGGTTCGCGAGTCCTAACGGGATCATGGCCCATGCCGTGCCCTTGAAGATGCCACGGATCGATCCGTGCCCACCGAGATGGTTACCGACGAAATAGAAGAGCATCGAGTATACCACCCACAGCAGTAACAGGATGAGGACCGGCCGCACGATGATGCCGGTTACGACGAAGACCATCTCGTCGGAGTCGGTCAGATCGAGTACTTCTTCGCCGAGATAGTAGAGCCCGGGTGAACTCAGCGCACCGAGGATAAGGACGAGGATAACCTCGTATTTGACACCACGCTGGCGTATTTTATTCTCGATAAATGCCTCGAAATCGGTCACCAACTCACGGTAACTCATTAGTCCAAATTCGGAGGTGCGTTACTTGTAGCTTATGTTAAGCGGGTTCACTCCGCACGTCCGGAGGAGGAACCCCCTGTTCCGCTCGATTGTTCTCCGGCGCGTCACCCGGGATCCGCATCGGATGGATTAAACTACCGACCCGGAGAGGGGGCGACCGCATGCCTACCAACGACGCCGTCACGTTTCCTGCCAAGGGCACGGCAGTAGTAGAACCAGTCCCCGATTCCGATCCCGGGCCGGAGGAGATCGTGGTCGAGACTACTCGCACGCTGATTAGTTCCGGGACGGAATTGGCGTTGTTGACTGACCAAGCACAGTACACCTCATTACCGGTCGAGCGTCCGGGCTATTCCCACGTCGGTGAAGTGGTCGAGGTTGGCACCGACGTCTCCCAGGAGCTGATCGGAACACGGGTCGGGACGGCCGGATCACACCGAAAGTACGTCACCGTACCGCAGGAGTCAGCGATTAGCATCCCAGATGGTGTCTCTGATGAGGCTGGAACGTTTCATTCACTAGCGGCTGTTACCATGAACGGACTCCGACGTGGACGGGTGGTCTGGGGCGAGCGGGTTGGTATTTTTGGGTTGGGACTGATCGGCCAACTCACCGGACGGTTCGCCCACGTTGCCGGTGCCACCCCCACAGTGGGGCTAGAGATAGCCGATTTCCGGCGCGGGTTCTTTCCCGAGCGTCCCGGGATGGCGAGCGTCGATACGACGCCGACCGATTACAGCGAAGATGTGGAGGCCGAAACTGGAGGACACCCGTTCGATGTCGTTATCGAGGCCACCGGCAATGCTGCCGTCGTCCCCGAAGAGTTCGATCATTTGCGGGATGAGGGTCGGTTCGTCTTGCTGAGTAGTCCGCGAACGATCGGGGAGTTTGATTATTACCGGGACTGTCATCGGCCAGGTTACGAAATCATTGGCGCACACGCACGGACGCACGCCTCGGTCCAGACACCCAAAACGCCGTGGACACGGCGAGCTCACCAGGAGCTGTTCTTCGCGTTACTCTCAGCCGGCCGGGTCGAGGTCGAATCCATGATCACGCATCGGTTCCAGCTTACCGAGGCACCGTCCGCATATGACATGTTGCTCGAGGATCGAACGCAAGCGCTGGGTGTCATCCTCACGTACGATTGAAGATCACCGCTACCACCCGGTTTGCGGGGTGGATAACAACGAATTAACCCGACCCGCTGCTCGTTGGGTAAATCATCGACCGCAACGAACGCATTATAAGACGCGCGATCAGGCTGCTTCGGCTTCGGCAGCGTCCGGCTCTTCGCCACCTTCGATGGTGGGGACCGGAATCTCTTCGAGGATCTCGGCGATCACGTTTCGCTTGTCGACTTCATTCACCTGTGCCTCCGGGGTCAGCACGAGACGATGTGCGAGGACGGGGCCGGAGATTCGTTTGATGTCGTTGGGTACGACGTACTCGCGACCCTCAAGAAGCGCGCGGGCACGAGCAGCCTCGAACAATCGCTGTAGTCCACGGGGGGAGATGCCGACTTCTGTCCGGTGATCCTCGTGGGTCAGGTTGACAATCTCGGCCATGTACGTATAGAGGTCCTCGTGGACGTCGATGCGCTCGGGAAGCGCCTGCAGCTCGTCGATGATACTAGGATCTTCGATCACCGGGCTGGCAGTCGGGATACTTTCGTCACGGGCTGCGCGTCGTCGGAGGAGTTCGACCTTTCCGTCCGTATCCGGTTGTCCGAGCGTATCCTTCACCAGGAACCTGTCGACCTGTGCTTCCGGTAGCGGGAATGTTCCTTCCTGCTCGACCGGATTCTGTGTGGCGATCACCAGAAACGGTTGGGGGAGCGGTCTGGTCTCGCCCTCGATCGTCACTTGCCCTTCGGCCATCGTTTCCAGCATCGCTGCCTGCGTTTTCGGTGGTGCACGGTTGATTTCGTCGCCCAGTATCACGTTCCCGAAGATCGGCCCTTCCTGGAACTCGAACTGGCGTTCCTCTTCGTTGAAGATGCTGGTTCCGAGCACGTCCGCCGGGAGCAGATCGGGGGTAAATTGAATACGTGAAAAGGAGATGTTCAACGCCGTGGCAAACGCGTTCGCCGTCAGCGTCTTGCCGGTCCCCGGGACGTCCTCGAGAAGGACGTGCCCCTGGGCGAGGATGCCGAGCATGATGTTCTCGAGGAAGTCGCGATCCGCGATCACGACGGAAGATATCTCGTCAAGAATCTCTTCGATGTACTCGTTTGCTTCATCTACATCAAGCGATGAGTCTGCCATGGGAAAACGAAGTCACCGGGCGTTGATAATGATGTCGAATTTATCGACCCTCGACCGGGCGGCTGTTCGATCATGTATATCTATTGGCGTGAGTAGAAGCCGCATGCGCGATGAAAATATAATGATCTCGATGACCGTTTTCGAGCATTCGCTATCCCGGCGGAGTCTCCCGATTACGTTTGTCAAGAGAGGTCCAAATGCATTTATAGCCATACAGTCCTTGTTCTTCTCATGGCCAGTATCGGTCAGGTAAACAAACTCGCGCTCGTCGTCGTCATCGTATCGATCTTGGCGGTGGGACTCGTGGCAGGGACGATTGGCTCGGTCGTGATGTACGAGATCGGTGATGACGGGGAGCCTCAGGACGTACCTGGCGAAGGCATCGGTGCCTTCGAACCGGATGCGGATCCGGGTGTGGATGATGAGGAAGGTGAAGGTGGCGGCACGTCTGCGATCGATCTGGTATTCTGTTTCCCGTTTCTCCAGCAACCGGTGACAATTTTAGGAATCATTGGGGGGATGGTGGGAATCCTGTATCTCACCTACCTCCGGTTCAACCTGGCGACCTCGCTCCTCGTCGGGTCGTTTTTGATTCCGGTCACGATGTTGTTGTACTTTTTCTTTACCAACTGTCCGCCCACCAACGGCGGCGGTGGCCCCGGGTTCGGCGGATATGAAGCCCTCGAACAATCGCGCGAGGGGATCGACGCTGTGCCGGCCATCCCCCCGAGTGTTGCGGCTGTCTTCCTCGCAGGAATGATGATTGTGGCAGTCGTCCTACTGTTCTCGATGACCTCACGCGAGGAGACATTCGAGCCACCGGAAGAGCCAGAGCTCGAGCCGGATGCGGCTGACTTCGCCCGTGCCGCAGGTCGTGCGGCCGAGCGGATCGAGGAAGCAAACGTCGCCGTCGACAATGCGGTGTATCAAGCATGGCTCGAGATGACCGGGCTACTTTCGTTGGATAACCCGAAGAGCTTGGCTCCACAGGAGTTCGCGGAGGCTGCGATCGAGGTGGGTCTCGCTGCGGACGACGTCTACGAGTTGACTGACCTCTTCAACGAAGTACGCTACGGTGGCAAAGACGCAGAGACGCGTGAGGAGCGCGCTATCGCAACGCTGCGCAACATCGAGAAAACCTACCAAGAAGAAGTTGGTGACCAGGGAGACGCCGAATGAACGTCGGATCAGCAATCAGGAACGCCGGTTTCATCATCGGACTGGGTGTGATCACGATTGGGTTGTTCTTGCTGTACAACCCAACCTCAGCTGCAGCGGTCCCATTCAATCTCATCGTGGGCGATTTGGCCGCCGCTATGGCTATTATTCTGGCCGTCTGGGTTGTGCGGGCCCGGTGGGGGTCACAACTCCAGGAGACACCGGTTCCAGACGTTGAGTATCGCATGGCATCGCCGTCACCAGGTGACGAGATCGATTCCATGATTTATCGGCTGACGGAGTACGGTGAGGGAACCATCGAATTCCGCGAACGCATTTACGAACGATTACATGAGATCACCACTGCCGTGATCGCCCACCAGCGGGGGATCAGCAACGAGCAAGCCGAGCAAGTCCTCGCTTCGGGGGAGTGGACGGATAACGCCGTCGCGGCGAACTATTTCGGTGGAGCTGCCCACGGTGCCGACGACGAGTCCGTCCTCGACCAGTTCATCGATAAATGGCGCTCGCGCAAGTCACCGTATGAACGGGAGCTCGAGACGGTCGTCGGCGCCATTGAGGAAATCGGCGATTTCTTCGAGGATTCCGAGCTTGAAAGGGACGACGAGGAGGAAGACGAGTTCCGATCGATGTCGATGTCCGACATTCGGGTCGGGGGGGACGACTCGGGCGAACGAGTGGCCGATCACGTCCGGTATCTCGGGGAGTTTTCCACGTTCCAGTGGACCGGCATCATCGCGTTCGCCCTGGCTGCGATCGGCGTTGGAACGATCGCCTCACAGCCCGCCCTGTTGCTCGCAGGTGGACTCGCGATCGGGCTCGCGGGATACTCCCAGCTCGGACCGTATCCCGGCTTGACCGACTTGGAGGTCTCGCGAAGCCTTAGCGAGGAAATGCCAGAACCGGGCGACGAGGTCGACGTGACAGTGACTGTGGAGAACACCGGTTCATCGCTGTTACCCGACCTCAAACTCATCGATCAGGTACCGCCGACCATGACCGTGGTCGACGGATCGCCGCGGATGGGAACCGCCCTTCGAGCCGGTAACAGCGTCACGTTTGGGTACACCGTCGTCGCCGAGCGAGGAGAACACGACTGGCCGCTCCAGGTTGTCGCCCGGGACGTCTCGGGGGCACGGGAACGGGAGGCACTGATCGACACCGACACGACGATGAACTGCGTCCCCCGGCTGAAGACGATTACCGAGATGCCGGTACGGATGCAGACATCGATGTTTGCCGGAGGGGTCGAAACCCGCGTCGGCGGGGACGGCCTCGAGTTCTTCTCGGTCCGTGATTACATGCCAGGCGACCCGAAACGGCGTATCGACTGGAAGACGTATGCACGAACCGGCGAGTTCTCGACGATCGATTTCCGGGAAGAAAACGCCGCTCGTGTTGTGCTCCTGTTCGACGGACGTCAGTCCTCGTATGTCACGCACGAACCCGGCCAGAAACACGCCTTGGATAAAGGGATCGACGCCGCGATCGACGTCTTTGCGTCGCTGAACGATCAAGGGCACCTCATCGGTGTGGCGGCGTTCAATGGAATTCCGTGTTGGCTCGGACCCAGCACCGGACAGCTCCATCTCGAGCGTGTCCGTAACGTGTTCACGGAGCACCCGGCGATCTCACCGATGCCGCCGGAGCTCACAGATAAGGATGAGGGTCGCTACATCGATCCCATGATTCACATCCGGCGGCAACTTCCCGAGAACACGCAGATCTTCCTCTTCTCTCCGCTGACCGACCAGTACACCTACGAAGTCGCCCGCCGGCTGGACGGGGCGGGGCACCTGGTGACGATTATCAGCCCCGATCCGAGCAATGATCGGTCGGTCGGGAACCGAATCGCCCGCCTGGAAAGACAGATCCGGGTGAAGTATCTACGAGACCACGGAATTCGCGTCGTCGACTGGGACCCGGACGAGAATATGACGCTCGCCCTTGAATACGCCCAGCGTCGCTGGGGGGCTTAATTATGGCAGCAACGGCACAAGAATCGGAGACGGAAGAGGAATTGCCCGATTCGGCACTCTCAGCCGAGGAGGAGCAACTCGAAAGTGCAACGATTTCCTCGGTCGAAGAGGAGGACTTCGAAGTCGTGGAGGTGATTCACGCGCCGCCCCGAATCGGTCAGATCATCGCCATCGTGGCCGCGTTCCTCGGGATGGCGATCACGGCTCCGTTTACAGTCCTCGCTATCCCGTTCGGTCTCGCCGGGATCGCCATCTTCATCGCTGCAATGACGGCGATGCAATCGCGTGGCTGGCTCACGGTCGGAACCGGACTGATCCTGCTCGGCGCCATCTTGACGGGATCCTTCGGCGTACTTACCCCGGAGATCATGCTCATGGGCGTCGGACTGGTCCTCATCGGCTGGGACGCCGGACAACACGCAATTACACTCGGGAATCAGCTGGGGCGACAGACGCGGAGTCACCGCAACCAGCTGGTGCATACTGCCTTTACCGCGCTTGCGGTCGGCATTATCGGCGGTATCCTCTTTGGCATCTACCAGTTCGCGGGCGACGGTCGCCCCGCACCTGCCGTGGCGATCATGATCGTCGGGATCATCTTCACCGCCTGGCTGCTCCGCAAATAGGCCCGATACGCTTCGCTTCGGATCGATTTGAGCCCCGTTCTCGATTATCGACTTACCTCATTTGCGACCGGCGGGCTACTCGCGGCTTCTGATCCCGCGATAGGGAGCCACGGTGTCAAATGTCGCTACCCGATTGACAGCAGTCACAACGGTCACGGGGACGGTAAGGCTGAATTGAGTTGGCGGGATCTCACGAGCGTAATTCCCGACCACACCGAGGCATGCGAGATGACGACGGCGTCGTTTGGTGGTAACAGAGGATGGGCGAGCACGTGCACCAGTTCGCCGAAGGGTCGTGCCCACATGGCCGGGTCACTACAATCCCCGTTCGAGCACTACGCCAAAAAGCACATAACAAATCGCGGCTGCCGCGCCGAACGTGAGCCCCGATCCGGCGAGTACCATTGGCTCCAGTGAGCCGATCGTACCAACGAGCTCCAGCAGGAGCCCCGTCGCGAGGGAGCCGAGACCGATTGCCGCCGTCCGATCTCCCACGGCTGGGAGCGTGCCGATGCCCGGTGGATAAAACTGGAAACTCACGCCGATGATGGTCAGCCCGAGGAATCCGAGGAGTGTGAACCGGTGATGTATGACCGATAGCACGATCGGTTCGTATTCGAAGGCCATCGCGAGCCCGAGGAGCACGGCCACGATGCCGGCGATTGCTCCAAGCGCGACCCCGTACAGTCCGACACGACGGCGATCGGATCGTCGAAACAGAACGAGGACCACGATGGCGTAGGAGACGATCGCCACTGCCTGTAACGTCGCCCCAATCCGGAAGAGAAGTCCTCCACGAAGATGTGTCGCGATGACCCAGGGCCCCAGCGCCCCCGCAGGAAGCATGAACAAGACGAATAATAACGGCGGCTCGGCGACCATAAACCGCGGAAGTAGTCGTGCTCCGATCGTCAACACGAGAAGCCCTGCCGTCCCTGCGGCGAGCACGTGCGAGAGCCCAGCGTGACTCCCGATCACGCCAGGGAGTGCAGTGTGTAGTGCGACCGTTTCGTAACTTCCGACGGCGAGATAAAACAAGGCGACCGGGACGAATGCGTTTGCGAGTTGATCGACTGCGCGACGGTGGCGGTTCGCCTCACCCGTCCCCGTTTCCCGGCCAACGACGTTGTCCCGCACGGTCGCCAGGATCGTGATAAGAAAGATCGCACCCCCGGCTCCCCAGGCGACTGCCCCAAGACTTTCGAGTTCGGAAGCCCCGGCCACTGGTCCGAGGGTGAGGCCCACCGTGCCGAGCACGGTCAAGGGGAGATGGATCATTGGCCCGAGGTCGAACGCCAGTTCCCGATCGAAATAGGAGGGGATGAGGGCATACCCTTTGCCGAAGATCACGTGAAAGACGAACCCGTGGATCGCTAGCGCCATGGTCGCCCGATGGGGTGCCTCGAAGACCACGGCTGCCTGCCAGGCAAGGAAGTAACCGAAACCCACCAGCACGAATCCTCGCAGCACTGTGGTATTTCTGGCCCAGGCCACACCAGAAGGTTTCGAAGCTGCCTATTACGTTCCATCGATTGCTGATTTCGAGCCGTCTGGGTGACTCTACGTCGAGGTGGGGCCGTCGGTTGGTTTTTATCGCATGACAAGGTACCGAATCACATGGTAACTCTTGAACTTCGCCTCGAGACGCTCACCAGACTCCACTGGCTCGGCATCGTTTGTGCGGCGATCACCGGACTCATTCACCTCGGACTTGGCGTTTCCTTCATCGATAGTCCACTGGGGTGGAGTTTCCTCGCGGCGGGTGCGGGCTTCTTTGCCGGTATCCTGCTGGTCATTTTTGACATCCGCCGCCGGCTGGTCTACCTTCTCGGTATTCCGTTTACCGCGGTGCAGATCCCGCTCTGGTGGATCATCAACGACCTACAGCCCGCAGACTTGCTCGAACCGACGATCGGGGAATTCGACAAAACCGTTCAGGTCGTCCTTATCGTTGTCCTCATCGTGCTGTACGTCCGTGAATCGAAGAGCTAACCGCGTCGTCGCCCCGGCCATGGGCTTATAGTGATCAACCTCGGGGATTCAAACATGGAGTCGAGCACCCTCGTTCTAACTGAGGATGGGAGTTTAGAACTGCGCTCCGTGACGGTGCCTGAACCGGCGGCGGACGAGCTAATCTTGGATATCGAACTTTCCGGGGTGTGCGGCTCCGACGTACACATGTGGCAACACGAGATGGATCTCGATTATCCCGTCGTCCCGGGACACGAGTTCGTCGGGCTAATCGAGAAACTCGGAACTGCGGGCATCACCGACTCCGCCCGACAGCCGCTTTCGAACGGTGATGCCGTCACCGTCGTCCCGGGCATCAGTTGCGGGGAGTGCTGGTACTGTGAGAACGTGCCGACCAGGCCGCTGACCTGCAACGACCGCGACGTCCATGGCTTTCGGTCGCTCGACGAACCCCCATCCCTTCACGGCGGCATGAGTGAGTACTTCATGCTTCAAGACCGCGCCTGGTTCTACCGGTTCCCCGAAACGCTTCCTACTGCACTCGGCGCACTCGTCGAACCGCTCTCGGTCGCGACGCATGCCGTCGAACGGGCACTTCCGCCGGGTCTCCCGCACGTGCGAGAAGGACTGGGACTGGGACAGAGCGTGGTCGTACAGGGCGCCGGGCCGATCGGGTTGCTGACGGCAGCGGCTGCTACTGCGGTCGGTGCAGGCCAGGTGATTGCCGTCGACCTTCGGACGGATCGCCTCGCGATGGCCGAGGCCTTTGGTGCCACCGATCTCGTCGATCTCACGGAGTACGAGGGCGATGAGTTCATCCACGCAATCCAAGAACTGACACCGGGTGGGGTGGGCCCGGACGTCGTCATCGAAGCAGTCGGCCGACCGGCGGCGTTTGGACAGGCATTACGCATCCCCCGCAATGGGGGAACCGTCGTGGAGGTGGGTCATTACTTCTCGTCGGGGACGGTCGACGTGGACCCCAGCGATCTCATCCATCGCCAACTCGACATCTACGGGAGTCTGGCCTACCCGCCGAATCAGTTCGCCACCGCCATCTCGATGCTCGAACGAACGGTCGACCGATTCCCCTACGAGGACTTGCTCAATTACCAAGTGGGCCTCGACCGGGCGACCGAGGCCTTCGAGGCACAGGCCAACGGCGAGTCCTATCGTGCGACCATCCATCCGTGAGCGACGGATAACGGAGACTGTCCGGGTCGTGCCGGCGTTCTCACCTAACGGACTTCGTCGTAGAGGGGATCGACGGCTTCGTCCTCCCACCGTGTGAGGGCTGCCCGTAGGCCGTCTTCGGACTCGGGAAATCGACCCTTGTCGTCGGTTTCGACGATCCACCGGTGGAGGATCGTTCGAAGCTCGGCCAGCGCCTCCCGATGGTCGCGGTCGGTTGCATGGACCAGATTCTCGGTTTCGTGGGGATCCGATGGGAGGTGATAGAGCTCCTCTGCCGGTCGTTGATCGGAAACGAACTGGGACTGAACTTCGTTCAGTTCTCCCGCTTCGTGGAGGTCTCGAAGGACCTCCAGGTATTCCCGTCCGTCTCGAAACTGGGGCTGGAGGTACGGTCGATCGGTCATGAAGTTCCGAAGATAGGAGTACTCCTCGGTGACGACGGCACGGATGCGGTCGATCGTATAATCACACCGGTCGCGGGCGGCAATCACGTACTCTCGATTGAAGTCGGGCGAGAACGCGTTCTCCCCGTGCATATGATCGGGTACATCAAAGCCCGCGAGCGCGAGTGTCGTCGCGGGAATGTCGATGCCACTCACCAGGCCGGGATAGTCCTCGCCGTTTGGTACGCCCGGGCCGGCGACCACTCCTGGCACGTGGATGCCACCCTGGTAACAGAACTGTTTGTGCCGGGGGAGGGTCATGCCGTGGTCTGCGAAGAACCAGACGATCGTCTCCTCCGCGAGCCCATCTCGTTCCAGCCCGTCGAGGATCTCGCCGAGGCGACGATCGGTCTCCTGGAGCGTGTCGTAGTGGTGGGCGATCTCTTCTCGGATTATCGGGTGGTCCGGATAGTACGGCGGTACCTGGACGTCGGCGGGGTCGACGCGGTCGATTTCCTCACGAACCGACGACTTCCCACCCGGCAGTTGTACCTGCCCGAAGAACGGTTGGTCAGGATCGCGGCCGGACCATTCGGAGCCGTCGGTGGCCCCCTGAAACGAGTGCGCTTCGCCGTGGCGATCGTACAGCAGGTGATCGGGGTCGACGAAATCGTAGTGGTTTTTTCCCTCATTGAAGGTGTAGTAGCCTCCAGACTTGAAGATCTCCGGGATCGTTCTGACCCCCAGATGGTTCGGTGCCCACCGTTCCATCTCGATCCCTCGCCAGGTCTCAAAGGAGCTGTAGTGGTTGTGGGCACCGATCGTTGTTTGGTACATCCCAGTGACGACGGCCGAACGCGACGGGGTACACACCGGGGCGGTCGAGTAAAGCCGCTCGAATCGGGTGCCTCGTTCGGCCAGCCCACTGATATGCTCGGTCTCGATCGTGTCGTCCCCGTAGCTCGGAAGCCACGGGCTGATGTCGTCCACGAACACCCAGAGCACATTGGGGGGATTTCCCAGGGGGGGAGTCTCTCGATCGCCGCTCGATGTCGGACGTGCAGCCATGCAGGCCCCACGACAGAGCGTACCTAAACGTTTGTGTCGTAGTGATCGCGAATGCGACGGAGTCACCACGGGGCGGCTGTCGATATAGCTGATCCTATTGGTGTATTGCCATATGGCGACAATACCGGCACCGCCTCACCACAATGTTTTACCCTCGAATCGGGAGTACGTGTTGGGCATGCCACCAGATCGCCCAGATATCGTGTTGATCACGACCGACCAGCAGCGGTTCGACACGATCAACGCACTCGGTGCGTCGCACATGGAAACACCACACCTCGACCGGCTGGTCCGGGAGGGAATCACGTTCACTAACTGTCATATCACGGCGCCATCCTGTGCACCGGCCCGCGCAAGTCTATTCACGGGCGAGTATCCCCACACCAGTGGTGTTCATCGCAACGGGGAGCGATGGCCGGAGACCTGGATCAGCGACCTCGCCGCTGCGGGATATTATACCGCCAACATCGGCAAAATGCACACGGCACCCTACGACGCACCCACGAGCTTCGACGAGCGCCACGTCGTCGAAAACAAGGATCGGTACCTGGCGCCAGTGCCCGGCGACCGACCCCGCCTCCCCGGTGAGAAGTACTATCTCGACGAGTGGGACAAGGCATTCCTCGATCGTGGTTTTGTGAAGCCCCAGCGGGAATTGTACCGCCAGTGGGAAGGCTACGAGGAGCGCCTGGGCGCGTTCACCTGGGAACACCCGGAATCTCTCCATCCCGACGTGTTCGTCGGTCAACGAACCGTCCAGTGGCTCGATACCCAGCCGGCGCTCGGCCGACCGCTGTTCCTCACCGTCGGCTTTCCCGGGCCCCACCCTCCTTACGATCCCGTGGATCGCTGGCTCGATATCTACCGGGAGAAAGCATTGCCGGAACCAGTGCTCTCGGAGGACGACCTGGCCGGTCAGCCGGCGCCACTTGACGCCCTCCGCAATCATATGGAGTCCAGCGATCACGATTCGACAACGCACGATGTGTGGGCAGCCCCGGAGCATCGCCAGCGACAGCGGGCCCACTACTTCGCAAACGTCTCGATGATCGACGAGCAGATCGGAAACCTGCTCGAGACCCTGGAGGCCAATGGCTACGACGACGTCGTCGTCATCTTCACCAGCGATCACGGCGATGCACTCGGCGATCACGGGCACATCCAAAAGTGGACGATGTACGACGTGATCACCAGGGTTCCCACAATCGTTTGGGCGCCCGATCGCTTCGACGGGAATCGGCGGATCGACCGGCTCTGTCAGTGGTTCGATATCGGACCGACTGTCCTGGACCTTGCAGAGACGGGTAGTGGACGACAGATGGCGGCTCGATCACTCCTCCCGGGGCTTGAGGGGCAATCTTGGGCGGGCCGTGAGCACGTCTTCGCGGAACACCGCCGGGATGGGATCCTCCAGGGGACCGCGTGCATGTCGATGGTCCGGAGCGAACGGTGGAAATTAGTTCACTTCGTCGACAACGAACGGGGCCAATTGTTCGATCTGGAACACGACCCGAAGGAGCTGGAAAATCTGTGGGACGATCCCGACGTGGCCGACGTGAAATCGGAGCTGCTCGATCGACTCCACGAGTGGCGAATCGAAGCGGGCGAACGGCCGCGATTACAGGCAAGAGCAGCCACCGGTTCGTGGCCGCCGGAAGACAACGAATCCAGCGATGAGTGGTGGGTCCACCGCGGGTTTGATGATCCGCATATTGCGCTCCAGTGTTCGTGTGGGTGGCAGGGGACCGATGGCGACGTTACCGGGTGGAAGGTCGATTGGGACCGGGATCGGGTCGTTCGCCGGTGTCCCGGGTGTGAAGAACCAGTCCCCCAGTGGGGGAGCTTCCGGCCAATCGAGGGGCTGGAGCCACTCGCTCGTGGTAAGCTTCGGGATGCCATCGCGGCAAGCCGCCCAACGTGAGTGAACTATCGAGGAGATGCTCCAGAGCGGAAACCTATACCGTTCCAGTGGGTGTTGGGTGTCACGATGAGACGGAGGACCGGATACTGGACGCGGCTGGAACGCGCGACCATCAGTACTGCGCGGAGGACCGGCTCGTGACTGCCGAGACGCCGCACGCCGAGTGGCGCAAGCAGGTCCCGGTCGTTGACGCGCACGGACACTTCGATCCGGCACTGGCAGATCGGTGTCTGGACCACATGGACCGGAACGGCATTGAGACCTATGTGGATATAACGCCGAACCTCGACGAGGATCTCTCCGAGAAGCTCGACGTTGCCGAACAGCACCCCGATCGATTCGGCGTCTTTGCTGGCGTCGATTTCGACGGATTCGGCACCGCTGGCTGGAGCGACCGGGAGATCGATCAAGTTACGGAGGCAATCGACAACGGTGCCCTCGGCGTGAAGTTCTGGAAGGAACTCGGCCTCGAACACACGGATGACGACGGCGAACTGATCAGGATCGACGACGAACGCTTGGCACCGGTCATCGATGCAATCGGTGACGCTGGCGGTGTCGCCGCATTCCACATCGCTGATCCACAGGCCTTTTTCGACCCGTTAACCCCGGAAAACGAGCGATACGAGCAGTTACAGCGTCGGCCAGAATGGTGGTTCGGCGATCGTGAGACGTATCCGTACGACTGGTGGCAACTGATCCGTCAGTTCGAACGGGTGATCGGGCGGCATCTGAACACGACCATCCTCGGTGCGCATTTCGGCTGTGCGGCGGAGGAGTTGGGCTACGTTGCCGATCTGATGCGCAATCACGACCACTACATCGTCGACGTCGCTGCTCGTGTACCGACCATCGGGCGTCACCCAACTGAGCGGGTGCGGGATGTCTTCCTCGAACACCAGGATCGGATTCTCTTCGGGACCGATTATGCGGTCCGAGCGGATTCGACGCGGACAGGAGCAGACATTGACGCGATTTACGACGCCCACTGGAAGTTTTTTGAAACCGACGAGGAGGAACTCGAAAATCCCCCGATCAATCGCGGCTGGCGTGTGGACGCGATCGATCTTCCGCGGGCGGTACTCGAACAGTTTTATGCGAGCAATGCCCGTCGGTACCTGAATCTCTAACCGGTTACCGGCTACTCGACGTCAACCCACGATCCACGGTCTGCCGCCTCGTAGGCGGCATCCAGGACCGCGAGGACCTGTCTGGTATCCTCGAGCGTGGCAGGAGGAGCAACGCCCGCGCTCCGCGCCTCGAGGAATTCCTCCATGAATGCGAGTCCCCAGCCTCCGCCGTATCCAGACGTGGCTTCGTACTCGTGGACGATCCGGCGATGGGGTGTCGTCCAGTCGCCGGCGACACGATCCAGGACGACCTCCGTTTCCCCTTCGAAGCCGAACTCGCGCCCCATTGGGTCCCACTCCACGTTCCCGTCACGACCGAAGAGGTCGACCTGGGTGTCGTATTGCCCTTCGCGGAGATGGTATCCGGTCAGCAGTGTGCCGATCGCCCCGGATTCCGTCTCGAGCGTGAGCGCGGCGGCGTCTTCGACTTTAACGCTTGTCGTGCTGTGTCTCATTCGCGCGCTCACGCTTGCGATCGGATCGTCGAGCAACCACGGAACGAGGTCGATCCAGTGGATCCCGAGCCACTGGAGAATGCCGCCCCGGCTCTGGTTCGGATCGAAGAGGTAGTGGTCGGTATCCCTGAAGGCCAGCGCGGAGGCAACGAACCGGGCGCTGAAGGACTGCACGGGGCCCAAGAATCCCGCCGAACACCGGTCACGGATTTCTCGGGAGATGGGGTGACCACGCCAGGCGTAGGAGACACCGACGGTACTCGATGCGGTTGCCACGTCCTCGATGAGTGGGTCGAGGTCGTCAGTGGTCATCCCAGCGGGTTTCTCGGTATACACGTCGACGCCGTGTTCGGCAGCCGTCCTGATGACGGCCGGCGTCTCCCGGTTCGAGAGCGTTATCCAGAGTATATCGGGCGCTTCGCCGCCGATGAGTGACGCCGGTGTGTCGTAGGTAGGGGTAGCTGGGTCGAGCCCGACGTCGCCGGGGCCCACCGAGCCGTCGGGTTCGCAGACGCCGATGACCTCCGCCGGGAGCAATTCGATGCTCGCAAGATAGGGTTCACAATGGTGGTGATTCAGGCCGACGTAGCCGATGGTCGCTGTCATGGTTATGTGAAGGCGGGGATGACGTCATCCCCGAGTCGTTCGAGGCATTCGATCGTCGACGCCTGAGACTGTCCTGGAAACTGTACGCGCAAGAGGATGTGGTCGACGCCGAGGCGCTGGTACGTCCGGAACGACTCGATACACTCCGCCGGCGAGCCGTAGACGAGCTTGGGTTCGAGCTCCTCAAAGGCGATGTCGATTTCGTGTTCCTCGATGAACGTTTGGCCCCATTTTGCGTACAGTTCGTAGAGGTGGATCAGGTACGGTTCGATGGCCTCCCGTGCGGTTTCCTTCGAGTCCGCGACGTAGCAATCCCGCATGAGCACGACCTCGTTTTCCGATCGATCCATTTCGAACTCCTCGAGTGCGTCCTCGTAGACGCCGATTTGGTGTTCGAGGTCCGATACCGTCGAGGATGCGCTGGCAATCCAGCCGTCCGACCGGTAGGCGGCTCGTTTGATGGCGATATCTGCGTGCCCCCCGATCCAGGTGGTCATCTTTCCCCCGACGGGCGTGGGCTCTACGAAGACATCCTCGAAGGACCACTGCGGGCCGTCGTGACTCACGCGTTCACCCCGCCAAAGCCGCTTGAGGATCTCGAACGCGCGGATGAACGTCTTTCCGCGATTGGTTTTGGGGACGCCGAACGGTTCGAGTTCGCGATTCCGATAGCCGAGTGCCGCCCCGAAGCGGACACGACCGCCCGAGAGACGGTCCAGGGTGGCCAGCTTCTCGGCCAGATGGAGTGGATGGTACAGCGCGGGAAGCATTGCAGCCGTGGCGAGTTCCAATTCATCCGTCCGTGAGGCCAGCGCCGAGAGGGCCGTGAGCGGCTCGACGAACCCTTCGTCGTGCACGTGTCGCTCCCCGAGGGACACCGAGTCGAACCCGACCGCTTCCATGACCTCCGCCTGTTCGATCAGGTCGGTCG
>SKQO01000001.1 GCA_007118975.1 Halobacteriales archaeon | reverse complement strand
GCTCTCGTCTTCGCCTACCTCTCCGCAGAGGTCGCCCGGACAACGCTATCATACGTGATGTTGGGTTATCGGCCCTGGCCGTCCTTCGATCTCCAAAAAGCTACGACCTTAATCAACTATGGAAAGTGGATTACCGCTTCGGAAATTGTCTATTACCTTTACAACAAGGGCGACGATGTTTTTGTTGGATGGTATCTGTCCGCGACGGCACTTGGGTTTTACCAGTATGCCTATCAGATCGCCGATGCCCCGGCGACGGAGATTTCTCAGACGATCTCCAGCGTTACCTTTCCGGCCTACTCGCAGCTCCAAGACAACCCACAGCAGCTCCGCGATGCGTTCTTAAATACCATCAAGTTCACCGCATTTCTGAGCGTTCCGGCCGCTCTCGGGATTGCCCTCATCGCGCCCAGTTTCGTCCGGGTGGTTCTAGGCGAGCAATGGCTGCCGATGGTTCTGACCATGCAGCTCCTCGCGGTGTACGGCATGTTACACGCATTGACGCGCAACTTCGGCTCAATCTGGAAGGCCGTGGGACGGCCGGATATCATTGCTAAGCTCGGAACCGTGAGGGTGCTGTGTATCGCCGCCCTGATCTGGCCGGCGACAGCGCAATGGGGTATCGAAGGCACAGCGGCCGTCGTTGTTGGCGTGTACCTTTTCCCACTGTTACCCCTTGATGTGTACTACGTGGCAAAGATCACGGGCGTGCCAATGCGAGCCATCTATCGGGAATTTGCGTTCCCCATCGGCGCTGGCGGCGCCATGTTCGGTTCGCTCTGGTACGCACGTTCCTTCGTGACCGTGGCACCGGTGGTCGAGCTGGTGATCCTAATCCCCGCGGGTGCTGTCGTGTATTTTGCCGTCTCGTTTCTCATGGATCGGGGATCGAACTGGGGCATAGAGCGGAACCTACGGGTTCTCATCGCCAACGCGATGCGCTAGTCCCAGGCGAACGGGTCGGGAACGCCCAGGGATGCGTTCCGCTGTCACGATGTCGACCGCAATCTCCACCGATATATCACGGTCTAATAGATATCTCCTTACGAATCCGAGATCGAACTTTCTACCCGTGGGTTCGGTCGATCGCCGAATGGCCCACGTTGCGAGTAGCTATGGCAATGAAAAAGATTGAACTCAACGTTGCTTCAGGCCCTAGGGAGGCGTCGGCCGTCCCATTCCAACCAGTCAATTAAAATTCACATAGGACCAGTTCGGTCGCGAGAGCCATTCAAAGCTCGCTATGCATTCATTTGGCGAGGAGGACAATTGGGCCCGGCTTCTATGATATAGTCTGACTGAGAGAATGATTTGAAAACTTAGGCCGTTGTTGAACCAAGGCACGACTCGCAGAAGTGTCCACTGGCGAGTTCCGCGATCACCAAGATGAAGTCGAACAACAGCGTTTGACACTGCGGATCGTCTTCAGTTTAACGACATCGATAGCATCTTCAATCTGAATTCGCGGAAGGGTACAGCGTTCCTCGCACGACGATCACAACTGATTGAACCGGCTCGTACGCATCAAATCAGAGCTGGTCGACAACGTGATATTCGACGCGGATCGCTCCGGGCGTTCGTCAAAGCCGACCGCTGACGAACGGAATGAATTGGAAGAGATACTTGAGCTACCACCGGGAGAAGGCCGGAACCTCGCCCCGCACTGCTCCCCCGATTTGTTCGTATAAGTATTCGACATCAGTGCGTCGTGGAGTACTCCCTTCCCCCGTTCGTAAGCTACTCCACCGGGCTGGACTCAACAGAAAATCGGTCGGCCGGCGTACCTCGCTGCCGACGAACGAGCGGAGGCGACGTTCGAAGAGGGGAAACACCATGTCGACGCAGTGACGACGCGACCGTCGTGGCGATCGTTCAGACGCGACGATGGTTGAAGGCCCATCTCAACCTCGGCTCGGGGAAACGCGGCAAGCATGCCATCGCAGAAGTCTGTTTCCAGTGGGAATGGGGCAACATCGCTCGGCGCGTGGCCACAATACGACGATGCGAAATTCGACCGATGTGCAAGCAGTTTCAACTCGGAAGTGCGATCCAATTCCTTCGAACACAGCAGGGGGAGTTTGTGGATGAACAATCGTATCCATCGCATCTCGATTCGACGGATGCGAAACGATCGGAGGACACGGAATGAAACGCGATTATCTCCTCGCCATTAACAAACGAAACCGATCGAGGAGTTGGGTCGACAATCGCCTCACCATGCCAACACGCAACTACGTGCGTCAACGGGTTCCCGACGCAACTACAGAATGAGGAGGACGAGCAGAATAACCCCAATCACAATGAATTCAGCCCTGGATGGCATGAAAAACGAAGCGAGGATCATGGAGAATATTTCCTTAGAAAGACAATATACCTTTCGGTAAACTCACCTCAACAGTTGGTAATAATCAGCACGCCGTCTCCCGTCCAAGGATGACTGGAGAACACCAGTTCTCCCCCGTTCGAATCGTAGGCGGCGTTGCGGGCGCGCCACGATACCGGATCGATCCACTGCGATGAGATCGGAGGACTCACGGAGGAAACGAGCTCGACGGTCGTGGGCTCGGCCACGTACACGAGGAGCAACCCGTCCCCGGGCAGCCGCACCGCGCGGACGAGCGGATCTGGATCGACGAGCAGCTCCTGCGCAGGCTGGAGCGATGACCAGGTAAACCGCTCGAGAAACCTTCGCAAGTTGCCGTAATCTCGACTTCCGGGGAATTCGAGCGCCCGTTCCCAGTTCACCGGCATCCCGATTCGATCCGCGCCGTCGAACCGCTCGCCGTCTCGGTGCCACTGCCATACACCGTGTCCACCGTACGTTACACCGGCTGAGGCACCGGTGAATACGGAAAGCCATGCTGCTTTTCGAACAGTCGACCGACTGATTTCTCGACCGGGGTCGTCAAAATACCCGTGACGCTCGTAGGGAGGTTCCCCGTTAATTACCGGGCGATCGCCCGCGGATGCACACGTTTCGGCGAGTTGCACCGGTCGCTCGAGATCGGTCACATGACTCGACTGATACAAGTGAAAATCAACCCAGCCCTGTTCGAGAACGTGATCCGGGGTGGCCTGGCCGCCGACAATATGTGTCGTACAGAGCGGATGGGTGACTCCATCCGCGATCGCCGCGGCGGCAGCTTCATACACTGCGAGCGCCTTGTCGTCATCCTCACAGTAATTCGTATCGCCGGACACGAGCCACACCGAACCAAACGCCCCGTACCGCCCCGCCAGATACCTGCCGTACCGCTGGGCCTGATCACGGTTCATCGGGTGACGGTCCGCCTCGTTCTTCCAATCCGGCCACGTACCCGGGGCGTAGTTGAACCAGAGCGCGACGAGTGCCGGGACCAGGCCCCGATCGTGCACCATCGCGACCAGGGGATCTATACTCACGGATATAAATAATTGAACATTCTTGGGGAATTTACTTCGCCGAGTGCTTCGTGGATTGCTCGATTGAATTGATCGAGTTCCTCGAATAATCGGTTCTTCAGCTGGAGGTTGAGTTGCCGCCAGCACTCTTCGACCGGATTCATTTGCGGCGAGTACCTCGGCAAGTAGCACAATTCGATTCCCGCGGAGTCGGCGAATTCCGTCACCTGCTTCGAGGTGAAGTACGGCGCGTTGTCGAGGACGACGATGAGATCCTCTCCGAATTCCTCCTGGAGTGCGCCGAGGAAGTGGACCGTCACGTCGGAGTTGAAATTGCTTTCACACCGATAGAATCTCGTCTCCCCAAGTTCGGACAACGCGCCGAGCAGTTTGGTCGCCTCCCATTGTTCAGAGACTTCGAGAATGGCTCGTTCTCCACGTTTGAACCAGCCATGGCCAAGATGCGTTCGGAGCCGGCGTCTCGTTTGATCGATAACGACGACGGCGGCGTCATCATCCGCCCGACTCAGTTTTTTTAAACCCTTCTTTGAACGCTTCCCTGGCCCGTTCGTCGCCGCTCGCGTACTCCGGTCGGGCAGTTTTCCAGGTCAATCCAGCTCGGTGAAGCAGCTCTCGGATGTGCCTGCGAGAATACGTCACGTCAAACTCCTCCTGGAGAAATATCTGAACAAGTCGCGGTGACCAGTGTGGAGCGTCGATTCCGACTTGCTCCGGTGGTTCTTCAAGGATTTCTACCAGTTCATCCCATTCGTCAGCGGTCAGTTTCGACGGTCGTCCGGGGCGATCCGCGTCGAAGATCACGTCCTCGAACGGCTCCGTCTCCAAGCGTTCGAGCCGATTCAACCAGTTATGGATCGTCGTTCGAGAAACGCCGTACCACTCGGCAAGGTCGGATTGAGTGACGCCTTCTTTGTAGTTGATGCCGACGACAAGCCGCAGCGCTGGGCGTTTCTGTTCGACTTCGTCAAGATACTCCCGGAGCTCGTCGGCCGACACGTTTTCGAGTCGTGCCATACCTCACCAACGGCGTAAATGTTCAAAAAGTTTTCTCCGTCAGTATAGTGCTTGGAAGTACGCCGGGTTCGGTACGTCGAGGTTCCACTCCGGACCAAATGGGAGGCGGTCGTACGGTCGGCTGGCGTCGTGTTGTGGGAGAGGGTTTAATTGAACGGCAGTGAATCCCTGGGCTTCCCGTGCAGTCAGGTAGCGACGCCACTCATCCTCGGTTGCCTTGGCACCGGCCGACCATGCAGTGTCAGCGAGCCAGAAAAATGGCGTGTCGTCGTCGTGGGAAAGATGGCTCTCGGTGGCATGGAGGAATCCGTGGCGTCGGATCGGATTCGGTCCGTCGTACGGGTGGGCGACGAAGCTGCCGACCGTCGACAACCCCGCATCCTCCACATCGGTGGACGTCTCGTAGGACCACCGACCCGATAGCGGCGGGGCGAAGCGAAACCGCCAACAATTTCCACCGTCCCAAAAACCCGGCACGGTCTCGCTACGGCCGGACTCGTGCTCCATGCGGACGCGTAAATCGACGTCAACGAACGGGTCATCATGCCGCCGCTCGGCGTGGAGTGTGCGCTCGACGGGCGTCCAAACGCTCTCCTGAACGGGCTCCATGGGAGGGCACGTGCCCGGGGACGGGTTAAATGGAGAGGTGAAATTCGGCGAGCACTACCCGGCCCACCTCACAAAATCCCCGGAACCAGCCTCCTGTTTAAAGTGAACGCTCACCGAACGCGCCGTATGACCGCCATCCAGGTGGACGACCTCACGAAACAGTTCGGCGAGGTCGCCGCGAACGATGGAGTCACTTTCGACGTCGAGTCCGGTGAGATCTTCGGGTATCTCGGTCCGAACGGTGCGGGGAAAACGACGACGATCCGACTTCTACTCGGTCTGCTCAAGCCGACCTCGGGCACGGCGCACGTGCTCGGTGCGGACATCCGCGATCGAAAGGCGCTCACCGCGACAAAAGCAGACATCGGGTATCTACCTGATACCCTTGGCTTCGACGGCCGTCTCACTGGCCACCAAACGCTCGATTACTTTGCGCGCCTGCACGGCGACGAGCGGCGTGAAGAGCTCCTCGAACTGTTCGATCCACCGCTCGATCGGGCTGTCGAGACCTACTCCGAAGGTAACCGACGGATGCTCGGCATCGTTCAGGCGTTCATGCACGATCCAAAGCTGGTCATCATGGACGAACCCACCGCAGGGCTGGACCCGCTCAAGCAAGATCGATTACACCTGTTCATTGAGGAAGAGCGGCAGGCGGGAAAGACGCTGTTCTTTTCATCTCACACACTCAGCGAGGTACAGCGGGTCTGTGACCGGGTGGGCATCATCAGAAACGGGCGGATCGTGGCACACGAGGAAATCGAGACGTTGCTCACCCAGAGCGGCAAGGAGGTCTGGGTTCACCTGGCTGAGCCCGTAAACGAAAAGCAGTTCGTTACGGATGAGATGATCGATGTCGAAGTGGTCGAGAATGCCGTACATTTCACATATACCGGTCATATCCAGGGCCTGCTCGAACATCTCGTGCAGTTCGACAATCAGGATCTCGAAATCGGAAATCCGCAACTCGATACGATTTTCAAACACTACTATCGGGAGGAAGATACCATCCCGGAAACATGACGGCGATTCTCCATAATGAAGCCAGACAGCTCCGGCGCAGTTCGTTGATCCTCGCGGGAGCGTTCGCGGTCATTGCCGCGTTCTTTCTGGCTGTGTTCCCAGCCATGCAAGAGGAGGCGGAACTGATCGCCGATGCCTATCCGGAGTACATGATCGTGTTGTTAGGTGTCGAAGAATTACACACGATCGAAGGCTTCAGCGCGGGATACATCTATCCCATGCTGTGGATCCTGTTCGGCGGCATTTACTTCGCGTACGTCGGCGGGGGGATGATCGCCGGCGACATCCGCAGCCGCAAGATGGATCTTACCCTCTCGAATCCCGTCTCCCGGGAGTCCGTGATCGCCCAGAAGGTCGGCGCGTTGTGGTTTCCGCTGGTCGTACTAAACGCTGCACTCATGCTCATCGTCTACGGCGGTGCCGCCATTCTCGGAGAGTCGTTCGATCTCGAGGCGCTATTGATGGTCCATCTCCTGAGCGTCCCGTACCTGCTCGTCTGTGCGGGAATCGGACTCGTCCTCTCGGTGCTCCTCGATCGGGCGGGTCAGGCACAAGTCATGGGTCTCGGCCTCGTTTTCATTCTCTGGCTCATTGACGGTATCTCGTTGCTCGATGCTGATTACGAATGGGTCGGCGATCTCACACCGAGTCGGTATTACAACGTCAACGATATCCTCGTCCATGCGGAGTACGATTTCGGCGACGCGAGCATTCTACTTGTGGCCTTCCTCACCTTGGTGTTGATGGCCACCTTCCTGTTCGTGCGGAGGGACATCTAACGTGTTCCCGAGGCCGCCATCCGATACCACGGCGCTCGTCTCATCCACCAACGTGAGGGTGGCACCGTGACCGCCATCTTACGGAACGAAGCGAGTCGATTGCTCCGCGGGTCACTCGTGCTCACGGGCGTGTTCACCCTCCTCGCGGCGATGTACTACCCTATCTTTCCGGGGTTCGCCGCCGACGCCGAAGAACTGGAGGCCGCGTTCCCACCGGAGCTGATGGACTTCTTCGGTATCGAGGCGCTTGATACCATCGAGGGATTCATCGCCGCCGAAATGTACTCGTTCTTCTGGGTCCTGTTAATCGGGATCTACTTCGCGTATATCAGCGCCGGTACCATCGCCGGCGACGTCGAACGACGAAAGATGGATCTGACCCTTTCGAACCCGGTTTCACGCGAAAGCGTGCTCGTGCAGAAAGTGCTGGCACTGGGGGTTCCGCTGATCGTTCTGAACATCGGCGTCATCGTCATCAATGTCGTAGGTTCGCGCCTCATTGACGAACCGTTGTCGCTCACGCCGCTGTTGATGGTACACCTCTTGAGCATCCCCTACCTGCTTGTGTGTGCCGGTATCGGGCTGGTCATGTCGGTCGTGATGGATCGAGCCAGGAGTGCCCAGGGAATAGCCCTCATCCTCGTATTCACGCTTTGGCTGATAGACAGCGCCTCTCGCCTTGATGCGGATTACGAATGGATCGGTTATCTCACACCGAGCAGATACTACGACGAAACCGCCATTCTCGTCCGCGAAGAGTTCGCGTACTTCGACGCGGCCGTTCTTACGGCCGGCTTTTTAGTGCTACTGCTCTTGTCAACTGCGCTGTTCCTGCGCCGGGATATCTGAATACGCCGATCGGTGAGCGAGCCGACGAGCTAGTCCCCATGGATATCGTCACTCCATTGCCGCTTGGTGGAACGTACGTATTCACACGAAAGTGCCAACGTCTTCTTGGCTGTTGGGCACCGGGTAGTACCATTATAAGGATTGATGTATTCTCAGTGACCAATGGAACACGCGAAGTCGATCTTACGGGTCGCTTCCGGTCGGTGTATTCAATCACCCCGCGGCCGGAGCGTGGGTATCATTCTTCTGGTGAGCACGGTCCTCGTAGTCGTCGTGCTCAGCGGCCCAACGGCCATCGCGGCCGAGCCTGCACAAAACGGGACGCCGAACGTGGTGCTTACACTCCCCGATAATCAGCTCGACACCGCTAGTTCGGACGTTATCGAGGTGCAGATCGAAAACGACGCCCATCCCGCGAACCGGACGCACCCTGAAGACATCCTCGTTGCCAGGAGTGTTTCCATCAACGCGACGGATACGGGGCCGCTCGATGTCGCAACGGAATCTCGATCAGTGGGGACCTTAGGCCCTGGCGATATCACGACAGCTACGTTTGCTGTCACGGTCCCGGGAGACGTCGAGCCGGGCGAGTACGACATCGAAATCCAGATCCAGCACAAGAACGTGACTACTAAGGAAGAGAACATCACGGTCCAGCACACGAGCACAAAGAATGTGACCGTCGAAGTGATCGAGCGGCCCCGGTTTGCGATCACTGCCGTCGACACTACTGCCCAAGTGGGGACCGATGGCACCGTTTCCGTCGAACTCGAAAACGTGGGGGCGGAAGCTGCGCGTGACGTCACGCTGACGTTGGAAAGCCCGAGCAATCAAGTGGCATTCGGTAGCACCGAAGTTCGTTCACCGGCGGATTCCCGGCAAGTCACCAATATATCCCCGGGAGAAACCACGGTCCTGACCTACGACATCGACGTCGCCTCCGGCGCGTCTGCGGAGTCCTACACGCTCGAAGGGGCCGTCAGGTACACCGACGAAGACGGTCTGAGCGGGATGGAGGACGGTGTGGACACTGCCGTTGTTCCACTGGACGCACAAACGTTCGAGCTATCGGTTCTCGAGTCAGCAGCCCAAATAGGTGAAACGGGAGAAGTCACAGTCGAGGTAGCGAATACAGGTGAACTGGACGCTAGCAATATCCGCGTCGAGCTGCTCGCCCAGAGCCATCGTACAGGCTTTGGCCACCCCGAAGAGCCAGTGCCCCAAGACAGTGCCCGCATCGATACCCTCCAGGCCGGTGAAACGGCCATCGTAACCTACGATGTCGTTATTGGGACGGATGCAACCCCGAGGGAATACGGGTTCGATGGGCAGGTGAGGTTTGATGGGCCAGCGGATAATCGGGGGCTCGAGGACGGACACGCCATCGGAATCGTCCCGCACGAAGAGCAGTCGTTCTCGGTTGACACTGACGAATCAACGTTACGCGCAGGGGAGACTGGGGATGTCACGGCGACCATAACCAATGATGGGCCGCTCCCGGTCAAGGGAGTTGGGCTGACAGTCGGTGAAAGCGCGTTTGACCCTCGGAGTCCCAGCCAATCGATCGGTGAGCTCGATGCAGGTGAGGCAAGGACCGTCACGCTTCGAGGGAACATCCCACGGGAAGCTACGGCAGTCACCCAACGAATCCCTTTTGCCATCGAATACACGACGGAGACGGGAACGGATCGTGTGACAACGAAAAGCCTCGAAGCAAACGTCGCGGAACGGCGTGATGCACTCGATATCGATGCCGGTACACCAACGTTCGCGGCGGGAGAAGACGGGACCCTTGACATCAACGTGACGAATGAGCTAGACACGGAGGTACGGGACGTACGGCTCGGATTGACCGTCGAAGACCCGCTGGATAGCGACTTCCGGACCACGGGTATTCCAGCGCTAGGTCCCGACGACCCGACGGCCGTCACGTTCGACCTCGAAGTCGATAGCGGCGCGCCACCGTCACAATTCCCGGCGACGATCGAAATCGAGTATGTCGACCGCGACGACGAGATCGTGAATCAACGGCCCGTGATGATTGGCATTACCGTCGTGGACGTCGACGATGAAGCCCCGATCGAAATTGTCGTGTTTGTGGCACTGCTGGCCCTCCTCGCAGCCGTACTGGTCTGGTTATATCGCCGCTAAGATCGTCCAGAGACCGGTTTCCGCCGTGAAGAATCACAATGATGTTACTCCGGGGATCTAAAGAGGATCCCCCGCTACGGGCCGGGTTTGTATGTCTGCGTCTTGGGGGGCAACCCAGCGATTTGAGGCTTTTCGAGGGATCCGCCCGATGGTAACCAGCCAATGGTAATGGTTCTTTGCATCCCGGCGAAGCCCCTCATCGATTCGGGTGGGACTGGGCAGTACAGAGATGCCAACTGACCACATCACGAGCAGCTACGGCCATTGAGCACCGTTTTGCGTTACCTGACTGCTTTGACGTTCCAAGTCACATCCGCTTTGTCGACGAGCGGTTGGATATCGTACCCGTACCCTTCCAGGAGTTCGGTGAGTTCTTCGACGGATCCACCGATTTTCTCGACCTGCTCGGGGTGAAGTTCGAGATAAATGATGTCGAGCTGCCCGTTTGCCAACGTGTCTTCCATCCCGCGAAACACGAGGTACTCCGATCCCTGGACGTCCAGTTTCGCGATGGTTGGAGACGGGATCTTTCCGCTGGCGATCAGCTCGTCGGCCGTATAGGTGTCAACGGTGATTGTCTCATCGCCCACTTGATCGTGTGCTAGCGTGTGTGTCCCAGCCCCGGCCTCATCCGAGGCGACAAACAGTTCCGTGGTACGGGCCTCGTCCGCCAAGGCCCCGCGAATCACCGTCACGTCCACGTCGTTTCGCTCGATGTTGAGATCCAAACTCGCGAGGTTGAGCGGGTGCGGCTCGATCGCGGCGACCGTGGCACCCGTGCGAGCGGCAAGCAGGGAGTAGACCCCCACGTTGGCGCCGATGTCGAGGAACACTTCGTCCGGGCCCAGTTCGGCCATTAGGTCCTCGAGAATATCTCCTTCATCCATCAGTTCGGTGGCTCGATCGTGTTCGTAGGAAGTCTCGGTCCGAATGTCCACCGCGATGTCACCGATCTCGCATGTCGTCGCGGAGTACTCTTCACCCATACCGCCGGCAATGGGAGACCCGCGTATGGGCGTTTCCGTTGCGGCATCCCTCTCTCCGGGGAGCGGAATATCAATCCCCAAGGAAGTGGGTCGCGTGATCTAATCGACCACGAGCGAGGTCAGTCGGGTCAGTCGCGATTCGCTTCTAAACGGTGGCATCGGCAGATGCCGTCGATGGCTCCCTACCACCCGACAGTGTTGCGTGTTTACGCGCTTCCGTCGAGAACCGCCAGAAGCCGGTCTTTTACCAGCTCGATTTCGCCTGCTTCGAGACAGTGGGGATTGACGCATAGATCTTCGTCCGGCCGTTGATTGACCCCAATACCGATTGCCGGATTGCCAGCAAGTAGACGGTCGTGGACCGCTTGCGCGGGCGGTCCGCTCCACTCATCCGTGAACGCCACCGAGGCCTGGGGAACTGGCCGGCGCCAGGGATTGTACTCGACGGCCGCGCGGACGTGTTCAAGCGGGCGAAGTGCGGTGACCACCGTCTCCGCTGCGGTTTGCCACCGGGCTTGGCGGGCATCGTGATCCAGCTCAACGAATCGTTCGAGCGCCGCCACGAGACCCGCAATCTCCTCCTTACAGACCTTTGCACCACGATTGACGCCAATGTTGGGACTGTTGTGGACGCGGGCCGCCTCGATAAGATCGGAGCGCCCCGCAAGGAGTCCGGTTGACTGGGGGCCGCGAATGGCCTTCCCACCACTGAATCCCACGAGGTCGGCGCCTGCAGCCGTAAAATCCCGCAGATGTTTGGCTGGCGGGAGCATCGCCGCCGCATCGACGACTACTGGAATATCATACCTGTTGCCGATCGCGACGAGTTCGGCGACTTCGTCAACGGAGCCGGGCAACCACTTCGAAGCGACGTACCCGATCGCGGCAGTTCGATCGTCGATGGCATCCGCAAACCGACCTACCTCGAATCCATCCCCGTCGTCGATCCAGCGAATCGTTGCACCGCCGACTTCGTAGAGCTTGACGAACTCGCTGTCGTGCGCGCGTCGGAGCAAGATCTCCTGTGCGCCCTCGTTCCCACCGTTTGCCGGGAGGCCATCCGGATCATCCCCCGCGATACAGGCGGCCGCCTGAAGCGTCATCGCAGCGGCAGCCCCGGCCGTGACGTATCCGGCTTCCGCTCCGGTGTGCTCGGCAACTATCTCGCCGGCCCAGTCATTGAGCTCTTCCAACGGGACGAACGCCTGGCTCGCCGCGGTCATCGCGTCGGTGACGCTGCTTGGTGGCAACGTTCCTCCGAGAGTCGTGTACGTTCCCTTCGCATTGATCAGTGGCGTCATGCCGCGTTCCGTGTACCAGCTACTCCGCTCGGCGAACTCCTGTTCGAAGGCATTCATCGCTGCTCGTGGTGAGTTCGCACGGTTTCGAAAGCCTTCCCCTCCGCCCATCCAGGATCTGAGGATACTTAGTGTGTGTTCGCTTCTGCCCGTTCTCTTGCTGGGACACTCAACACTCTGCGCTGGGCGCACAGAGTGGGAACGCCTTTGCCCGAGCCGTCTGAAGGGAGTCGCATGTCGACCGGCAGTGTCATCAAGGATATCGCGTGCCGATCTTGTGGGACCAACCACTCGGTTGCCCTCGATGAGTACCCGTGCCCGGAATGTGGGGGCATTCTCAGTCCACAGTACGATCTTTCCTCGGTATCGGTGGAGCGAGCGGACATCGAACGGCGACGCGGATCGATGTGGCGTTATCGCGAACTCCTCCCGATTCGGGAACAACGAAATATTATTTCGATGGGGGAAGGCGAGACGCCATTGATCGACTGTCCCCGGCTCGCCGATCGCCTCGGCGTCAAGCGGGTCCTCATCAAGGACGAAGGGCAAAACCCGACGAACACGTTCAAAGATCGTGGGCTCGCAGCCGCTATTTCTGCCGCCGTTGAACGAGACGAAACGACAGTGGCACTCCCATCCGCGGGTAATGCGGGCCAGGCCGCGAGTGCGTACGCCGCACGAGCGGGGCTCGACTGTCACGTGTATCTCAATCATCAAGCCGGAGCCGTTCAGAAACAGCTCGTCCGGGCACACGGCGCGGAACTCCATCTGGTCGACGGCCGGATCACGGAAGCCGCGGCGGCATTCGCCAGTGACCGCGAAGAATCCGGTTGGGCGTCGGTGTCCTCATTTCACACGCCATTTCGCCACGACGGAAAGAAGACGATGGGCTATGAAGTCTACGAACAGCTCGGTTGGGACACGCCCGACGAGATCGTGTACCCGACAGGGGGCGGCGTCGGGCTGGTCGGGTTTTGGCGGGCGTACCGTGATCTGCAATCGCTGGGATGGCTCGACGCCGAGCCGCCGCGGCTGGTGGTTGCTCAGGCTGAAGGTGTCGCGCCGGTTGTGGAGGCCATCCAAAACGGCTGGGAGCAACACGAACCATGGGACTGCCCACACTCGATCGCAAAAGGGTTGGAAATCCCCGATCCGGGTGCCTCTCCCTGGATCATCGAAGCAGTGAACCGAACTGGGGGCGATGGAGTCGCCGTTTCAGATTCGAACGGGCTGGATGCTGCAATCACAGCAGCGCAACAGGCAGGAGTGGAGATGTGTGTGCCCAGCGCCGTTGCGCTCGCCGGTGCGTTCGCCCGGGCTGCTGACGGCACATACGACGGTGATGAAACGATCGTCGTGGTAAACACCGGCGCCGGATGCAAGAGCGCGGGGCGGTTGGGACCGCATGCGCGGTCCTGATCGAAGCGTGAAAAGATCGAACAGCACGCGCGGTTCCCACCCGTTGTGAATTAGGCGTCTCCTTCCGACTGGTACGGTTCGCCGACGGCATGACGCGGTAACAACCCCATGACCTCCCCGTACAGTTCTTCGGATGATTCGAACGTCGCTGTCTCCGAGTCAGCAATGACCTCGGCAAGATTCTCCTCGCCATCCGCCAGTGAGAGGGTGACGTCCTGTGTCCGTTCGATGGCGGCGTCACGTCCGATGGGGTACTCGAATTCGGTGAGCACCTCCGAGAGGTGACCGAGCGAGACGTGTTTACCCATACCAGGGGAACGTGTTCCGTCGGGATAACCCTATGGTCAGTGTCGGAGAACGCTGTCGTTATTAGACACCTAGGTGTTCTTTGGCGTTCTCAAGGTAGAATTTCTCGAGAACGTCCCGGGGAAGATCGACGGCGTCGATGGTCCACTGGCCCTGGAAGGGCGTCGGGTGATCCATCCGTTGTTCGTCGGTCTCGAAGTACTGCCAGTGGCTGTCGTAGAACGCCTCGGCGTCTTCGTGGTCGGGCTCGAAGCCCTGTGGTGCTCCGAGCATGAGCGGATCGCGGACACCGAGGTCCGTACCGAACAGGATCCGGTCCTGAAACTCGACGAAGATATCGTGGACGAGATCCGGGCGATGGCGGCCGATCTCCGGGACACGGGCGGAGACGTCGATGATATAATTCTCGTTTTCCCGCATCACATCCGCGACGAAGGGGACCTCCTCGGCAGCACACCCCCAGTGAACGCCCAGAATGGTGGGATCGTCGTGCCGTTCGATGACGCGTTCCAGCTGACGAATGAGCCGCCACCAGTCCGTCGGGTACTCCTCTCGGTCGCCGAACCACCACTGTGGATTGACCTGGAGGTCGAGCCATCGTTCGTTCTTGTCGGCGTCAAGGGGTTCGAAAAACGCCTTCGGGTCCGCGATGTGAAATGCGACAACCAGTCCCAACTCGCCGGCACGCTCGATGACAGGGGCGATCCGTTCGTCGTCGATGTCGATTAGCTCCCCCTGCTCGTCGGTGTACTCCAACCCCAGGGCTTTGTGCATCTTGATGCCCACTGCACCGCGCTCGGCGTGCGCTTTGAGGCGATCGAACTCGCGATCGAGCCATCCATCGGTGCCGAATCCGTCAAAGTCGACACCCCCGAAGAGATCGAATCGATCCGGATATCGATCGAACGCTTCTTTTTTACGGGTGAACCGCTCGTCGAGACTCGGTGAGATGTCCACCAACTTCTGGAGGCCAACGCGGTCCATGATCTCGACTGCCTCGTCGACGTGATCCGGGCTCACGTGCGTGTGCATGTCGATGATCGGCTGTTCTCGGCGCCACTCGGCGTGGTTTGTATTGACTGTCATGAGGTCACTCCTGTTAGCGGGGTGCGCTGGACGCGCACAACACCTTCCGCAAAGCCGATCAAGAACTTATAGCTTGGCGGACCGGCGAGGCCGCCGCATCGGTACGTTACCTCGAGCCCGTTCAGGATGAGGCGAGACCGCCTGTGCCTCGTTGGCGGTCCCCGGCGTTCACCACTGTGGGTCGAACGACGGCTCCCGTGTCATCCATTCCCCGTTCGTGAAGTCGGGGAACGCCACCGAATCGTTACCCTGCTCGATCGATTGCTCGGAAAGTGGGGAGATGGCCATCCAGGCTGCAGTGTCGTACACGTCGATCGGAAGCGGTCCGTCGTCGGCAACGCCGCGAACGAAGTCGCGGAGCACCAGGTAGTCATGACCCCCGTGGCCGCCGCGAACGCCCGCTTCGCGGTAGTCTTGCCACAGTGGATGTTCCCATTCGGGCTTGTAGTCCTCCGTGAATGACTCCCACTCGTGTTCGGGGCTCTCGCCGTCGATGTGAATCAGATCGCCATCAGCCTGCCATATCCCGCCCGTTCCCTGGACATGGTACATCCGCGAATACGGGCGCACCAGACTGACGTCGTGGGTTACGGTCATCGTCTCCCCGTTGGCACACTTGATGGTCGTCGTAATGATATCTCCATGCTCCCAATCCACGTCCTGGCGCGGGTGATCTTCCGGCAGGTTCTTTTCCGCCCAGTCGGCCAATCCGCGTGCCTTGCTGGCGGTTGAGGTGAGCGATACGAACCGGTTACCGCGGTTGATGTCCAGCTGCTGTGCGAGCGGGCCCACCCCGTGCGTGGGGTATAGATCTCCGTTTCGCTTCTCGTGGTTGATCCCGCGGAAATCGCGGGCCTCACCGAATTTGACACGGGTTTGTTTTCCACCCACCAATCCGGCCCGGAGGTCGTGGCCGTATCCACACTTCGTGTGAATGACTTCGCCGAAGACGCCCGCCCGGACCATCTGCAGGATCGCGAGCTCCCGGCCTCCATAACAGCAATTCTCCAGCAACATGCACCGACTTCCGGTTTCCTCGGCGGTACGAACCAGTTCCCAGCACTCCTCGACCGTGGAGGCAGGGCCAACCTCGACTCCCACATCCACGCCATGTTCCATCGCCGTCATCGCCATGGGGAGATGCATTCGCCATGGCGTGGCAATGATCACTGCATCCAACTCTGCCTCGCTGACCATCGTCTCGTGGTCGGTAAACCACGCGGGCTCGGGACGGTCGTCATCAACGATCCGTTCGGTTACCGTCTCGAGATGCTGCTCCTGAACGTCACAGACCGCATCAAACGTGACGTGCTCCAGGTTCAGCGATGTGCGCAGTAAGCTTCCGCCCCGGCCACCGACGCCAGTAAACCCCAGCGACACTTGGTTTGTACCCATGTCTGGCCACGCTGGTGGGACAGGTCATAAACAGTTCGTCATGCCATTGCAACGCGGGCCATAATCGGGTGACCAACAGACGTCATTTGATCTGAGTAAGACTGCAGTGATCGCAACCACGCATACCATCACTCTCCTCGGCGCCGCCCGGTGACGGCTCAAGATTGGGAGATCTAAGAGTTCCACAAGCTTCACCACACCAGTCCTACCAGTCCTCAACATGCCTATGATCCCCCATGGATATCGCGACCTTTTCGAGAAACCGACTGTTGCCCATGTGGTGACGCTCAACGAGGACGGCTCGCCACACGCGACACCGGTTTGGATCGATTATGACGAGGCGTCCGATCGGGTCCTCGTTAACACCGAACGCCATCGACGCAAGACGTGGAACGTCCAAGCCCGCCCCGACGTGGCCGTGAGCCTCACCGATCCAGGTGATCCGTACCGGTGGTTATCGATCACGGGGACCGTCGAGGACGTCACGACGAACGGCGCCCGCGAGCATATTGACGAACTCGCCCGGCGGTATATGGACGTCGAGTCGTACCCCAATGAGATCGAGAGCGAACGCGTCAAGCTGCTCGTTCGGGCCGATGAAGTGCTGACGGGCTAAACCCGTCCTGGCGACACTTCGAAGAATTGTCGCTCCCGGAGAGGCGTCCTTGGTAATGCAGCGAACCGATTGTTGATCGATGCTCGCACGCTGTGCAGTCCGGATCGGTCATCCCGATCTGGACGTCGGAATTATGGGATAGGTCTCCCGACAACCGCAGGCTCCGAGTAGCCGATTTCGACACAATGGTTACAAAATTCCGGCAGCCTGCCGACGCGAGAAGGGGATTGAAAGATCAGGTCGCACCGACGTTTTCTCGACTCTCGAACGTCGCGGGGTCCAACGACTCGATACGCGCAAAGGTGACGATTCGCTCCCCCAGCGTTTCGACGCGATCACGGAGAGCGGGATCCCGAAATTCACCGGCGTGAAAATGGTTGCTCGCGTTCGGAACGGCTGCCTGGTACGGGAGAACCCACGCATCCAGTGCACGGCACACCGAACGAAGATGTTCGAGGGCCGTGATCGGGAAACTTCCACCCGACACGGCGAGCAGGCCCACCGTCTTGTGCTCGAACTCCTCGAATCCAGTATAATCGATGGCGTTCTTCAGCGGCCCCGCGTACGATCCGTGATACATCGGGGTGCCGAGGATAACCGCATCAGCTGCGCGGAGTTCAGCTGCAAACGTGGTCGCATCCGGCGGTTCGGCGTCGTCAGGATCGAAGGGCGGCAGATCGTAGGTGCGAAGATCTATGAGTGTGGTCTCCGCCCCGCGAGCTTCAGCGCGTTCGAGGGCGACCGCTACCGCGATGCGTGTGTAGCTCCCGTCCCGAAGGCTGCCGGCGACGCCGACGACCGATGGGGGATCCGGCTCCGTCATCTGCTAAGTGATGGACCGGTCCAGGCTTAAGCAGCCGGGTGGAATCGATGCGGGTCGTGGGAACGTCGACCGACAGGCCTACCGATTGTCGTATTTCCAGTTGTCGATCGGAACTTGTCCGCCATCAACCCGGAGTTCGTGACCGTTGATATAATCCGACGCTGGCGTGCAGAGAAACGCGACCGCATTAGCGATCTCATCCGGTTCAGCATACCGCCCGATCGGGTTGAGCGACCGAATTTGGTCGTGGGTCTCGTCGGTAAACACCTCGGTCATGCGGGTGTTCGTCCACCCGGGGGCGACGGCGTTCACGCGGATCCCCTCCCGACCGAGTTCGAGCGCGAGGGACTTAGTCAGCGCGAGCACGGAGAACTTTCCCACGTCGTATTCCGGGGACATCCCGACGCCATTTTTGGTATGGATCGAGGTGATGTTGACGACCTTGCCATAGCCCTGCTCAAGCATCGGCTCCATCGTTTCAAGCATGCAATTGATCGACCCCCACAGGTGGACGTCCAGGTTCATCTGAAACCGTTCGCGGATGGTGCGATGATCGGTGCTGGTGAACGGACCAGCATCGCCGACACCCGCGTTATTCACAAGGATGTCGACGTGACCGACTGCCGCTTCAATGTCCGCCACCATCGATCGCGCGTCTTCCTCATCACTAACGTCAGCCGGCACAGCGATGGCTCGCCCACCGGCTTCTTCGATCTCCGAGACAACAGCCGATGCAGGGGTCGAATCGAGATCATTGACTGCTACCGAGGCCCCGAGACCAGCCAGTTCGATTGCGATCGCACGTCCGTTACCGCGACCACCACCGGTAACCAGCGCCGTCCGATCGGAGAGATCAACGTCCATGTCACCCCCGGGGCTACTGGGCGGTTAACTGTTGGAGAAGCGGTGATCCGTGCTGTCAGAGTGGCTTGTTTGGGGTGATATGTTGTGAGCAGGCGATCACCGGGAAACACGAGAACAGTTGTGTGGGACCCATCGGGATACACCGATGAGAATTGCCGCCCAACAAGGTGATCGAGCTATCCATGCATCCACGTGAGGTTAGTCCTCAGGAGAGACGGTCCGGTCTATCCGAGAACTATCAACGAGTGGTGGCTTCTAGAACGCCTTGATAATTTCGGCCAACCAGGCGCTGATCGCCTCACACGCGAGTTTCGTGTTCTCCGTCGATCGAAGTCTTGAGATTGATTACATCATCATCGCAGCGACAATAGTAGGAATACTTATTACGAACCGCTAAGTACCCAATCATTGATCATGTCCGCAGATACAGACACGCTGCGAGAAATATACATGGAGGTCGCCGAGGAGCCGACCGTGGTGGAACGCCAGGAAGAGGAGCCATCTCGGGAGCCGATCGAGGCGTCGGAGAGCCAGCTCGAAGCCGAGGTCAGCTCGTTCGCCCGGCAACACGGACTTGATGACGCACTCGAAGGCGTCGAGGCCGCGGAGTAACCCGATTGCTCAGGATCGATTACCGTTTTAAATTGGAGCCACTGCTTCGACGAGGACTAGAATCGAGACGCCAACGAGGAACGCCGCCGTCGCCGCATCCGCATGACCATGACCGTGTGACGCCGGGATCATCTCCCTAAAAATCACAGCAAGCATTGCGCCGGCAGCGAACCCGGCAGCCAGCGGGAATATCTCGCTGGCGATCCGGACGAGCCCGAATCCGAACACTGCCGCGCCAACTTGGGGACCAACGCCGGAGAGGGTCGTCGCAACGAAGACGGCCCGGGGTCGTAAGCCGGTATCGCTCACCGGCACGGCGAAGGCAAATCCATCGGGGATGTTTTGGAGGCCGATGACGAGCGCGAGGAACAGCGCGACCTCTTCGAGTCCCGCCGCGAAGGCAACTCCGATCGCCAAGCCTTCTGGCCCGTTGTGGAGCGTGATCGCACCGCCAATCAGGAGCGCCCGGCGAATCGTCGTGTCCGGCTCCGAGGTCGCATCTCCGTGTGACTCGAACCCGCGATACCTGGCGTGTACGTGTGGGAGCACGCGATTGAACCCCAACAGCACGAACCCCCCGAGAAACACACCGCCGAGCACACTCGTCAAGGATCCCTCCTCGAGACCCGGGATGATCAGCCCGAAAATCGTTGCTCCGAGCATGATACCGGCCGCCAACCCGAGCGCCGCATCATACGTGCGGTGAGTAATTCTATCCCGTGCGAGGATCGGGATCGCACCCAAGCCCGTCGCCGCGCCTGCGAGTAATGTCACGAACAGGACTGTCCAGATATCAGCCATCTCGGTCACCGGTCAGCTAAGGTTGCTCTGAAAATCCGACACGCAACATGCTGTCGACCTCGCAAACCAGACGCACTCACTTTACAATGGTTACGGGAACCGGTGCACGTCGGGCAACCTTCTCTGCCACGCTCCCCAGGAAGAGGCGCGCGAGCCCGGATCGACCGTGACTTCCCAGGACCACCTGGTCGAAATCACCGTCTTCAATAAACTCGACAATCGTATTGGCAGGAGGGCCGAACGCCCGTTCGGTCAACAGATCCACCTCGTAGTCGTCCGCCAGATGCCGTGCATCCTCCAGGATCGCTTCCGCTTCGCGCTCACCGCGTTCCTCAAGGGCTTCGAAGTCGGTCATGAAATCCTCCTCCCCGGTGAAGTAGGTGTCTTCGATCGGGTTGGTGACATGGAGTACCGTGATTTCCACATCGGTGAACTCCTCGAGCGCATACGCGAGCGCCTTGCGCGACTTTGGCGATGCGTCCATGGGCACCAGTACGCGACGGGCCATGCTATGGGGTTTGTGGCCCGGGGCGAAGTAAGTACCCCTGACTACTCGTAGAGCCAGGTTTCGTCGTTTCGCTCGTAATCGACAAAGTCCGCCGGCTCAAAGAACAACGACAACTCCCGTTCGTTCGCCCCTACATCCTCGTGGTCCGCCCCGTGAATCACGTTGCGACCCAGGTCTAACCCGAAATCACCCCGGATCGTGCCCGGTGCCGCCTCCGCGGGATCGGTCTCTCCCATCATTCGTCTGACCTGCCGGGTTGCATCCGCCCCCTCCCACGCCATAGCAAGGACCGGCCCGGCGGTAATAAACGAGATCAGTTCCTCGAAAAAGGGCTTGTCCGTGTGCTCGCTGTAATGTTCCTCGGCCAGTTCGCGGTCGATCTGCATGAATTTTGCCGCCACCAGCTTCAGGCCCCGGCTTTCAAGGCGCGAGATGATCTCACCGATCAGCCCCCGGTGGACCCCGTCCGGTTTCACCATGACGAACGTGCGTTCGTCCTCGACAGCCACAGTTACGCCTCCTCTGCTTCCTCTGTCGCAGCCTCCTCTGTATCTTCGGATACAGTCTCCGAACTCGGGCTCTGGTCGGATTGCGCGGCGGGATCGGCCGCGCCCCCTGCTTCAGTCCACTCGAGGTCGCGGGCTTCCCGACCGAGCAAGTAGTTTTTCTCGGCCTTCGAGTCCACGAAGTGGAGCGTCGACCCGTCCGCCCGAACGTACATGATTCCGGTGCCGGGTTCGATGGGTTCGCCCGTAAAATCGCACGTTCGTTCTTCGACCATCCTCACTGTCCCCCTATTGCGTCTGCTTCCCGAGCTGTCTCGCGAAGCTGTAGGATGTCGCCCACGCGGACGGGGCCCAGGACGTTCCGGGTGATGATCCGCCCTTGATTCGATCCCTCCTGAATGCGGCATTTGACCTGCATGGCCTCGCCGTGCATGCCGGTCTCACCGACGATCTCGATGACTTCGGCGGGGGTCGAACCCGCCTCGGACTCCTCTGCGCTCATCGTGTATCCCCCCTTACTGGAGTTCCTCGATACGCCCGACGATCGTTTCGACGTCGTCGCTCGCGTCCCCGGCATCCACGATCGCCGCCGCGGCGCTCCCCACCTCAAGGCCGGAGGCACGGCCGACTTCGTCCTGGGAATCGACAAACACGTACGGCACTCCGCGTTCGTCGGCCAGCTCTGGCAGATGAAGCACGATTTCCTCGGGCTGAACGTCTTCTGCAATCACGACGAGCTCCGCGTTCCCGCGCTCGATTGCCTTCGTCGCCTCATTCGTTCCCTTCCGTACTGATCCGGTGTCCCGTGCGACCTGGAGCGCGTCGATAACGTCGCCTTGCAGGTCTGTGGGCACATCGTAAGTTACGTACACTGGCATGATATGACACTCCCGTCACGCGGTGCCCATCATCCCTCGGCCGACCCACCCGCAGCCCCGATCGAATCAGCGACCCGGGCCCAAGATCCGTGTCGGCCGAAGGGGTCATCGACCCCCGCGCGGATTGTGAAAGCTTGTAGCTGACGGGTATATAAAAGCCCTTGCAAATACGTTGCCACTGTCGTGCGATGGCAACACCCATTTTTGCCGGGAAGTGACTACCGGGTGTGTCCGTTCCCGAACACGTTCAATCGCTACACCGGGAAGCAGTCCGGTCGAACGAACGGCGGGTCGTCGTGGTGGCCGGTTCCCCCGCGGCGACCAAACGGGCGCTTCGATCGATCGTAACCGCTGTACCCATCGGAATTGGTGAGACGGTCTACGTGGGGTCCCACTCGCCGCTCGACACAGAGCGAATCGATCCACGACGAACGGTCGAACTCATGGGGGCGGAGGCGGAATTGGTCTTGATCGATCTCCAGGAGACGTTGATCCCGAACGCCATCGGTCGGTGTGCCGGCGCCGTCACCGGCGGTGGCCTCCTCGTGTTGCGAACGCCGCCACTCGAGGTGTGGCCGGATCGTCGCGACGCCTTCGACGAATCGCTGGTCGTCGCCCCGTTCCAGCTCGAAGAGGTTACCGGCCGGTTTCGACAGTGGCTGATTCAGACCCTTTTCGAGAGTGAGGGTGTTACAATCGTCGATGCGAACACGAAAACGATCACGCGATCGGGGCTAACGGGTGCCGACGCGGAGATCGTTGTTCCCACGGGAGTCGCGCCACCGGCAGATCCAACGTTTCCGGCGTCGGTGTATCACCGCTGTTTGACGGCAGATCAACGACGGGCGCTCCTCGCCCTGGAGGGGCTGCAATCCCCACCGGCGGCAGTCATCCTGCAGGCTGATCGAGGACGGGGCAAATCCAGCGTGGCAGGGATGGCCGCCGCGGTCCTCGCTGGGGAGGGTATGACTGTGGCAATCACGGCCACCGAACGAACTCAAGTCGACCCGCTTTTCGAGCAAGCCGAAGACGTGCTCGCGGGCGGTGCCGATTACGACCTCTCGGAGACATCCACCGGTGGAAGTATCACGTTTTATCGACCTGGCGACCTCCTCACCGATAACACGCTTGAGGACATAGACGTATTGTTTGCCGACGAGGCGGCCGGGCTTCCGGTGCCGACGCTGGAGGAGTTTCTCGTCGTCCCTCGTGTCGCGTTCACGACGACACTCCACGGCTACGAGGGAGCAGGTCACGGATTCGCCACCCGATTTCGCGAGATCGTCGAATCTTCCGGCCACCGGTGCACCGAGGTTCGTCTGAACGAGCCGATCAGGTATGCCCCCAACGACCCGGTCGAGCGATGGGTTAACCGCGTCCTCTTTTTGGACGCTCGACCGGCGGTCACTGAACTCCTCGCGGACGTCGGTCCCGAGTCGGTTTGCGCCAGGGAGCTTTCGAGCGACGAGCTATTCAAGCGTCCGACCGTGTTCCGCGAGGCGATCGGCCTCCTCGCAATGGCGCATTACCGGACAGAGCCAAACGACATCGTCCGTATGCTTGATGCACCGAACCTCGACATCCACGCGCTGCTCGCTGACGGGCACGTAGCCGCGATTGCATTGCTTGCCCGGGAAGGAAAGTTATCCCACGAGCGCCGTCTCGCGGCATTTCGGGGCGCTCGGCTTCGCGGGAACATGCTTCCCGACATCTTCCTCAACGAATTCCGCGATCTCGAGGCAGCGTCGACCAGCGGGATCCGAGTGATTCGAATCGCGACACACCCGGCCGTCCGCCGTCGTGGGCTGGGATCTCGTTTGATTTCACATATCACCGACTCGTATGGACATGCCGTCGACTGGCTCGCGGCGGGTTACGGTGCGACGCCCGGCCTAGTGCGTTTCTGGGCGGACAACGGCTTCAAGCCGATCTTTCTCTCGGCAAGCCGGAACGCGAGCAGTGGCGTCTATTCCACGGTGATGATTCGTGGTGTCTCCAGTGCCGGTGAGACGATGGTTACACGGTTTTCGGGTAGCTTTGCGGAACGGTTAGCGGCGAGTCTCCCCGACGTGCATCGAGAGGTTGATGCTGACACCGCCCTGGCATTGTTGGCCGCAGTACCCCAACCGACGTCACTCGATCTCTCGAACGACGACTGGCGGTTTTTGACGGCAATCGGATTCGGTCCGGGGCGGTACGACCTCAACCCCGAACCGCTCCGTACTCTCCTGCTTCACGCGCTTACGGAGGGGCACCGACCCGAGGCAGGGTCGATGCTCGTGGAAAAAGTGTTGCAAGGTCGTCCCTGGCCTATCGTCGCCGATCGCTACGGCTATGACTCGGTGGGCACGTGTCGACGGGCCGTACGGGGAGCCGTCGCCCCACTGATTGAAGCGTATGGCGGTGAAACCGTCGAACAGGAACGAGAACGATTACGGAACGGAGATGACACGAATGTCGAATAGCCCTGCCCCCCACGGGATCTGCGAAGAACCGGATTGTGAACGACCGGCAGCCGTCAGACTCCACATCCCGTGGGCAGCCGACAAACGTGTGTGTCCTGATCACGGCCGCGCGCAAGCGATCCAGGCTGGGGTAGTCGCCTCGCCGCTACCTCGTATGGAAGACGAGTGGCCATAAGCTAACCCACGAGTTCACTCGTGGGCTTTCGGCATGGACTCCCGCTCTATCCCTCGATTGGGAGGGCACTGTCGTCGCCACTGGCGGTCATCATCCCGCCGTTCAGGCGCACGCCTCACTCGGCCCCGTTTTGGTTCCGAAGGAGCTCGAATGCGATGTTTTTGGCTGCATTGTAATCGGCGTGGTTCTTGTAGTCACACGCCTGGCAGTGGAATTGCTCCCGGGTCGGCCGATTCTCAGGATCAGTGTGTCCACAGGTGGAACACCGCTGTGAGGTCTTGGCCGGATCGACTTGCTCGACCTGGATGCCCTGTGCTTCAGCCTTGTACGCGACGAAGGCGTGGAGTTTCCTGAAGGCCCAGGCGTGCAGTCGCTTCACGCCGACCATGCGCTCGCGAATATCGGTCAAGTTTTCGAACGCGATATGTGAACAGCCACGAGCATCGGCCTCCGCGACGATGCCATTCGCAATCTCGTGGAGTAGGATCGTGAACCGGCCAGTCTCTTTCCGCCCGATCGACTGCATCACCTCGTGGGCATCGCTGGATCCACATCGCTGCAGTGTGGCTCTGCGGTTCTCGTATTCGCGGCGCCAGTGATCGAGTTCGTCGCCGGACCAGAACGTACCAGTAGAAGTGACGGCAATGTTCTCGACGCCGAGATCCACACCGAGAACCGTTCCGTTCTCGGCCGATCCGGATCGTCCAGCTCAGCCTTTGTTCTGAGATGGAGGTACCCCTCGTCACCGTGCTCGCGATAGTGGAGCGTCGCGCCGGTAATCTCGTACTCGTCAGCCCCGAGATACGCCTCGTGCGGTGTGTCTTCGGGATTCCCCGGCAGGACATACGAGGCGTCGATCCGGCCCGCGACGGTCGCTAACGAGGCCCACTCGTCGTGAAATGTTGCACTTCGTTTGTGATACTCGAGAAACGGCGACGTAAAGGTCGGAAGACTCGCTGTTTTTCCCTGCTTCCAGGTGGCGACCGTCGAGGTGATGGCCTAGGAAGCCCGGCGACGAGCCGCCTGCACGTGATTGGCGTGCAGTTCGGTGTTATCCCGGACCGTCTCGTAGGTGCGCTCGTGGAGTGTGCCTGATTCGGTGAGCACGTAGCCATCTGCTTGTCGGGCACGATCCACCACGTAGTTGGCGGCCCACAGGAACTGCTCGAGGGTCTCCTGGAGTAGCCGGCCCTGCTCGTCGTCGATGTCGAGTTTCACCGGCACCGTCCGGCGCAGCTCCATCACCACCGTTGGCTCCGTCATTGCGTATAAAGCCGCGGTGGGGAGTCTGACCAGTTTTGCCAGCTGGTTGTCGGCGCTGCTGACGCGCTCCCTCCCACCCGTGAACGAGTGGGTTTCCGCGGTGATTCTGGATGACGATCTCGCCGCCCGGAACGGCGGCGCGTCCTCCGCGAACTGCCGCGATCAGTTGTGGGCGAAGTAAACGATGGATTCGTCGCGAGCGTGGCTGTCGACTCGCGCAAACCCGACCCGTTCGAACTGCACGACGTCGTCGACATCGACTTCCGCGAACGACGGCTCTGCGAGACCAGTGCTGTCTCCCGTCGGCATTCGGATGGTAACCGGGATCGCTCCCCCGGCCGGCACCCAGTGGATGACGGGGACGTCACCGTCGCGGACCACCTCGATGGAATCTCCCGTGAGTTCGAGCGCTTCTCGCATCGCCCGGACACACCCCAAGCCCTTTAACCAGACGCGTTCCCCGTGAGCGGGGAGATCCCCCGGTTCGATGCGCACGGCATCACCGACCGGAATAGTGCGGTTGCCCCGCTCCTCGTCGGTCGGGTGTTTCGGCGGCTCCGCGGTTGCCGGCACGTCACCCACGAGCGGGAGTCGCGTTCCGTCTCGAACCAAAAAGTATCGGTCGGCGATCGGATCGATTCGCTCGCGGTTCCTCGCGTAAATGCTGCTCATCGACAGCTCAACGTCACTTTCCGAGACGCCGAGCTCGGCGAGAGCATCGGTGACGGCTGCACCCCTGATCCCCCGACGTTTCAGACTCTGCAGCGTCGGTGCCGCTGGGTCATCCCAGCCCGTGAGATCCCCTGCCTCGATGCGCTCACCCATCGTCGACGTGCTGAGTGGGAACTCGTACTCGTCAACCGAAATTCGGCCCCAGTGGAGAACGGTCGGATACTCCCACCCGAGATACTCGTACAGATATCCTTGCCGGGCGACGCTGTCCTGCAGGTCCTTTCCACGGATGATATGCGTGATCTGTGTGTGGTGATCGTCGATGGCGCTCTGAAAGTCGAGGAGTGGCCAGCAACGGTCCGCTGCCGCGTCCTCGCGGGGATGCGGCTCGTCCACCATCCGGAACGCCACCCAGTCGCGTTCGGCTGGGTTCGGGGCTTCGAGATCGGTCCTGATTCTGAGGACGCGGTCGCCAGCGGAGAATTCCCCGGCCACCATGCGATCGAACGCCGCCAAGGACTCGTCGATGGGACGGTCACGATGTGGGCAGGCTTCACCCGCTGATTTACGCTCCGAGAACTCCCCCGCCGGACAGGAGCACGTATAGGCACCCCCGAGTTCGATAACATCGCGGGCGTGCTCGTAGTACAGTTCGAGCCGGTCGCTCGCGCGAAGCACTTCGTCGGGCTTGAATCCGAGGTACGCCAGATCATCGAGGATCTGATCGTACGCCTGTAGGGAGGGACGCTTCGTCGCCGGATCGGTATCATCGAACCGGCAGAGCATCCACCCGTCATACCGGTCGGCGTACTTCCCGATCACGGCGCCCATGCGTGCGTGGCCGATGTGCCACGGGCCGTTCGGATTGGGTGCACAGCGGAGTCGCACCTCAGCCACGTCCTCGGCCCCGGGAAGTGGGGGGAGGTCGTGGTCATCTTCCGCGGGCTCACGTTCGAGTTCCTCGACGCCCTCCGGGGCAATCTCGGCCAGTCGATCCCGTCGTTCGGCCCGGTCGAGGTCGTTGACCGCCGCCACAATGGGCCCAATGATACCCGGGATCTGATCACCGAACTCCCGGAAGTCCGGATTCTCGCCCATCAGGGGACCCATAATTGCACCCAAATCGGCCTCGGAATCGTGTTTCAACGCGTTGAAGAGCGCATGCTTCTCTGCGCTCCGTTCGATTCGTTCCCGCAACTCCTGATCCATTGGGAATGGGTTGCCCGTTCGGGTCCAAAACGGCTCGGATCCGCTTCGGCGTTCACTCCGCCCGACGCTCCGCCAACGCCCGCCGGTTGACGATGCCGAGTTGATTGGCCACGGCGCCGCCGAGTTCGCGGAACGCCGTCCCGGTGGGCGATTCCGCGTCCAGCGCGATCGGTGCGCCTTCGTCACCACCCGTCCGGATATCTGGATCGAGTGGGATTCCCCCCAGGAACGGGAGATCGGTATCCCCCGCGAGTTCCTCCCCGCCGCCTGCACCGAAAATATCGTGCTCGCTCCCGCAATCGGGACATCGGAAGCCCCGCATGTTTTCGACGATCCCGAGGACGACGGTATCGTGGCGACCGAACATTTCGAGTCCCCGGCGCGCATCGTCGATCGCGACTTGCTGGGGGGTTGTGACGACGACGGCGCCGGTCACCGGGATCGTCTGCAACATGGTCAACTGGGTATCGCCAGTACCTGGGGGAAGATCGATGACCATGTAATCGAGATCACCCCAGGCAACATCGTCCCACAGTTGGGTCAACACCTTGTGGACCATGGGGCCCCGCCAGATGACGGGATCGTCCTCACCGGAGAGGAACGCCATGCTCATCAGCTTGATCCCGTGCTTTGTCGGTGGGATCAGCTCCTCGTCGGCCGTCACCTGTGGTTGATCCGTCGACCCGATCATCCGTGGCACGTCCGGACCGTAGACGTCAGCGTCGAACAAGCCGACCCGCGCCCCCCGGGCAGCAAGGGCTGCCGCCAAATTGACCGATACAGTGCTTTTGCCGACGCCCCCTTTCCCGGAGGACACAGCGATGATGTTCTTGACGCCCGCAAGGGGTTGTTCCGCTGCAGCATCGGGACGTTCATAGCGTGCTGACAGGCTCGCCTCGATGCCTTCGTCCGCGAGTCGCTCCCGCACGGTATCCGCGATCGCGGATTCGTTGGGGGCGTACGGCGTACCCAGGGCGAGCGAGACGCGAACGTTGCCGTCCTCGACGACAATGTCATTGACAAGCCCGAGTGAAACGATGTCCTCCCCCAGATCCGGATCCTCGACCACGCGAAGGAGCTCGCGGACCGTCTGCTCGTCCATGTTTGGCCTTGCTTCGAGTATCGAATAAGCGTTCTGAACGCCTCGGATGATACGCTGCGGGTGCTCCCGCGTCGTAACCGATAGCAATTACATTTTCACCGATCTGGCGGATCCTATAAGGAGTTTCACTCACAACTACCCGGATATGCTTGAAGACGAGTTCGGTCGCGAGGTTCGAGGCGTCCGAGTCTCGCTAACCGATCGCTGTAATTTCGACTGTGTCTACTGTCACAACGAAGGGTTGGGGGACACACGTGGCCCATTGGACCCACAGGACGACGAGATGTCTACCGACGATGTGGTTCGGTTTCTCGAGGTAGCAACGGAGTTCGACGTTGACGCCGTGAAATTCACGGGCGGTGAACCCATGCTCCGGGCGGATCTCGAGGAAATCATTCGTCGCACGCCGGATTCGATGTCGGTATCGATGACGACGAACGGGACGTTTCTCCCGGATCGAGCCGAGGCGTTGGCCGACGCCGGCCTGGAACGGGTGAACATTTCACAGGACGCGATGGACAGGGACGCCTTCGCGGAACTCACGAAGTCAGGGGCGTACGATCGAGTCCTCGAAGGGATCGACGCGGCCCTCGAGGCGGATCTCACCCCGGTGAAGATCAATATGGTCGTGTTCGAGGCGACCGCGGGTTACGTGCCGGAGATGGTCGACTTCGTCGCCGAGAACGATGGGTTGCGCCTCCAACTCATCGAGTACATGCCCGAACTCACCGGCAACCCCGAGTGGGCGATCGATATCGACGACGTGCACGAATGGCTCGCCGAGCGGGCCGATCGGATCGAACGGCGGGACATGCACGAGCGGCGACGCTACTGGATCGACGGCGGCATGGTCGAAATCGTTGATCCGGTCGAAAATCCGACGTTCTGTGCGAACTGTCACCGCGTACGGGTCACCCACGACGGTCAGCTGAAGGGATGTCTGAACCGGAATGATGATCTCCGATCGATGGGCGGGATGACCAAACCCGAAATCAGGGAGACCTTTCGAGCCACGGTCGCAAACCGCGTTCCGTTCTACGGTGAGTACATGGTCAGGGACGGAATGGGCGAATGGCAGGTCAACGAAAAGTACGTCTAGGCAACGTCAGCCTGTAAGAGTTAAATACCGACCCCCTGGTAACATTTGTACGCAGCCTGTAGGGACGAGGCGTCCCGAGTCCACACGGGCGATCGTAAACACACCCGAGTCGTGGTAGCCAAGTCTGGCCCAAGGCGCAGGGTTGCTAACTCTGTGGCGCAAGCCTCCGGGGTTCGAATCCCCGCCACGACGTTCGACGGTGGCGAGCGCCTGCGGGACGCGTGGACCGAGACCGCCGCGCCCGTCGGCCCGCCAACGCGCAGCGAGAGAACCCACACATGAGCACGGAAGAATCTACAGAGCAGGACGAGGACCTTCGATACTTCGTCCGCATCGAACAGACCGACCTTGACGGCACCAAGAGCGTCGAGCGTGCCCTGATCGAGATGAACGGCATCGGTCGTCGGGCAGCACGCCTCATCGCTGACGATGTTGGTGTCGATTACGGCGCCACCCTCGGCGCCCTAGATGACGACACGATCGATACGATCGTCGAACACGTGACCAACTTCGGAAAACAACAGCCCGAGTGGTTGAACAACCATCAACGCCGCTTTTACAGCGGGGAGACGACCCACGAGATCGGCAATGAGCTCGGTCTCGTCCGAGAGCAGGACATAAACCGCCTGAAGATGATCCGGGCCTACCGGGGTGTTCGCCACGAACGTGGGCAGAAAGTTCGTGGTCAACGGACCAAATCGACCGGACGATCCGAGGGAACAGTCGGCGTGAACGTCGAAGAAATTCAAGAAGAGGCCGCGGCCGCCGCCGCCGAGGCCGAAGAAGCGGAGGAAGAACTCTAACACATGTCACCGGCGCAAAGCACCAAACGGTACGAGACGCCCAACCACCCCTACCAGGGCGCCCGGATCGCCGAGGAGCACGATCTGGTCGGCCGGTATGGGTTGAAAAACAAGGAGGAGCTCTGGCGTGCGGAGTCAACGCTCCGATCGTATAGACGCGAGGCGCGTAATCTCGTCGGGAGATCCCAGGGTGACGCCCAAGCGGCCGCCGAAGTCGGAAAGGAGTTCATCCAACGGCTTCAGCGGCTTGGCATCCTCGAACAGGGAGAAACGCTGGGAGACATCCTGGCGCTTGACGTGACGGATGTACTGGAACGGCGGTTGCAAACCATCGTCTACCGACGCGGGATGGCCAATTCCCCGAAACAGGCCCGTCAGTTCATCAGCCACGGGCACGTGACGGTCGACGAGCGACGTGTCCGCGCCCCATCGTACACCGTTTCAGTTGATGAGGAGGACTCCATTACGTTTGCCGAGCACAGTCCCCTGGCGGACGAGTTGCACCCGGAACGATCGGAGGATCAGTAACATGAGTGAATCCGAGGACAGCCTGTGGGGGATCGCCCACATTCACGCATCGTTCAACAATACGATCATCACCGTCACCGACCAGACGGGGGCGGAGACGCTGGCCAAATCGAGTGGCGGATCGGTAGTGAAGCAAAACCGAGACGAGGCTTCGCCGTACGCCGCGATGCAAATGGCAGAGCAGGTCGCCCAGAACGTGATGGACCAGGGGGTCCACGGCGTGCACGTCCGTGTCCGTGGTCCCGGGGGGAACCAGCAACAAAACCCGGGTTCTGGGGCACAAGCAGCGATCCGTGCCCTGGCTCGCGCCGGGCTCGAGATCGGCCGCATCGAAGACGTCACGCCGATTCCACACGACGGGACCCGGGCACCAAAAGGGAGCGGGTTCTGAGCAACCATGTCCGGGACGTTCGACATCGAGTTCATCGAGAAGGACGATCGGAGTGCACGCTTCCTCGTTCGCGGTGCCACGCCCGCATTCGCTAATGGGCTACGCCGGGCAATGCTGGCCGACGTCCCGACGCTTGCGATTGACACCGTTCGGGTCATCGAGAACTCGTCGGTAATGTTTAACGAACAAATCGGCCTTCGTCTCGGCTTGATTCCCCTCACGACGCCCAGTGACTTCGAAGAGGGCGAAGAAGTCACCCTGGCGATCGACGTCGAAGGCCCGGGCGTGGCCTATTCGGGCGATTTAGTGAGTGCGGACGATCGGGTCAAACCCGCAGACGAGAATGTCCCGATCATTCAGCTCAAGGAGAACCAGCGACTCGAAGTCGAGGCGGACGCCGTGCTCGAACGAGGAAAAGAACACGCAAAACACCAGGGAGGTGTGGCCGTCGGATATCGGCATTTACAGCGAGTGGAGCTCGTGGGCGACCTCGATGAGTTCGAGGATCCCGAGCCCCTCATCGTCCGCGGAATCGTCGAAATCGACGGTGAACTCGTTCCGACCGAGGAGTTCGCCCACGACCTGCGGAATCGATATCCCGAGGAGGAGGTCGAACTCCACGACGTCTCGAACGCGTTTGTCTTCCACGTTGAGACTGATGGATCACTGTCCGTCGAAACGCTCGTGGAAAACGCGGCGCAATCGCTTCGGGACCGCGCGGGTGAACTAGAAACGGCAATCGAACTCTGATATGTTCGGACACCGACCATCGAGCGACGAGCGGGTGCGTGCCCTTTCGTCTAGTGGTCGGACCGAAAGCGGTTTGAAGGCGATCACCGAAGGTTTCATCGACCGGCAACGGTCGACGCGCAGGGATAGCCAAGTCAGGCCAACGGCGCAGCGTTCAGGGCGCTGTCTCGTAGGAGTCCGCAGGTTCAAATCCTGCTCCCTGCACTCGCCTTTCTCAGGAGGACGGATATGAGCAAGAGTAATCCAAGGTATTCACAACTGATCAGCCGGCTCGAGACCGCGTCACACGAGGCAGATGCCGACGTGTGGACGGATATCGCCGACCGGCTGGCCAAACCACGACGGACCCACGCCGAGGTCAATCTCGGCCGCATCGAACGCTACGCACGCGAGGATCAAACCGTAGTCGTTCCGGGCAAGGTGCTCGGGAGCGGCGCACTGCAGAAATCCGTAACGATCGCAGCAGTCGATTTCTCGCGGAGCGCGGAACGAAAGATCGAGGCCGCAAACGGCGCCGCGATTCGCCTGGAGGAGGCCCTCGAAGAGTACGCCGACGGCAGCAACGTGCAGGTGATCGGATGAGCCTCGCCGAGTTCGAACCGGACATCGTCGTCGACGCTCGGGATTGCATCCTCGGACGGGTCGCAAGCGAAGTTGCAACACGTGCCCTCGACGGCGAACGGATCGCCATCGTGAATGCAGAGCATGCAGTTATTACTGGTGGCCGAGATGACATCATGGAGCGATACAGAGCCCGGGACGCGGTGGGTTCGGACCAGGGGCCGGCCTACCCCAAGCGACCGGATCGAATGTTGAAACGATCGGTGCGGGGAATGGTCCCGCACAAACGACAGCGTGGACGCGCAGCCCTGGAGAACGTTCGCGTGTACGTCGGAAACCCGTTCGAGGACGAGGAAGCGATCGTCCTAGATGGAACCTCCCTGGATCGACTATCGAGCATCAGATTCGTCCAGCTGGGCGATATCTCGGAACAACTGGGAGCGAACGTCACATGGTAATCAACACAAGCGGCAAGAAGAAGACGGCGGTCGCACGGGCGACGGTGCGCGACGGCTCCGGACTCGTGCGCGTGAACGCCACGCCGATCGAACTGATCGAGCCCGAAATCGCACGCCTGAAAATGCGTGAACCGTTCCGCATTGTCGACGGTGTCCGCGAGGACGTCGACATCGACGTCTCGGTCGAGGGTGGCGGCATTATGGGGCAGGCCGACGCTGTCAGAACCGCCATCGCCCGCGGGATCGTCGAGCACACCAGAGATGCGGAGCTCCGGGACGCCTACATGGCGTTCGATCGGTCGCTTCTGGTCAACGACGTCCGCCAGTCCGAACCCAAAAAGTGGGGCGGCCCAGGCGCCCGCGCACGGTATCAGAAATCTTACCGTTAAGGTGACAAGACATGATGGTACCAGTGCGGTGTTTCACGTGTGGCGAGGTTGTTGGCGAACACTGGGAGGAGTATTCCACCCGGACGGCGGAGGGAGAGGATGCCGCGGCAGTGCTTGATGACCTCGGTTTGAAGCGTCACTGCTGTCGTCGCATGCTGATTTCGCACAAAGATCTGGTCGACATCGTTGCCCCGTACCAATGACTGACCAACGACAGCGCTTCAACCGCTACGAGAAGGCGCGGATCCTGGGGGCCCGAGCGCTGCAGATCTCCTATGCGGCGCCAGTTCTCATCGAAACGGAGCAACGTGAACCGATTCTGATCGCGGCCGAGGAGTACGACGCAGGGGTTTTGCCGTTCACGGTTCATCGTGGTGACAACTCATGACCCTCATCGAGGGAGTGGCACTCCGCGAGGTCCTCGATTCGCGTGGGGAGCCAACCGTCGAAGCCGAAGTGTATACGGAATCGGGAGCTATCGGGCACGGTATCGCACCGAGTGGTGCCTCAACGGGGGAACACGAGGCAATCGAGCGACCACCGGCCGAGGCGATCGCAGCGGCTCGCGAACACGCAGTCCCTCGACTCGTGGGAGAAGTATGGGCAGGCGATCAACGGGGCGTCGATGCCGCCTTACGCGCGGCTGACGGCACCGACAACTTCTCCGAGATCGGTGCCAACAGCGCAGTGGCGATCAGCATGGCCGCCGCCGACGCAGCGGCCGAGGTACTCGGGACCCCGCTGTACCAGCATCTGGGAGGCTCCTTTCGAGGTCGGAATTATCCAGTTCCTCTCGGGAACGTGATCGGCGGAGGCGAACACGCCGCAGACGCGACCGACATCCAGGAGTTTCTCGCGGTGCCCGTCGGTGCGCCCAGCGTCTCGGAGGCGATTTTCGCCAATGCTGAGATCCACCGTGCCGTCGGTGATCTCTTCGCGGAACGGGACGTTCCCTGTGGAAAGGGCGACGAGGGTGCCTGGGCCCCGCCCGTCAGCGACGAGACCGCCTTCGATGTCGCCGCCCGGGCAGTCGAACGGGTTGCCGATGCCGTCGGCTTCGAGATCCGCCTGGGCATCGACGTCGCCGCGACCGAGCTCTGGGATGGTGAGCACTACGTCTACAGCGACGAGACACGCACGCCGGACGAGCAGGTCGAGTACATGCACGAACTCATCGATCGATGGGACCTCGTCTACGTGGAAGACCCGCTCGAGGAGGACGATTTCGACGGATTTGTGGCTCTGACGGAGCGCGCACCCTCGGATACCCTCATTTGTGGCGATGATCTGTTCGTGACCAATACGGAACGGCTCGTGCGAGGGATCGAGATCGAGGCGGGAAACAGCATTCTGATCAAACCGAACCAGATCGGGACGCTTTCGGCGACCGTCGATGCCATCGACCTCGCCCGGGAGCGAGGCTTCGCGCCGGTGATTTCGCACCGGAGCGGAGAGACCGAGGATACGACCATCGCGCACCTCGCGGTGGCCATGAATGCGCCGTACATCAAAACCGGCGCAGTGGGCGGCGAACGGACGGCGAAACTGAACGAACTCATCCGAATCGCGGACAACGCATAACATGTCAGAAGGAGAACAAAGCGCTGACGCACTCGAACAGACCGACGTGCCCGAGGAGGCGGACGAACAGACCGAAGAACCCGAGGAGACGCCGGATCCGACGGAGGACGTTCTCTCCGACGAGGAGGCAGACCTGCTTATCCCGGTCGAGGAGTACCTGGCGGCGGGGGTCCACATCGGGACCCAACAGAAGACCCAAGATATGGAGCGATTCATCCACCGGGTCAGGACCGACGGGTTGTACGTCCTCGACATTGCAAAGACCGACGAACGGATCCGCCTGGCCGCAGATTTCCTCAGCGGATACGATCCGGAGCAGATCCTGGTGACGTCCAGCCGCCAGTACGGTCGATATCCGGCCGAACGCTTCGCAGAGGCGGTGGGCGCGCGTGCGAGGACCGGCCGTTTCATCCCGGGCACCCTCACCAACCCACAGTACTCGGGATACATCGAACCGGACGTCGTGGTCGTCACGGACCCGATCGGCGACGCCCAGTCGGTCAAGGAAGCGATCACCGTGGGTATCCCGGTGATCGCGATGTGTGACTCCAACAATCAGACCAGCAACGTCGACCTCGTCATTCCGACAAACAACAAAGGCCGCAAGGCCTTGAGCGTGGTCTACTGGTTGCTCGCCAACGAAACGCTCGATCGTCGTGGCGCCGATACCGTGTTCGCGCTCGACGACTTCGAGAGCATCTGACAGGATCGCCGTCCGCCGCCTGGAGTACCACGACGCCATCCACCGTCGGTCGTCCGTGTCGGGTCCTGCTGTAGTGACTTCGCGTACGTATTTATTCGCGCCCGTCCGATCCGAAGTAATGACCGTCTCGAGCGCCCCAGGCAAGGTATACCTGTTCGGCGAGCACGCGGTGGTCTACGGCGAGCCGGCGATCCCCTGTGCGATCCAGCGTCGTGCCACGGTCCGGGTCGACCCTCGATCGGACGGTGTCACGCGCGTGGAAGCGGGCGACTTGACACTCGATGGGTTTACCGTCGAATACACCCAGTCTGTCGAGGATCATCCCGAGATCGACGTTCCCGAACATTTGCTGAGCGCCGCAACAGGCTACATCGACGTAGCCCTGGAGCAGGCCTGTAACGCCGTAGCGGACCCGGCGACGGGGTTTGACGTCGCTATCGAAAGTGAGATTCCCTTGGGAGCGGGGCTAGGGTCTTCTGCGGCTGTCGCTGTCGCGACGATCGACGCTGCCACCAGAGCAATGGGAACGGAGCTGCCGCCGGAGCGCATTGCGGAATTGGCCTATCGAACGGAGCGTGAGGTACAAGACGGACAGGCCTCGCGCGCGGATACGTTCTGTTCGACGATGGGCGGAGCGGTACGGGTCGAAGGGGACGAGTGTCGGAACATCGAGGCGCCGGAACTCCCGTTCGTCATCGGGTTCGACGGCGGGGCTGGTGAGACCGGCGAGCTCGTCGCCGGGGTACGCAAGTTGCGAGAGCGGTTCGACTTCGCGGCGGAAACCATCCGCGCGATCGGGAACCTCGTACGAGCCGGAGAACGGGCGGTCGAGCGGGGCGACCGTCGGGAACTCGGTCGTCTCATGAATTTCAATCACGGGCTGCTCGAAGCGCTCGGTGTGTCTTCGTACACACTGGACGAGATGGTATGGGCCGCACGGCGGGCAGGAGCGGACGGGGCGAAGCTTACGGGGGCCGGCGGAGGCGGGTGTATCGTGGCGCTTGGAGATGGAGAGCAGCTACTCACTGCATTGGATGCGACCGCCGTTTGTGTCGATGCGTTCCAGGCGGAACTGGATCGGAATGGCGTGCGCGCCGAGGGGGCCTGATCGTGGTTGACGTGCTCAAACTCGGGGGAAGCCTCCTTACCGACAAAACCACCCCCGAGACCATCGATGAAGCACGCCTCGCGGAAGTCGCCGAGGTGATCGCCGCGACGGACGATTGCGACCTCGTGCTCATCCACGGCGGTGGGAGCTTTGGGCATCCGGCCGCGGAGCGACACGGGATGAGTCCGACGGCGGGCACCACGAACGTTTCCGCTGTCAAGGATGTGACACGGGCCATGCGGCGGTTCAACGATCGGGTTGTCGATGCGCTCCAGTCCGTGGGGATACCAGCGGTTGGCACACAACCGTTTTCCTGCTGTCGGCGAACTGCGTCGGGACAATTGGAAGTGTGTGCCGAGCCGGTCAAGGGCCAGTCGGAAATCGGATTTCTGCCCGTGCTCCATGGGGACGCAATCATCGACGCTCGGGCGGGAGCAACCATTCTCAGTGGAGACGAACTGGCTGTCGAACTGGCTCGATCGCTCGGAGCGGATCGGATCGGGTTTTGTACGGGCGTTCCGGGAGTCCTCGACGCGACGAATGAGGTCATCCCCCGGATCGACTCGATGGAAGCGGTGGAGACTGTGCTCACCGGAACGGAGGGTACCGACGTGACGGGTGGCATGGCGGGGAAAGTGGAGTTGCTCTTGGAGAGTTCGATGCCGTGTGCGATCTTCGGTCCAGCGGAGCTGCCGGCCTATCTCGGCGGCGAGTTTCCCGGAACTCGCATTGGTGATTGAGGCGAAGGAGTGTCGAGACACTCCTGTTCGGACGTGCTCCCGCAACAAACCTCGTTGACGCATTGCTGGAAGGACACCGATGGAGTATACCCGGGGAGGGCGCGAACAGCCCCGACAGCGAGCCATCGGTGAATAGCCTTTATGCTGGTTCTCGGCCCGTTGAGAAACAATGGGCACCACCGTTGACCTCCCATCGTGTGCCGACGTTGTGATCGTCGGCGGCGGAATCATGGGAACCAGCACGGCGTACTTTCTCAGCGAGCGGACAGATTTCGAGACGGTTCTCCTTGAGAAGGATACGATCGCGGCAGGATCGACAGGAGATTCGTCGGCAATCCTCCGCCACCACTACGGCCCGCAAGAACTGTATACGAAGATGGCCTGGTGGAGTCACACCTTTTACCGCCGATTCGAGACGGAGACCGACGAGCCGATCGCTCACGCTGAAAGCCCCCTCCTCCGGGCAGCGAGCCAAGATAGCGTTGCGGGGGATTATGCAATGGCCGGCCACGACGTGCTAGAATCGCTCGACATTCCGGTCAGGACACTCGATCGGGAATCGCTCGCCGCGGAGTATCCGATGCTAGAGTTCGACGACGTCGACTTCGCAGTCAGCGACGAAACGGCGGGGTACTCGGACGGGGCGGACGCCGCAAACGGCTTTGCGAGAGCGGCCAGAGCTAACGGCGCGACCGTGGCGACCGGCGTCACAGTGACGGACTTCGATACTCGTGGGGATCGCACGACGGCAGTCCACACTGACCGGGGCACGGTCGACTGTGAGCACGTCGTACTTGCCGCGGGACCATGGACGGACCGCCTCGCCGCAAAACTTGACATCGAGGTACCACTCCTGATCGAGCGCGAGCAGGTACTGATTCTTGAGCCGCCGGCGTCGTACGTGCAAACATATCCGGAACTGACCCCTACCACCGCCCTGCCAGGTGGCGAGTGGTATATCAGACCGGATTTCGGCGAGGGGATTCTAGTAGCAACCCATCACATGCGCGAAGAGGTTGATCCGGACAGGTATTCCAACAAACCAGATGAAGCGACACTTCTCGAACTCACCGAGCTTCTGGAGAAGACGCTCCCGGAGGCAGCCACTGCGGGAATCCGAGGGAGTTATTGTGGCGTGTACTCGACCACGCCGGACCACGATTTTATTATCGGCCCCGCCGGATACGGGAACGTGTATCTGGCGTGTGGCTTCTCGGGGCACGGGTTTAAACACGGCCCCGCGGTCGGCCGTACTCTCACCGACCTGATCGACCGAGGGAAAACCGACTTCGTGGACGTCGAGTTCTTCTCCCTGGATCGCTTCGCGGACGACCCCCAAGGACACGGCTTGCCTGATGATTACGCGTAAACGGTTGGTCCATCGGATAACCTGGCGAACAATAGTGAGGACGTCGGAGGCGATGGGTGAGCCGAGTGATGGATTGTCCACAATCGAGGGACTGGCTCACCGGCACCAGGAAGCGACTGATCGGCGGACCAGCGATGCAGGCAGTTTTTAAGACCCTGGCTCATATCCGTTGCTATACAGACCCACGGATCCTTCCGGTCGGACGATCGGAAGGCGGGATCGAGCCGGGCGACGGTGTTGCCTATCGATCGCGGACCTCCGTGGCTGTCGGGAGTACGGTATTCGGCGTGCATACACGACGATAACGGCCGTGCTCTGGAGGATCCACTATGGAAATCGAAATTGCGACAATTGGCGGTTATGAGGAAGTCGGCCGGCAGATGACTGCCGTGCGGGCTGGCGACAACGTCGTCATCTTCGACATGGGGCTGAACCTGTCGAAGGTCCTCATTCACGACAACGTACAGACGGAGAAGATGCACAG